>BLLU01000264.1 GCA_011959105.1 Lachnospiraceae bacterium | reverse complement strand
CTCAACCTTCTTTCTTGGAATTCCCTATATTTGAATTATACAGGAAGCTCCTTTTTCGGGACAGGTGCATCTGTATCTGCGTTGGCCTCTTCCGGCAGCGCTTTCCGTTCCGCCCCCCTCTGGTACATGCTGGTCTGCAAAAGTTCTTGGGTATGTTCCTGAGAAAGTGTCTGCAAAGGTTCCTGCAGGGCTTCCCGGGAACGTACCCGCAGAACCGCCTGGGTCACCAGGCCGGACACCGCCATGACAATAACAGTGGAAACCACCGTCATGGTCAGGTACTCCAGCCATGACGGGGCTATAATCCCCCAGGAGTCCATGATGCCCACCGCCGCCGGGATGAACATGACAGGCATGATCTCCACCAGAAAGCCTGCCGTCTCCCGCACGGAGGCCAGGGGAAGAATACCCGTTTTTAACAGGACGAACAGGAGCAGAATGCCGTAGATGCCGGCAGGAACCGGCAGGGGCAGCAGCCAGTGCAGGATTTCTCCCGCAAAGGAAATTGTCAGTATGATCAGGAATTGTTTTAAGTATTTCATTTTTACTCCATGGAAATATGAAATCGATATCACTAATCTTATTGGGCCAACTCACTCATGTCCTTTAGATTCCTTTTTTTCTTTCTGGTTAAGCCACCTTAAATGCTCTATGAAAATAACTATGGATGCGGCAACGGCCGGCATCATACGATAGGATTTTCCTTCATGGACAATCTTTTCCGGCAAAATGCATATCTGATCCAGTTTTGATTTATGTATCCATAAAAATTTTCTACCATCTTCTCGGCATTCTGTATCCTTTTTCTTATCTTCTCTCTTTGTCTGGATCTTAAAATTACTTATTATTTCTTCCTTTTTCCATTTTGAATGTACATAAAATAAAAGCTGCGGCTTTCCTCCTTCCACAATATCGCGGTAAGCCGCAATTATATGTTCCCGAAAGCAAAACTTTTCCAGTCCTTCTCTCGGAATTTTTAACTCATTATCTATTTCTGATATAATGCTGTTTATTAGTCCGTCTTCTGTAAAATGCCCCGACTCATTTAATGCATAGCTTGTATTTAGACTTGCACTGACGCTATTGCAATAGGTTCTTTTCCCTATGGATAACTTGTTTCCTCTTTTTACAAAAAAAATGTATCCATCCGAAGATATCACAAATCCGTTAAATCCCAAATGATTAGATAAGTGGGAATCCTTTAAAGTATGCAAAATCGGTCCAAATTCATATTGTTCGCGAACTGTAAGCCCATTATTCCAGCGATAGTCCATTGCGCGGTTCGTTACCAGCGAATCAAAAAACGTTGTTCTGGATGTTTTCATTACAAATTTTTTGTTATTAAGCGTCCAATCATCCACTCTGACATTTAGCTTATTATAAACTTTAGATGTCGAATGGATCTGAAACAACTCGTCAAAATGCTCCCGAATTATGTTCGGAAGTTCATATCTATCATTTGAATCCTGAATATCAATTACACATTGTTGCAATTTGTGTTCGCATACCATAGGAATGTATATTTTTGCTTTACATCTCTCTTCCACTTTGCGCAAATTCTTTTTTGAAGCAGACGAATTATCATAAGAAACCATTTGATTCTTGTACATTCGTGTCAGTTCGTCATAGTCATTTGTGAGTTTGATGGAATCCTCCAGTCTATTCATCAAAATATTGTGGATTAATTTGGATATAGCTGTCATCAGCAACGCAAAAACAATAGAAGAAAATATTGTCCAATCAATGATTTGGATTTGTTGATTTTTGTTCATATTGCTTTTAATACATACAGTCAAAATAGTTATAGCTGCTATGACTGCATTAATTACTTCGTAATTAATGTACTTGTATATAAATATTTTTAGTTTCCTTTTCATTTATTCTTTCTTGTATGATGTATTTTGAAGCAAATACAACTATTTCCTTTCTTTATATTGGCGGTATTTTATCCAATCCCTAATATTCCCTGTGTATCTCACTGATGCCATACCATTCCATAAACTCCCGCAGTTCCCGGTCATCCCTTACCAGCATGACTTCCTCGAATTTACCGGTGCGGAGGTTCGTAAAGCCTGCCACCTGTTCGCCGGTGCAGATGCTGCAGCGCAAGATGGGACGATGGTTTTTGGGGGGGGAGGAGGGTTCAGAGGTACAATTTAGGGATTTTTTCTTAGGAAATCTTTGTGGTTTTTCTTACCGCCAAAAATAAACCGCATTTTTATACGCCTTCGCCAGCAATAACTACAACTCTATTTATGTTAAACCCCTATTAAAAATAATATATAGAACCAATTATGATCACAAAGGTCTATACTTTCCCTCATATATTTATGCTTGCAGCAATGTAACTAGACTCAATAAACAGCTGATTAGAGCCAAAATACTTGCTGAATATGCATAAATTATATTACTGTCCTTTTCTTTTTCGAACTCTTTTCCCGCTATTATAAATATACTTCCCCACATCATTAATGCAAGACTGACAGGAAAAACAAGTAACCACGCATTAGGTATTTTTAATGTAATGCTAACGATTCCATGTGGAATTGCATATATACCAAATAGCCACAAACATAATCCAAATAACTTGAACATACACGAAATTACAACACTAAGTATACTATCATATATGTGATTATTAACTCTAAACCGTCTTCCGATTTTCCACGGCCAAAAGACTACATTTATATAAAACAGAATATCTTTTATCCTTTTCGTTTTCTTGCTTTCTTCTAAGGAAATTGTCTCCTCGCTTTGCTCTTCCTTTATTCTTTTAAGTGCTCTATAGTATGCCTCTGCATGCATTTCGATCAATTGCTCTTTTGACTCAACCTGATTGTCTATTTTTCTTCCCTTACTCCTTTTGTTTTGCTTCCCCATATTTTCTATTATACCTTTCTTCAATTCATATCAAACACGCCAAAATAACGTGTCTTTATCCTGATATCTCCCTGATTATATACCCTCGCACAATACTTTGGAATAGCCTTCATATTTTATTTCTTTGCTTCCTTGTAGGCACAGATTTGGAAGTCCTTTATGTCCATAAGAAAAATTTTTCTATGTATCAGACTGCATACTCCTTTTCCATTGAAACGATACTACTATTGTTTAAACAATAGTCAATCAATCTCTTTATTTGACATTCTTAAATCTTGCCGCTAAATACTTATCATTTATTCCTTACAAATATTTCACACTATTTTCTATGAATTAAGTTTTTCAAATTATATAATATTTATACTCCAATTTTTCTGATCAAAATGTTAAGCCATCTATTATCACTTTTTTCTATCCTCACATCTTCTGTTACCCAAATCTTTATCAACTCAACATTGCGTAGAGACTCAATTAACATTATCATTGCTTTTTCCGTATAATCTGTAAAATATCTTCCTTTATCAACCCGTTCATTGTCTCCATATTTCCAAGATCCATAAAGTATCCCCTCTGTTTTCAAAGCATTCACTACTTTCCTAAGAACTACATGCATGTTATCTCTTGCTACATGAAGCAAAGAGGCACATGCCCAAACAGCATCAAATTTTCCAGCATATGCAATGTCCTCTACTCTCTGGTGAAACACCTCAATCGGAACTCGCTTTCTAGTTTCTTCACACATAGCTATTGCTGCATCGAAAGCAATAACATGATAACCTTTTTCATAAAAGTACTTGCTATCTCGTCCACTGCCGCATCCTAAATCTAATATACATCCTCCAATATTAATATACTTTTCAAATTCCTCATAAATACTCTCCATATCTGCGCCCACTGTTGTACTCACAAACGCCACAGCATTTTGGTTATAATATTCAATAGTTGACTCTATATATAATTCTATATTCTCCATAAATCATATCCTTGCAGCTTTGCCGCATCATACACGGGTTTCAAATTATGTTCTAAGATATTAACAAATTGCTCCCTATTATTATTAGGAATATACAGACATTCCGCAGCCCATATGGCATTTAGATTATACCGCTTACATCTCTCAAATTTATCCTGTAAAACAATAGTAGCCCTCCTATTTTTTGACATAAATAATTGGCTATACAAATAGTATTGGTATCGGGCAAACTCTCCAAAAAATTTATCCCAAGAAGGAAGTTTGTTATTTTTACTACGATTTAAATCTTTCTTCATAGGTGTTAAATTCCACAATTCATCATTAGCAATGTATGATCTGGGAACAAAATGATCAAGGTCAAAATTCTCTATACTTAATTCTTCGCCTGCATATATGTCACGTAATGGCTGTCCGGTTATTTCTACAATCGCTTTCCATAAGTCCCTCGCTTTTTCTAGCTTTCGCACATCATCAGATTCTGGAGATATTTTGTAGACAATACCAGGAACACCCGGATTTCGATCCTGCAAAAACTGAATTTTATGATATTTAACCCAACTTGTAATCACAGAATAATTGTCAAGAATTAGTTTTCTCCAATTCGCATCTATATGTATTTTTTTCTGTAACCCTCTCCCAGCTATTATTTTATAGAAAAGATTGTCCGTCAGCTTATCTATATATTCAATAAACCTTCCTCTTTGGTCATTCCTTAAGTATTCGAGACCTTCCTCATCTAAAAAAGGATATAAAAGTTTATACGGAACATAATCAGTCAATCTGTATTTGTCCCTTTTAAGCAGCTCTTCATTTCTCTTTATCGCTAAAAGCAATTTCTCCTTAGTTGGATTTTGCGCAAGGTTTTTCCCCTCCTGTATATTTAAAACATTGATTGCATGTTCTAAAAAATTTTCCGAACTGCCATTTATAGTAGGGCCCAGTCTTAAATGATAATGAGTTACTGTATGCCATGCCCCACAAATCATTTCATCTATAATCCGATCAAACGTCAGATCCTCTTCTGTCTCAAACATTAAGCTTAAAATGGCCTCCAGCCAATAAAACTTATAACTTTGAGATGTGTTATCCAACATTTTTGCAAATTTTCCTGTATCCAAATTATTTTGATAAATGATCTCCAAAGACAATCCAGATTCCATATCGCTCTCTTCCTGCTAATTCTTAATCTCCTTAGCTACTTTTAACATATTTCTGAAATTATCAACCATATAGTCTTCCAATGTATCTGGTCCCCAACTGATCCTGACCGAATTTTCTATTTGTACCAAAGGAATTCCCATAGCCGCTAAGACGTAGCTGGGAGAATAACTTTTAGATGTACATGCAGATCCATTGGACAAGCCGCAATACTGCTTAGTTGAAATCATTAACGCCTCTGAGGAAACTCCAGTGAAACATACATTCAGTGTATTTCCCATACAGTATTCCTGGTTGCCGTTTATATGGAATTCTATTCCAGAATTATTTAGTTCTGCCATTATTTTTTCCTTAATGGCGTACACATGCACTGCATTTTTCTTATATTCATTTTCTGCTATCTCGCATGCTTTTCCACATCCTGCTGTTAAAGCAACGGGGATTGTGCCCGGTCGAATTCCTCCTTCTTGCTGGCCTCCCAAAATAATCGCCCTTATCGGTGGAATTTTATATGATTTTCTTCTTAATATGAGACCGCCTATACCCTGGGGGCCCATCATTTTATGAGCACTGAAGGAGAGCATACTATACCGAAGTCCTCTGATTTCTTCAACCAGCTTTCCACTGCTTTGCGTTGCATCTACATGAAAAAGCACATCCCTCCTGCACAGTTCTTCCCCCAACTCTGTTACCGGCTGAATGATACCTGTTTCATTATTAACATGCATAACGCTTACCAGCAAAGTATCGTCTCTCACCTTGTCCAAGATTACATTTGCGTCAACTCTTCCAGATAGATCTGGTGCGATTATATCAACTTCATATCCTTGAGAAGCCATATACTTTATTGTTTCGAGAACAGCTTTATGTTCGATTGCGGTTGTAATTATATGTCTCTTATTACTTTTTTCTGCATACTCTTTCAACCCCTGAATGGCAATATTGTTGCTCTCCGTTGCCCCACTCGTAAAATAGACTTCACTAGTTGAAACCCCAAAGAGATGCGCCACCTGCCCTCTTGCATGTTCTACCACGGCACGTGCGTTTTCTCCAAAGCAGTGGGTTCTGCTGTCCGCATTTCCAACATTGTTTTTATATATCTCCACCATAGTATCCAACACACGCAAATCTATGGGAGCAGATGCATTGTAGTCCAAATATACACTCAATTTTTTCTCTCCTTGAAAGTCAACATCACCAGATCATCCAAATTCTTAATCAATCCGGTGCCACATAAGTAGGCGATTCCTCTCTCAAGATTCAGTCTGAAATATTTTTCCACATTTTCTTCATCTGTAGCTAAATTCATTTGAATACACCAGGCTTTTACTAATGCCTCATATATTTCATAATATTCACCGCCAAAAGTGAGCCACGACATCTCCAAGTTGCTGTCCGCCACGCTTGCAGTATCCGTAGGTACTGTTTTTTCACTAAGGGAATAGCATAGGGCCCATCTGCACAAAATATTCCAATTCTTGATGCCTGTTTTTCCTTTTAGCCTTGACAGTTGTTCTTTTGACTGCTGTGAAAGATGGATCTGCTTTTTTATCATGTCTTTTCTCCAACCAGGTAACCCTTTACAATCGTGGTGCTTTTTGTCTCATCATCGTACCTTAAAGTATATTCTTCTCCAATATTTTCTTTCATCAGTTGATAGCATGCAGCATCTATTTCTGAATCCGTAGACAGAATGATGGTTTGTTCCCCCGCATTGGGAAAATACGTTTTTATCAGAGCCATTCTGTGATACACATCCAACCTGGATAGCGGGGTGTCAATGATTACAGGCAATTTTTTCTTCGAGCAGATTGCCAGCGCCCACAGGATCGCAATAACCATTAACTGCTTTTCTCCGGCAGATAACGACTCTTTGGAAACTACTCTGCCGTCCTCCGACAAGTACTGCAAATCCAGTGTTTGGGAATCCATTACAATTTTTTGAATCAAATTACTCTTATTGGAAAGTTTTCTATAACAAGAGGTTATGGTTTCCGACAAAATATCTGTCTTACGTTTTTGAAGTTCTATTTCAAATTCCTCAAGAACCTTTAAAGCCATATGTGAGTATTTTGAAATACGGTCTATGCGGTCTCTTAGCTCTGCTGTGGAAAGATACGACTCCACATAATTGCTAAATGTACTAGTGGAAATCATAACTTTATAATTCGCGGCACCTCTCTGCTGAACTAATTCATCCCTTTTAACCTGATCATCAAGGATAGCCTGCTCCGTTTTCTCTACCTGCTTATGTATTTGCTGTAATATGCTATCGTTTATATCCAATGTGATATAACTATCTAATTCAGCGATCTGCTTTTCCAGTTTCGCTTTCAGAGTCAATATCTCTTTTGCATCATCAGTCACATTTTTCATAGTTCCTTCAACCAGATTGTTGATCTGAAAAAGTGCCTGATCAGATAATCCATATATAGGAGCCGCCTTTTCGCTGCTTACCTGCTCTTTCACATAATACACAAATGCAGCGCCACCTCCGGGATCGCCCTTATATCCTTTTGCAAAATCCAAATACAGACTGTCTAATTGAGAAATAGCCTGTTTCATAATTAAATCCGCATGCTCATCTGTCGCCTGCAGCTTAATATCAGCTATCAGATCTTTCACTAAAAATAAGGGCAATTCTGCAGCGCAAAGATCATACAATTTACTACATTTCTCTGTCAGTTCTGCCATAAACGTTGCTCTTTGCTGAACTATTTCCTGGCGTTTTCCGACTGCGTCTCCCCCTTTTTCCGTATACAATTGACGCAGTTTCTCCAAAGCATTATTTTCTTCCTTTATTTTGCGGTCCAGTTCCTCTATCTGCCTATCTATATCCGTTAGATCCTCTATTGCATGATCCTTTTCCTCTTTCAGTTTTTCAAGTTCTTCCGCCGACTTATTGTTTTCTCCCTTCTTATCCACCCGCCTTAAATTTCGCACAATATCATTGCCAAGCACATCAAGTACTGAGATTCCCAGCATTGAGCGAATAGAATTTTTAAGCTGAGCATTTGTGTTGTCTACCGCAAGTTCCGCAATCTTTTCTCCATCAAAAAAGAAAAAATTGGACAAAGCACATGGCAATATATTTTCAATGACCATCGGCCAGTTATCGGTTAAAAATTCATTATATACACCATCTTTTAAGACTCGTATCTGCTCCTTTGTTCTTTTTGCAACAGCATCCCATTCCCTCTTTATCGTATATCTTTCCTTAATCCCATTATTGATCTCAAATTCCAGTTCCACACTGCACCTTTTGTCATTTGAGTCAAGATTCACAAAAGAACGAAGATATTGTCCATAAGTACTCTTTCCGCTTTCATAGTACGCATGGGAATTGGCCCCATACAGCGCCAGAAGTACAGCCTCCAGAAAAGTTGTTTTACCACGGCCATTCATACCTCCGATCAGAACAATCGGCTTTTTCCCTTCAAAAGAAAATGTATTTATGTCCGCATATACGCCAAAATTATATAATACTAATTTTTTGATTATCATGAATTACTCTTCCTCTTCCTCTTCAAATTCTGACGCCAATGGCTGATAATCTAAAAATTTCTCATTGTATTTCCCACCATAGTTCTTCTTACGAGTCATCATGTCATAATAAAACTTTGTTGCGTCCTTTTCATCTTTATAAAAAGTTTTTTTCAGGGTATCGTTGATATCATCCAGAATGCCTTTTTTTTGACTGACATCTACCGCCTTACTCTCGATGTCTATCAATGTATACATCATTTCAAATACTAACTCTTCATCCGGATACATGTCATGACATACTTTTCTCAAAATCTCCCATTCATCACGTCCAAAATTTTCGCTATGTATCCATTCAGGATCTTCAAAGGTTTTACCTAATGCTTTTTCATAAATTCGAGGCAGGGAGTCCTCAAATTCATGCTTTTCATTTACCCAGATCCGCCGGATCGCCTGTAACTCCGGCAGGCGTATCAGTTCCAAATCCCGAAACTCCTGTGGTCCGTTTTCATTTATATCTTTCTGCATCGAAAGCAGTCTTTCCAGCCACTGTTCTCTAATATCCTTGTTATATGGCCCATGGAACAACTTCCCATAGTTACCCTGAAGATTACCTTTCATACGCCTGAAACTTCTTCTCTCACGGTCCCCATCCTCGTTGCCAAACTCATTTCTAAAATCCAGCAATGCCGCCATCCATTCCTTTTCCCTGTCGTTGGAAATCATTGCCTCCATAGATTTGTCTTTTTCCACCATGGTACAAACCCAACACCCAAATCTGCTCTTTCCACAGGAGGGCATGGACTGATCCACCATAAGCGGGCACTCATTATCTGCCGTCGCCCCGCGGTACATTGTCATCAGCTCTGTGTTAGAATATCCCCAGGGATTTTTATACTGCATCAAAAAAGCCCACACATCGTCATTATCCCAATCCTCCATAGGAGAAAACACCAATTCATTTGCCAGGGTTGGATTCGGGCTGAGCAGTTCCCTCACCCTCTTTTTCTCCAGATCTGTCATTGTTCTATTTCTTCTGGAACTCTCCTTTTTCCTTGTTCCAAGTACCAGGATTACTTGTCCATGCTCTGCGATCGTGTTTCTGATAAAATCATTTACGGGCCGAATCTTCAGTCGGTCCGTACACCATCTATATTTCTTTCGCGGAAACGGATATCCCCGTCCAATCAGATTGACCCAAAATGTATTGTCATATTCCGGGATCAGACTTACTGGTTTAAAGAGCAGTCCTTTCGCATCGGCGGCGGCTTTCATACATTCCAGTGATTTTTCAACCCACCTTGACACCATCGGAGATTCAACCAAAGTATCTGTATTCATAATATAAACCTGCTTTTGCCGCTCCTCTTCCGGCAGCCTTTCAAGCGCCATCCAAACCAACTGTACTGCGGCCGTGCTGTCCTTGCCCCCTGAATAACCAATAACCCACGGAATATTATCCGATAAATACAAATTCTGAATAGTTACAATCAGCCCTTCGATCTTTTCTCTTGAAATAGCCATTTTCATCCTCTATTCTTCAACAGCCTTTTTAATGAATCTTCGGCATTTTTCTCTTCCTGCATCAAAGAAAGTCCAATCTCTTTCTTAATCACATTGGCTATAAGCAGGGCTGCTTTTTTATTTGTTATAATACGCCCATTTTTGCCAACCGCCCTCATGTACCAGTGTCTGGCGCCTCTACTCCAATTAATCGTTTCAATCTTCTTAAGATAGCACTCTATATCTAAATCGTTTGTATAAAAAGCATTGCCAACACGTCCCAAAGCCTGTATGACAATACTCTGGGTGGCAATAAAGTTCTCTCGCAAATCAACTTTAGTGATTGTTCTGTCCTGCAGTTCCTGCCATGGCTGCATATGTTCCACCACACAGGACCAATATCTCATCAGGAAGTCTTCTATGGCTTTACTTTGCTTTCCACCCACAATATACTTGTTCGCCGAATAAAAAGTATTCAGGGTAAATAGACTTGATGAAAACTTTCCCAAGTTATCTTTTTCCTTATCCGTATATGTGTTTAAAAATTCTATATTTCCCACCACATTGCGAGTAATGACAGCAATTTTATCCCTTGAATCATATAGTACCGATATGGAATTAGATGTTTTTACAGCATTTTTATTCAAGTCTGTAAAAATCTGCTGGCTGCGCCTTAATCCCTGATCTGCATAAAATACAATCGAAATAGTCTCATTCTCAAGTGTGGGATCTTCCTTTAGGGCAGCCAGAATGGCGGACTTGCGATGCTGCCCGTCATTAATCAGGAAATGCGTATCCATCGAAACTTCCAACACCCCCAGATCCGGATTCTTACCGCTCTTTTCAAAAGAGAAATTTCCGTCTATGGACGCTGCCAATGCGGAAAAGACATAGGAGTCCCTATTATCCAGTATATACTTGGATATAACAGGGATCCTGGCCTCATTCAGTTTCCTTTGCGCCCTGTATTCAGGCAGCACATATTCCTCGTCCTCTGCCGGGAACAGTCTGGAAAGCATTTTAAGCGGAACCATCGCTATGTAGTATTCTACTCCCGCCTGAATGCCTCTTACCACAGGAAATCTATAAACAAAATCCATGCTTACCTCTGCCCTTGAACCACTGACCCTTTTACCGATTGCATACAAGCATTCCACAAAACTGAAAAACAAAGTCCTCTAAGCCATAAAGGATATACTCAAGTACTACTTAAGTATATCCTTGCGTATATATGCTGTCAATTAGTTTTTAATCCAATGACAAATTTGTCGTTTAGGCCCTCTTTCTGTATCCAATTAACAATGGTCTCATTCAAATCGCTTACCTTGGCTTTACCTCTTGTGACCAAAGCAATGAAATCCCTTACCTCTTCTACCAGATTCAGGCTTTCTTCCATATGAGCCACTTCATCAATGGTAGCTCTCAGCAAATCCAGCCTTGTATGTACTCCGTTATCAGCAAGAGAAAGCCCATCCCATTCTCTACTCTCTGTAATACGGTTCCTAAATTGTTGGACCTGATTTTGCTCCTGCATCAAACCGCCAAAAGTATTCAGTTTATTCAAAATTCCCTCTGTCTTATTTCTATGAAACGATCCCCATTCCCTGGACAGGCTGCCATTTAATTCGCGGCTTTTACGTTTCACACGATCCAATTTTGTCTCATCAACCATCCCCAGTGAAACAGTACTTTCCATCATCTCAATTACATTCTCCGCATCCTGGATCATCTCATCTGACGGATCATAATCCAGTTTTTCGCATGCGCTGGAGAGTTTCTCAATGGATAATGTAAAACTATCTACCAAAGACGCAAATTCCTTATCGTTTTTTTCTCTTTTTGCCGCATCCTGTTCTGCGCTTTCCGCATCATCCAATCGTTTTAAACACGTCACCGATTTCTTTATATCATCCACCAACATGTCTTTTCTTCACCGCCTCCATATTCTCTCTGCATTGCCTGATCCGCATTTGTTCTCTGGCATACTTTGTCTCAACCGAATTATCCCCACCAAGCGATACATTCCCCATCCTTTTCTCAATTTCCTGATCAGTCTTACGTACATCACTGTCTACTGTACTCAGCAGTTCTGTAAAAAGAGATAGATCTTTTAATGGATCTTTGCTCAATCTGATTAATTTTTCCACCGGATCTACAATGTCCTGGATACATAGTGCCTCTCTTATTGCTTTTACAATCATTCCCGCATTCCTTTGGCATTTGCCAATAAGATCTGATCTATCATGAATTGCGGCGCTTATATGGCTCTTATTTGCCTGCTCATAAAACTTCTTTATTTCCCTTATCACTTCCCTGACATCTTCATCCTCTTCCAGAGTATCCAAATCTACCAGTTGTCTCATCACATCCAGTTTGCTGTTGATGGCTCTTTCTTCTTCCTGAATTACCCCTTCTATTCTATCTTGTATTTTTTTCAGGTATATACTATATTCTCTTCTCTTCCGCACAGGATCATCCAGCTGTAACTCTTCTTCGGCATAACGTAATCCTGTATTAATCACTTTTTTTACCTGGCTGTTAAATACTGTATACTCCATCACGTAGTTTTGGGAAACCTTTGCCGTTCCCTGTGGCAGATTAAAATATTGAAGTACACAGGTGCGGCTTTTTTCCCCATCCGAATCGTTTACCATTTTTCTAAGGTCGTTCCATGCCTTTGTATGTCCATTTTCTGCAGAAACCGCGGGAAATTTTCGTAAAAGCAACAAAGGGGTCAAATTCTGTGGGTTTTTATATTCTTTGCAGTAACCGTTCAATATTAACCGATAAAACTCCGCAGCTACAGCATAAGAAAAATAATTAACAGTTTTTCCATTGTATTGCATAATAGCCTTTACAATCTCAGGTTTTATATGCTCGCTCCAACGCTGCACTCTGTACAAATAATCTGTTGAACCGGGAAAATCCCAAGATTTTTTCCCCACCTCGCTCCAGCGCACAAAGGCCTCTATGATTTTCCTGGATTCAATGGATGCCGGCAATATCACAAAGGCATTACTCTCCGTGGTTTGCCGTTCAAATGCTACCAGGAATGCTCCAGAAGTTTCCTTTACTTTATTCACCACGTCTATGGGAACCCCTTCCGCCAGCCAATCTATTACCTCATAAAGAAAATCATTCATGTTTTTCCTTACGTCATTCAGCGCCCGGACACTCTTTGTTGTAGCGCCTATGTTTAATTTGTAATTGACATCTTCAATCCAACGGTCAACTTCTCTCAGTACATTTGTCACCTGTTCATTTTCAACAACTGTACTACTCGTCTCTCTGTCTCTTTTTTGCGCCTCCTCGGCCCGTTTTTCCTGAGCGTGTTCCACTACAGGTTTTTCAACTTCTTTTCCATCAATGATCGGTAATCCCAGTTCCATATATACCTGCAGCGGGATTCCCCCGATATATTTGATTCCGTCCTCCTCATATACATGGTTCGTGCCATTTCCCCATATATACATGAACTGAACCAGCCTCAATTTCGTGCCGTCCTCCAGGTCTGTTCTATTATACACAGTGTTCCGCAAATCTGGATTGACACCCTCCAACGATACTCTGCGCACAGGGAACCTGTGCAAATCCTCTAAGGAATCTGCCAGATACGGCTCCAATACTTCACGCATTAGCGCTCTGGGATTTCTTTTGTTTATATCCTGCTTATTATACAGGTAAAGAATTGCATGCTCGCTGAAAGGAAAAAGATTGAGTTCCTTTTCCCCCACTTTGTATTTTCCCCATCCCTCTCCGATCGTCACGGTGTGTACAGGATACTGATCCGCATCTGCCTTTACGGCAATCCATTTACTAATTGTATCCTCTTCCAAAGAAATTACATTCAGATAGCGGGCAAAAAACTCTATCAGCCCCGTCTGGTCTCCATCAAACACATCATCCGGAACATTGACAAATCTCTTTATCCTACCCTTTATGTTTGCCCGGAACTTGTCTCTATAATAACCGTCTGTGGAACCGACAACTGCGTTTATTCTACACATTTTTTTGTCCGAATATCCGTTTCGGTCTGTGAGCAATGCGTCTAAGAGTGACTCGTCAACTCCCGATACCGCCGTGATATCCTCAATTAATATGGTAAGGTTTTTCCCCTGCCTAAACAGCTCCTGTCTGATCTCTTCGATGACTTTGGAAAGATCTCCCGGTTCCAGACCGGTACATCGCTGTATCACCTTTTCCACAAACAGGTTCATATAGTCAGCCAGCTTTTTAACAAATTCATCATCCCCCACCATTCGGTCGGCTATTTTTCTCGCCTTTTGATCTGCGCCGGCATTCATCAATTCATCCCGAAACACAGAATCTATCTCCAGATCCCTACATTTAAATTCCGCCACCTCATCATTTACGTCAGAAGATTTATTTTCCGCAAATTTATTGTAAATACGGTCAACAGGCCCGCTTTCCGCCATTAGCCTCTTTTTAAACAGATCGTTCTGCAACAGTGTGATCAGATGCTTTCTGTCAACATTGCTGATCATCCGTTCTTCGCCATTTCCCGCTGTACCATCATCGCTCTCAATCAAGGTGACAAAATGATAATAAATAGTATTCTTCAATTCCCTCTCCGGAATCCTTGTAGATGCAGATGACAGTTTTTTATATAGTTCCCTGTCCGGCAAATCCTTTACCTCGGGCAACTCGATCAACTGCCTGATCGTCCCTTTTAATGTGTTATCTGCCCTTCGGATAAAAAGTACAATCTCACTGTCCGGTTTACGCAGTTCCAACATAGTATAGAACCATCTGATCAGATGGGATTTTCCCGCGCCGCTGGGCCCTTTGACCAATACAAACTGATCTTCCTCTCCCAGCGGTAAAACAAGTTCATATATTCTCTCCTCCGTCATGGGTGATTTTCTATCCTGGTCAGATAGTTCCGCATGGTCGGTTAAATAGAGGTTCTTCATCGGAACATGCGTAGCCAGGAAATCTCCCTGAGAATTATTGATCACATCCGGTCTGAGAACATCCTTATATCTTCGCTTTGCAATCTCTTTGTTCATCCCGTTACCCCCTATACACAATGGACGCCACCGACTCGTTAAACGATTCATTTGACGGGTAAAGAATCCATCTGTGCTCCTGGTCGCTGCCATATTTCAGTTCAATCTCTTTGTTGTCATGCAGTTCTCTTAAAGCGCTGGACAGCGCAATGTTCAGATCTTTTGAGGCAGCGGAATCCTGCATGATAATTTTTCCATACTGGGAAAATCTGCTCATAAATTCTCTCATGGGGTATTCTGCATTTTTATCTAGCCCCATTATATACATCACATTCTTTACAAATATATACGCATTAGGCAAAAAAGCCATATCACTTATATATCCAAACCCCAGAAATTGCGCCCAAAAACGCCATCCTCGAACCATGGGGGGTGTAATTTGCTGCCCAGTCTGTTCAGATAAGTAGTTTAACATTTCCGAATCGGATATGTTGCTGTGCTTGTATACTTTTTCATCCATATTTACAATAGCATTTGTACACTTATAAAATTGACTGTTTTCAAAGTCCCCCCAATTGGATAAATTTCGAATCGCTAGTATCCTGAAATCCTCCATTGTTTTTAACTGTTCCTTTGGCACTATCGGTATAATGGAACTATCCCTTTGGTCAACAAGTTTCAGTTCCATTGCCGCCTTTAAAATCTCCGAAAAATAGGAAGTTCCCTCATGTATTTCTTCGGGTTCCATAAGCCCCCGCAATGCACCCCTGGAGATGTCTTTTTTGCTTGCTACGATCTTATATAGCGCAAAAACCCTTGCCGGAATTGCCCCCGTCACCATGTTTCCATTAAACATACATTACCTCCTGATCACCGCTCCGTCTATTTGCTCCGATATCCTTTTCCCGCTTTCTCTTGATACATAAAAATCTGTCCCGGATACATGAATTATATATCTGTAATCGGTCAAATACCTCACTATACCTTTGTATTCGGCGACGGCCTCCGCCTCGTTGTCACTATAAATCACCATTACCAATCCCGCAATAAAAAAACCCTTGTCATGCTCCTGCATGGCGCTATATTCCGCAAAGTTCATATATATGATACCCGGATCAGTCACGTTGCCGATAACTTCGCCGTTTTTACATACCACAATATTCGGGAGATACTCGCTGATTACTGCTTTCACGTCACCTTTCCCCAAGATCAGCAATTCCCTGGTAGTGGAAAAGAGCTCTTCCACTTTCTTAGAAACTGTTTTCCCTACTCTTTCCACACACTTCAATAACGGAAACTCCTGCGACGTATCTATCACTTGGCTGTCATGGCAGTTACAGCCTGCACAGTATTCCGAGACAAGCGGATATGTATCATAAAACATTGTTGACCAACACGATACTTCCCTTTTTTCTATAGAATCCTTCATCACATCAAAAGATTTCTGAATCCTGACCGTCTCTGCTTCCCTGATCTGCTCAAATAATCTTCGGGTTTCATCGGACTCCACTGTAATTCGAGCATTCAAGACTTTGATTGTAAATATATATCTGTTTTGCTGATCCAAGTCTATATTTGTTATTTTAATCTGTGCATATCTGTTAAGCAGCAACAGTACATATATATTCCATTTCTCATCCGCGCTATTGCCTGACTCAAAAAAGTGGGATCTGTTATAGTTAGGCTTTGTAGAAGTCAAAACCGCAATCAATCCATTTTGCCATTGATTTGCAGTGTCTCTGTACATACTCCACCACCGCCCCCACAGTTTTTCAGTAGTCAGCACTTTAGCACTTTTATTATTGATAATATCCCCTTTCTCAATGCACATCACACTTAGGCATGGCAACCCATCTCTTCCTCCCCGCCCCAACTCCTGGTAATATGCATCAGGGCTTGGAGGAACATACAAATGAATCACCGTTCTGACATCCGGCTTATCGACACCCACTCCAAACGCCGATGTGGCAATCATCAGTTCAAACTGATTTTCTGCCCACTGGTCAATCAGTACCCTGCGTTCCCCAGATGCTGTCTCCCCGGTATAAGTTTTTATATTTTCATACCCATTCCTCTCCAAAAATTCTTTCCACTGCCCTGCGGCATAAGGGGCGTCCACGTAGAGGATCATCGGCCGCGGAAGTTTATTTACCAGTTCAAGCACCTTATCGCGTTTATCATAATAGTCCCTCGCCACTTCCAAAATAAAGCGGGGTTCTTTGCGCAAGGAGTCACACCTCAATTCTATCCATTTACAGGCATCCGCAAATATTTTTTTCAATACCATAACTGTATCGTCCCGAAAGGTTGCAGACAGCATAAATGTTCTTATATCCGGGTTGACTTTCAGCAGTTCATTTCTCCAGGGGCCAAGGCACTGGTAATCCACCCGGAAATAGTCACCCCATGCAACTGCAATATGAGCCTCATCAATGATTAAATTCTTTATGTATCTGTCACGGTTAGCCTGCCGAATTGACTGCTTAAACTGTTCATTCTTCAGCAATGCCTCCGGCGAAATAAACAGCAGCCGAAGCGTCCTCTTTTCAATTGCCTCCAGGATTTTATCGGAATTGCTGATTCCGCTGTAATAGCAAAATATTTCGCCCTCCGCTATATTCTTTACATTTTTCCTGACTGCTCTTTCCTGATCAATCGCAAGCGAAACCGTGGGCACTACCACAATGGAGAGGCCTTTTGTCTCATATCCCACAGCCTGCGTTACCAGACTCTTCCCGCCCCCTGTAGGCATGGAGATTAGCAAGGTATATCCGGCAGGAGCATTAATAGCCCCATATACACAAAGCTTTTGCTCAATGGATTTAAAGGATTCAAAACCAGTTAAACGCCGTATGTATTCATTTGTATTTAACAGATACTTCAAATCGGTATCCGCTGTATGTGTATTGCTGTTAATAAACGCACTTTCCACAAAAGACCTGTGTTTAATAAATTTAGGGACATCATATGCCGCGTAATACCTAAATCCATCGTCCAACTTATAAATCCCAAAAGAATTATTCTCCGAAATATCCGCTTTTTCAATCCGTAAAGGCGTTTGGAACACAAGCATGAAATTTCGAAGAGACGCCATATAGTCAGATTCTGCGCATTCTCCACTTCGGTACTGCCTGTATGTATTAACTAGACGCAGCACCGTATTTCTCATAAAAGCGTCAACCACATCCTGATCGCCCTCCTCCTCTATGCAGCAAGGCTCCTCAGTCTCTTCATTTATCAACTTTTCCAAGTTATCTATTATATTTTGTCTGTTCATCTCTTAATCAACCACATATAACAGGCGGACTCCAACCGAATAACCGGCTTTGACAGGCTTTCATATATAATGGAATGTTGTCTCTTCAGTTGTTCCGCAGACTCCTCTTTGCATGCTCCAAAATACTTTTCCCTTGACTCTTTTGTTGAAAGAATCTGTTCCATCATTTCCCTGACCCCTGCCAGATCAGATGCCATGGCAAACCTGTCCCTCGCCTTTTTCCGAGCCGTTTTGCTGCTTTGATCCACCAGCCTTTCCCATCTGTCTTCATCGTATTGCGCTTTGAACCAGTCGAGATTGCTGGCGCAATGTTTTGTTGAAATCTTCAAAAATCCATCCTCTCTGCCCCTCCGCCCCAAATGCTCTATTGTATCAGACCTGTTAAAATATCCCATCTGGGAAATTCGCCTATGTTCAGACAGCACCTGCTTTTCCGGTACGTCACTGTATGCGCTGAACGCAACCGGCACCACCTGAATTGTCGATGCCAAATACTGCCTGAACATTCCAAGCATATGCAGGTCCACACCTTCCTCCAGCAAAAGCCGTTCATTGGGCTCTATGGAATAGGTATAAATAAAGCCCATCCAATCAAACGCCGATTCCGCAGCAAACGCCGTACACTTTCCCCTATAGGAGCACAGGGCATTATTCACTATACTGTCAAAAATCTCATCACCCGGAGCATAAAAATGTATATAGTCATTTTTGATGGCAATATCCCGATCAAAGGTTCCCTTTATAACTCCACTCTCATATGCGATAATCCCGTTCCCGTATGCGATCGTCCCGGCTTTCCCGCTTTTTTCCCCTCTTTGTATCCGGATCATTAACTCATTATGTTTTCTGGACAGAAAATCGTTCCAATTTGGAGGGATCAGAAAAGAATTCTGCGCAGACCGAGTCGAAAAATTTGTTTTGTCAAAAGAAACCAATTGGCCGGATTTGTCCTGCATAATTTTCCCAAAACCTGCCAAAGAGGCCCAACTCATCATTGTTTCCGCAAAAATCGTATTTTCTTTACTCTGATAGTCTGCCAAAAGCTTTTCCAACTGAATATACATGGGACGAAATCTTAATGCTGTAGTATCAAAAATCTGTTCTCTGCGAACAGTTTCTCTGATTCCCTCGGCCTCCTCAATCAGTTCTGGGATTAACCGATATAACCCATACTCAAAATCGGTCTTTATAGATTCCACAATCTTTCGATTGATATCATTCATAATGATCTCAAGACCGCTGAGAGACTGTTTAAACACATTTAAACCCTTATTCCAGAAATCAAACAACTGCTCTTCATAACTATCGGTTGTATGAATAACAACGGAAGTAACAGGCACCTCCACATTCCGTCCCATTCGGTCCAACCGTCCTATTCTCTGCTCAATCACATTGATGTTCCACGGCAAATCTATATGTACCACATAATCCGCTATCTGAAGATTGCGGCCTTCTCCACCTGTTTGATCACAGATGAGTATGCGGCAATCCGCCTCAGACTGAAACCTGTAGATATTTTTTTCGGCCTCTTCCCGATCAAGGAACTTCGCAAACCCGGTTACCTCCTCACCAAAAGCCTCCCGCAAAACATCATAATATATATGAAAGGTTTCGGCGTGATCCGTGAATATCACAACCTTTTTCCCGTATAGATGTATGTCTATATAACTGATTAATTTCATCAGTCGCGATGGATGTACCTGCACATCATCCATAATGTCCGCCAGCTGCTCTATGGCCTCGTTCTCATCCTCAAGCCATCTGCTGGCGCTCTTCCACACATCATCAGGTAGAGCACTTTTTCCATACACCTTTTCAAGTCTGGCCACATATGCCCACGGAGAACTGAAAAAGGCCTCCAGCACCGGTCGGATTTCTCTCTCAATCCTGACAGTATCCAAGGTTTCCTGCTGCGAAACCAGCCATTCCTTCAGAGTGCGATATACCTCGCTTTCGTAATAGTTATCTTCTTCTCCAAAAGAGTATGTGATTTCCTCTAACTTTCGTTCCGCAAATTCCCCCTCTTTATTCTGGGAATGCACCCCCAGCAAAGCACGGCGTCCCCTGATAATATTCCTCTCCATCTGATAATTGTCGCAGACATATGAAATGGCAACCTGAACTTCGTACATGCCAAAATCTTCTTTTGCGTTATCAATCCCGGCTATTATTTGCGACAGTTTTTCATCCCCTATCATTTCCGCTAAATTGCGCAGGTTTTCGTTGATCCCCTCCAATTCCTCTTGAACATCCTCATTGTCATGAGCATCCTCCTCTTCCACATCCGGCAACAATTCATTTTTAAAACTGTCCAACTGATCCAAAAGAATATAAGCGGTTCTCGCTATGTTATTCTGTTTCTCCACCAACTCCTCAAATTGATCGGCCGCCATATGGTCGTACCGCTGCGGTAAAATCAGTTTCAACAGATCCAGATATTCTTCTTTTCGCTGCTGGATCGGAGTGGCACTCAACAGGATAATATTTTCCGCATTGACACTCAGATTATGTATTTTTTCATATATCGTTCTTTCCTTTAGATAATTATGAACCTCATCCACTATTACGAAGTCCCAGTTGTCGCCGCATTCACAATCGGACAACTCCTCCGCCGAACATATGGAAACGCAATTCCCATTTTTATTTTTTCCTTCCATAATCCCAAACTTAAACAATAATTCCGTTTTCCACTGCGCAGTCAGGGACTGGGGAACTACGATAACAATCTTTTTCTCCGCCTTGTCAGTCAAAAAGATTTTTAATATTGAACATGCCTCGATGGTTTTTCCCAAACCCACCTCGTCAGCTAACATAAATCTGCATTTCTCACTTTGAACGCACCGCATGATTGTGTTTAGCTGGAACGCCTTTAAATATATTTTACAGCCGGCCAACTCTCTAAACCCACAGATCGCATTATCCAGAATGTTCATGGTATCTTTTACAATCTGCCTTCCAAGATACCAGCACGGGTTTTGAAACTCATACTTTTTTAACTGGTGAACCGGATTGGCACATCCTGAAAGGAATGACGCAGTGAGCTCCCCTTCCTCTGCACGAATATACTCCTTACTGGCATTATCCTGGATATAGTATTCATAAACACCGCTTTCATTCCGCCTATATTCCACGACTGTAGCCACTCTTTTTCCATACCGCACAACAGTACCTTTAAAAAGATGGCAGCGTTCCAATGCCCTCAAAGGCGCTTCCTCCACCTCTGTGGGAATAAACTCAAAAAACTTTCTGTACCCAAAGGGATCGGCAAATTCTATATGCGCCGATTCATTAAAATCATTTACGCTGACTACCTTTCCCGTGGCAAACATTCTTGGAGTCTGGGGATATTCCCGGTCAATAGGGCATCTCACGAACCCTCCTGCTTTAATCATTGTAATTCCCCTTCTTTTCTCTCATCTTAAAGCGAAAACTTTCCAGACAAATATCCTTCTCGGAGCAATTGCCGCACAAACTGTTCAAAACTTTCCTATATTTCTCATCGCTCAGATTTTCTTTGTTTAAAGTATGGTCAATTTCTTCTTGTGTAGAGTTCTTAAAAATCTCTCCCTCATGCGCCATGAGGTTTCCCGCAAGTTTCGTAGCCAAAAAGTTCTCACGCTTAGTCATATGATCCATCTGTTCTTCTCTGATCTGCACAAACCTACCATGATATAGTGCATACTTTTCCAGATATTCACGCGCGCTCTTTATTATATCCCATGTTTCCGCGTAATTCACAAACCCAAACTTTGGTTTTAGATCCTCCAACTGATCCCGCAGATAATCTGAAACAATATCAGAGGCAAATACTTTACCGGAAAAATGCCTGCGCGCTCTATGCTCTAACAGAACTTTCAAATATCTTTTCAGCAAAAACTCGTCCTTGTACACACTTCTTTCTTCTATAATCGACTCCAGCAAAAAACGATATTTACACAAGTTATATCTCATCAGATCATACTTGGAAAACTTGGCCATCCCATAATCCCTTATTTCTATATATTCCCCACGTTGTTTATAACCGATCGGAACATCGGGTTCATATGGCTTTATTTCTACGTTTAACGCATTAAAAAGATAGTACAGTTCCGATGTATTTTCGCCTCTATTCTTTATATAACTCAGCTTAACCGGGCATCTGCTGAACGCAAGTCCATAAATTAACGCATAGCGCCGGAAATTCTTATACTCTAACCGTGATGTCACAAACACCTGATATTTCCAATCCACCGGGGACTGCGCCACTTCAAAGAAATCTATATCCAGCGGCCAGGGGAACTCGTCCCTGTGAGAGATACTCATATCTTGATCTGACAGACAGGCAAAATGATGTATTCTCTTTTGTGTGTTAGACTTTTTCCGTAATATGTCACCATCAATCTGCTCAAAATTACGCACAATCCATTTTGCACCCCTGCCCTCCCCCGGAACCTGCCGAAGATATAACTGCATTGTATCTCTCAGACAGTCAAAGGACGCATTGGCCTCGCTATTGCCAACTTCCTCTATTCTGCGCAGTACCCGCTGCACAATATCCTTGAACTCGTCATCAATATCCCGTGCGTCCAACACATGGGAAACCAGCACCTCTCGGATTTTCCCGTAAAATACTTTGAAATCATTGTTTTGATCATTGAAGTCGGCATAAAAAAGTTCCGCAATGCCATTCAAATCCATCAAGGCAATAATCAGTTTGTCAATTTCGCTTTCAGACAGATCAAAATACTCAATTCTCTGGCATTCTGCCCTTTCTGCCCCATCATCATTTATATCCCTGAGCTGCCTTTTTAGTCGCCTGAGCTTTTTGATTATGTCTGATATGGTGGTTTCACTGGAGAAAAACAGCCTCGCCTTATCAAATATAGAAACGCATTCGCCGGGAACTTTCTCTGTGATAATCCCACATGAAAGACATTCATAAATATCCCGCAAATCCCGGATATAAAGCGACTGCGTTTCCAAGTCCCACATATTGGTTATAGCAAAGAAAAAATGCCCGATCGGATAGTCTAAAAAGTCCCTCTCCCCAAACTGTTCTGGAAAATAAATTTTCAGAATATCATTAACAGCACTGTTTGCCGCATAAATCTGCTCGTCCATATAATATAACGCAGGATGGGCAAAATTCTCATCCCGCCGAGCTCTTTCCGCCCCTTCAAACAGCTTTGCGATATATCCGGCAAATTCCGTCGCATTATTATATTCTACTACCTCTATCTTCTCCGCAAAATCAATGGAACATGTATTTCCGCCTATCAAAGCTGCAATATTATTTGCCGCCCTGCCCCCCTGAAAGCTCTCTCGGTCATCACTAAAGTCCTTCGGTGATATGACAACCTTACTCTCAAACAACGAATATACATCCAGCCAAGTCTGATACACACTTTTATATTCCAGTTGATAATTAAATAAAATAACAACCAATTTATATTTGCTGAGAACTTCTATTGTTTTTAGCATAATCGGAGAAAACTGATGAATACCATGAATGATGATAGAATCCCCACGTATTTCAGAAATATCCCCCTTTGTTCCCGATCCCACCGTCAACTTTATCGTTTCTGATATGGCATTATCAATATCCTCTTCCGTAAAATTGTTTTTCAGCGCAAAAAACTTATTTCCTGTTCGTTCTAATTCTTTATATATTTCTACTACGCACCGCTGTTCATATGTCAGTTCGGACTCTTTGATCTGACCGGGCTCCATACCCAGTTCAAACATTGTACGAATACTTTCGCATACGGAATTTCTGTTGCGTTTTAAAGCCCCGATAACATCTGAAAGCTCCATCGTACCCGGCACAACCAGAGAAAAGTCCAAATAATCAATTACATTGTCTATTACCGCCCTTTGACTGATCGCAAATACATCGCTTTCCCAATTTCTATATAAAACATTGACAAAATTTTTAATTGTGGTCAGCTTACCCTGAAAAAATTCTCTGTATTGGTCACACAGACCGTTGGCCAAAGTCTGTGATACACACAGATGAAAACAGTTCTGAATGGATGCCCAATATGGCTCTTTATCAATTTTGTACGGGTTACTGTATGTATAAATTGTTATTGCCATTATCCAACAACCTCCAAAAAGTTGCCCCAGCTCGTTTGTACTTCACTGTCCAAGTCTTCAAACCACACAATATTCCGAATCGCTCTTGTCAACGCCACGTATAAAATCCTTGTTTCTTCACATTCCTTTTCATACATTTCCGCCTTTATATCATATCCTTCGCTGTAATCCACCTTTTTCCCCTGTGAGAAACTATAGTATATCTTACCGCCAAGAACATTGACACTTAATCCCTTTACCCTTATGTCGGAAATATCCTCCCCCGTATAAGGAAGCATAACCGTTCCGTACTCCAACCCTTTTGCCTTATGGATGGTTGTACATATAACATCCACATCCTTTGAATCATATTCTGGCTTTCTGGATGCCTCTTCCTGATAAGTCGTAATATTGATTTTCAAGAAATCGTTGACCATATTGATTGTCATATATTCTCGCGCATACTTCTGCAATATTTTCTCAATCAAGCACTCATAATTCATCCTGTATGCCGATTGCATATCCTGATCTCCGCTGACTGACCGCCAGGGTTTCGTCGCCTCATAGATCTCCCGCAATACCACAAGCACTGGCTTTGACTCAAACTCCGCAATTAACTGATTCCATCTTTTCCCAAGAATAAGCATAAAATACTCATCAAGTACCCGAATCAATTCCTCCGTTTTTACATCCGAATCTCCTGTCTTTAACAGAGACATATTCAAATTCAGGGATACATAGTTAGACATTATTAAATTTGCCAGATAAACTTTATTATGCGGGTGAGTGACTGCCATAACCAGCTTATACAAATCCATCGTAGACGGAAGTCTGTACAGATCTCCCCCATCCGCCGTTCTGACTACAATCCCTCTTTTTTCGGCCTCTTTGACTATTTGGGAAATCTGCCAATTGTACCGCACAAGAATGGCTATTGTCTTCTCTTCAGCCCCCAGTTTATTCTGCTTACCCAATTTAATTATTGCATTCGTCTGTACTTTTAACTCATTGAACAGATCATCATAAAAGCATCCGCTATCTTTGCTATGTGTAGAAATCTTACACAGCAAAAAAGCATCCTCACATTTTTTCACTATGCGACTGGTTAAATGATCCTTGTCCTCATATGGCAACCGCATCTGTCTTCCCATCTCAAAAAAAACACAATGCAGTTGATCCAGCAGTCGGCTGTCTGTGCGATAATTTCTGTTTAAGGTGAAACAGAGCCAGTCACCCCCATTATCTCTCACCTGATCAAACGCACTTAAAGTTGCGCCCCTAAACCTGTAAATACTCTGTTTCAAATCTCCCACTACAAATAACCTGCACTGCTCACCAAACAGTTTCTGTAATCCCAACACAGTTTCAATTTGCCCATCATCTGTGTCCTGAAATTCATCCACAAACACATACTTATATTTGTTTCTATGCTCCGTTATTTTTCCGTCTTTTACCATGCCATGAAGTTGAATCATGCAATCACGCAGACTGAGCATATTTCTTTCCTTGATAAGATTTGCATACTCCACTTCCGCTTTTATAACTACTTTTACAACTAACTCATTAAAATAGGGCATCGTCTCTATGGGATGATCTAATTCATCCATGGATAATCTCTTTACATCAATGCTTTTATTATACAACTGATCGCAAAAATTGATCAACAACTCCTCCAATATATACGATGGAGCTGTCATTTGATGTACAAAACTCGGATCTTCTTTCATTTTCTCAGCAAAATATGCATTCAAATACAAGTGGTACAATTTCTTTCGGTCATAAGTCTCATTAGTCACCTGACAATCATACCCCAATCCCAGGCACATACATTCGTTTTTTAAAAGGGATATTGCAAACTTATGAATGGTAGATATCTGAACCTGCCCCATATCTTCTATTAAGTGCATATACTTTTGATTGGAAGTAAGCACAAAATAATTCATAAACATTTTTTTCAACCGGTTTTTCATGTTTTTTGCGGCATCATTTGTAAAAGTGATCATGGCAATATCACTGACAATATTCACTATGGCATCTGCCGACCGGTTACACAAAAAAGCAATTCTTGAAACCATGGAATATGTCTTTCCGGTGCCTGCACCTGCCAAAACTAATATATTCCCGTAGCCGGGGGCATGCTCTATTTCATACTGCTGAAAATTAAATGCCGTTTTAGCCGCCAGTTCCTTCAGCAAAATTTTTTGCCTTTCGTCATATTTACCTTCTTCAATCAGGACATCCTCTTCGGTCATACCAACTAGTTCCGGCAATTCAAATACAGCAAAATTAAAAATATTATACTCCTGACTTATATTGCCTCTTATGCCTTTTTGCTCCCCAACCCCTAAATCTCCCTTCTCCGGATACAGTTTTCGGGCAGCCAACTGCGCCTCCACCTGATCAACCAATTTGATCAGGGATGAACCTGAACTGACAAATATGATCTCCTTTATTCCGCTGAAATACTCCTGAATAATCTCATCAACTACTTCATCCCTAATCTCCTGCCGGATAATCCTCAATCTTGAGTATCCCGGATTCAGCTCTACCGTATTCCTCTTCAAATCAAAGTTCGGCTCAAAATGATGTCTGATAAGTACAAACCGCTTTGCGTTTAACTCATCATGCGGCGTACCTTTATTGATATTATACCTTGCGGTAAGTTTTTGAGTCAGCAGGGATACATTTTCTAAATCTTCTGAAAAAATAGTTTCTGCCTCATCCGATATAATATCCAATCTTTTTTCATAATACTCTTTTTTAGTAATAAAGGGATAGCAAACAAGATCCATGACCAGCGGATTGATTCCCAACGTTTGCCGAAACATATTGACCATGCTAAAACGGTATCCCCGAGCCTGCTTTCTGGGACTGGAACATGGCTTTTCCTCACCGGCTAGAATGATTGTATCTTCGTTTATAACATTAAAAACTGTCTCCGCTTTCCAACCCTTTACCTCAATAACAAATAGCCCCATTCCTTCCGCCATAATGCAAAAATCAAATTCCCAGCCTTTTATTGAGCGAGTATTATATACGACAAAATGTTGTGGAAGATTATTATAAAACATTTTCCAGACTTTTTTCTCACCTGAATATATGGGTTCATTATCTATCATTTTAGCCATAGTACATTTCCTCGTTTATCTACTTGTCTATAAAATACTTTCATTAAAGTAACAGACTTGCTATGTAGTAAACACCCCTTCTGAGTAATAAGGATAATATCTGTAAATTTTTTCAAACTTGCATATTTCTTCATATTCTATTCCATAAAAATCTTCCTCATGTTCCTGAAATTCCTCCTTGGAAATAGGCAAATTTTTTAGAATTAATTGAATTTCTTTATTTGTCAAACACGGTATATCAATTGAAAATACATTTTCACCATCAGATATAAATGTATACTTATCAACTATTTTGCTTTCATTGATCTTGTTTTTCAATTCATCATCAACCAAAATTCCACCTATTGTCATCATCGGGGCTCCATCCTGATATGTTAAAAACAATAGCTGCATATATTCGACTGTTGTACCTTTTTCTGTTCTGTTTCTGAGATCAATTATCCTTCGGATCTGATCGTCGATAATCTTCTTTATGACATATGGCATCTTTTTGTTTGTATAATCCCCATTCTTAATATTCTCGTCAAAGAAAATACCTGTGCTCTCCCTAAATGACTCCCTTTTTTCAGACTGCTTCTCCCCCCTGTATGAGTGATTACAAGAAATAAAAAACATACTTCCTATATTGATATTTCTGCAAATAGTTTGCAGATCATAAAGCATTGACTCTCCAAAGGCATCGTCAAAATCAAGCCATATTAAATTCATTTTCTGGTCAAATCCAGAAATCTGTGGCAAAATTTCGTTTGTTGTACCATACCACATTTGAATACACTTGAGGGGTTTATTAAAATCATAGCGCACTTGCCGTTCTTTTTGGGCTTCAATGCTAATCATATCTGTAATACCAAACTCATTATGGAGCAAAAGAAAATCGGTAAAGTACTTGGCTCCCAAGCCAATATATCTCATTTCTCCATCCGCTCTGATCAATTGTATCTCCCTGATCAAATCGCACAGCATTTTTCTCTCGATTGCTTTTGCTGGACGATATTGATAATTTATTTTTTGGTCACTCCCTGGCATATCTTAACACTCCGCATCTTTATAGTATTCAAAGGTTTTTTCTCCGACTTCTTTATAGGATTTTACGCCTAAAACTCCTTTTAGCTCATCTGCATCTTTTTTAGGTTTTTTATAACTAATAGTAACATTAGGCTCCGTTGTAATTTTGATGCTTTTTATCGCCATTTCCCTGTTTTTGACTACTTTCTTAATCTCTGATACCGTCATCTCCATTCCCTGCATCTTTGCAACAGATTCTTCTACTCCATCGTCCTTTTCTTCCGTATTTTTCTTGATTTCATCAATAATTCCCTTCACAATCTTAAATATTTCGAGCATCTTCTCCCGTGCCCGCAAATATACTCGGGATGTTTCATCAAGCCCTGTTTTAGTAGTATTCCACGGCAGTTTCTCCGGTTGTTTGGAGGAAAAGTACACAATACCTCTAAATCCGGCATAGTTATTGTGAAAGACAACGCCGCTGCTTTTATTCTCCATATCTTTCCAGGTCGTAAGAGAGGATTTATCTGCCGCAACTACCAATCTCCCATTACAATAGATATACCATCCCGCTTTCTCAGGTGGATAATTTTTTCCCTCCCGCGGTGCTATTCCTCCCAATATTTGAACATTGACTCCGTCATCATCATAGTCTTCTTTAACTACTTTAATTCCCTCTTCATTATTAATTAAAGAAATATTATTTCCAATCAACGTTTTTTCATTTACGGTAATCGCTATTCCATATGCAATATCTAACCCAACTCTACGCTGAACATGTTCAATCAGTTCCGTCTCAAATTCCTGACTGCATAATTCTCCAGCAATATCTTCATTTAAATTAGTAACTACTATTTTTGTTCCTGTTTTTACTCCTTCATTATTTATATTTTCCTTATATGAGGCAAACTCAAAATCCCAATCTTCTTTAGATAACCAATTTTCTACATCAAGTTCTAAATCAAATTCAGATGTTCTCGTAGTTGAATGAATTGCAAAATTTTTTCCTATCTTAAATAAAGCCCTTTTCATGCCTATTCCAAATATGCCTGTAGTTTCAGTATTACTACTTTGGACGCTCTTGGGCCTTCCAAATCTAAATGCATAATTTGCCGCGACATCTACTGGAATGCCACCACAATTATCTTCTATTTCAAATCTCTCGCCATTAAATTTTACAACTATCTCCAAACCTTTATATTCATTATTTTCCCTAATACTCCTTGCTCCATCAATGCTGTTGTCAATCAATTCAATAATCGCTTGCTTTAACAAAATATCCCGAACCAACATATTTACAAAAAATTCTTTGGTTGGATTTGCCTTCACTACTCGTTCCATATTTTCTTTATCCCCTTATCTACTGTTAGTTCTTTGAGGTTTATAATAACCATATTTGCATTTGGTATCCTAATCCGCAGATTACCTCAAATACAAATTATTAAGCGTCACTCCAAAGCTCCATGTTTTAACATTCCTAAACTAAAATGTATAATTAATCTAAGCATTTTTATAACTCTATATCACCTACATTCTCAAACTATATCCATTTTGTTCTTTTAGTGTATTGTATCGCTTTTACGGCATATAGTCAATACGTACTTGGACGTCTATCGCAAATTGAAAAATTTTAACTTTGCTAATATTCATTTACATGTTCTCTTAGCCTCATCATAGAACTAGTCCCCATATCCTAAAAACCGGTAGTATATTACACTATACAAGAAATAAGATCTGATCTCTCCAAAATCCCCTCTTGCAAACCCTCAAAACATATATTATAATGCCTTAGATAATACAAATCACAATAACATCTCACTACACGTTATGTGATATACTATGCCTATATCAAAGGAGGAATTTAACATGTGGCGAAAGATCAGAAAAGTACTAAAGTGGCTATTGATCCTGCTGGCAGCGGTCATCCTTCTCGGAATAATCGTCAATGCCGTGTGCAGGCTTTTGGCCAGGCCCAAACTGCAGGACGCCTACGGACAGGCGGTAACGGTGGACGGTAAGAGCATGCGGGTGGACATAAAGGGAGATCAGGCCAATCCGGTGATTATACTGCTGTCGGGATACGGCTGTGCCTCCCCCGTGTTGGAATTGGAGCCCCTGGCCGTTGCCCTTTCTCAGGACTACTGCGTGGTAACAATAGAGCCCTTCGGCTATGGGCTGTCTGATCAGACGGACCAGGACCGCACCATTGACAAAATTGTACAGGAACTACATACCTGTGTAGAGACGCTGGGATATGAGGAGTATTACCTGATGGGACATTCCATCGGGGGACTGTATTCTCTCTACTGGGCCAATCAGTACCCGGAAGAGGTCAGGGGCTTTGTGGGCATAGACCCTTCCGTACCCGGTATGAATGATGAGCAGCCTCTTCCCATCAGCATGACGGCCCTCAACGGGCTATCCGCTTACCTGACGAAAGCCATGAACGGAGTGGGTCTTGCCCGGCTTACCTCCATAGGTGATCCCCGCAACGCCATCTATGCGGACACCACCTATCCCTATACGGAAAAGGAATTGGAGACTTATCGGATTCTGTCTGTGGACAATGCCTACAACGGCACCGTCATGAACGAGTTAAAGCATCTGGACGCCAATGTGGAAACCACAAGGGGCATGAAATTTCCCGATCAAGCCGATGTTTTATTGTTCGTGGCCAGCAGCAACTGCGAACTCTTGTCCTCCTGGGAGCAACTGCACTGGGATGTGCTGCCTGAAAACGGCAAAGGAGAAGTCATCCGTCTGGATGGCAGCCATTATCTGCACTTTGAATATCTGGAACAAATTGTGGAGTATACAAAAGACTGGATAAAGTAATATAAAACGAAAAAAATGCCGCAGGATGGAGCATATCTCCTCCTGCGGCACTTGCGGTTCATGGAGAGAGTTTCAGGCCGGTTTTCTGGTTCTGCCCTTGTCACGGTGCTTTCAATCCACAGCACCTTAATTCACTACGCCTCAATTCACAGCGCTTCCAGCCCACAACTCCTCCGATTCACAAATCTTCCTCCCGTTCCAAGCCGCCCAGTCTCACCGCCTCCTGCTCCAGCTTACATCCCCTGTCCAGCATATAGGCTATCACTTCCCCATAGTCCTCCAGGCACTCTCCCCGTTCTTTCTGGTCCTGCAGCATCTGCCAAAGCTGCTGCAGGCGCTTCCTGTCATTCTCGGTGAGGGGCCTCTGGTCCTTTTCATACCGGCGCAGCGTGGCCACGTCCATATACAGGGAGCGGAAGCCAATCCCCGTCTTCCGCTTCAAATGCTCCAGTATATAAAAACCCCCGGCGTCCAGGTCTCCGAAATGCCGGTATTCTTTCGTGGGATTCTGCCGATACAGCTCCGCCAGAAAATCCCGCTTCACCTTATTGTGAAAGCCCCCCAGATAGACCACGAAGTCTTCCCCGGCAGGATAGTCGTGGAAGCTGGTAAGATTCTCCACCGTGACCACGCGCCCGCCCCATACCGTCAGTTCCGTGATACTTCGAAGAGACTCTGTTGACAATGCCAGATCTCCCTTCAGCCCGGACAGATCAATCTTCTGGGCAGGTTCCGACTCCCGCCCTCCCGGGCGTCTGCCCTGCCCGCAATCTCCCAGCCTCAGCCCCCCATTGCCCTTCATCATCACATAGGTGGGGGTATGGACCACACCGCATTCCTCCAACACATTTCCTCTCTCCTGGAACTCCCCATACTGGTACAGCAGGGCTTCCAGCCTGGGCGCCAACAGCTCCAGCCTTTTGGAATCGTGGAACAGTTGTATGGAAAAATTGCGGACAAATACTTCCTCCCGGTTCTCCAGAACTGCCCTGGCCGCCGTAAGCAGATCCCGGTACTCCACCAGATCGTGGCCATAATACTCCACATTCTGATTTTTCCTGACCCTGACACGCTGTGCTTCTATATAGCGAAGCAAAGGCAGAATCCGTTCCGGCCCGGCCCCCTCCTCCCAATACAGCAAATCCTCCCACAATGCCGTCAGTTCCTGCTGCTCCTGTCGGCGGGGCATTCTCCCCAGGAGCCTGTAGCAGTCCTCCAGCTTCTCCAGGTTCAGCCGGACTTTTTTCAAAATCCCCCGCCCCTGGTACTCCAGCGTCACCAACGACATGCTCCCAAGTTCCTCCATGGACTGATTGACCTGGCAGAAATAATCATACTCCGCATCGTCCTGATATCTGGGAAAAAGTTTCCCGATGTTCACCGAGAAGTTCTGGTTGACCAGGTTTTCCCCCTGGAAGGTCTTGCTCTTTTCATAGGAGTCCAGCAGATGCTCCAGCACCTTGCTCTGCATTTTGTCCGTCACAGGTCATATTCCTCCACAATGCTGTTCTGCCCCACCCGGATGGCCGTGAGGATGGTTCCCACTTTCTCGCCGATGACTTCAATCTTGGCCGGAGGGGTTGCCAGAATCACCTGCAGATCCAGTCCATTGAAAAAGTCCATCATAGACTGTATCCTCTCGTCATCCATTTTGTCAAAGGCCTCGTCCAGCAGCATGAGCCTCACGCTGTTGCCATAGCGGTAAAGCTGGTAAAAAGAGGCGGCGATGGCCACATAATAGGGCACCTGGGTCTCGCTGCCGCTCTTTTCTCCATAGATATCGGAGAACCGCTGCACGGAACCGTCCTTTTTGTGAATTTCAATATCATAGTCCAGGTAGGAACGGTAATCCGTATATTCCTCCACGATCTTCTCACCATTGTCGTCCCTGGTCATCAGCTTGGCGAACAGGTCCGCCATCTCCTCCCGGTATTCCGCCTCAAATTCGTTGCTCCACAGATTCATACCCTCCTGGTTGTTCTCTGAGGTGATCATATGGTAGAGTCCTTCCTTGCGCTTGTCAAAGCTGATCTTAAAGCGGTAACTGTCATCCCCGTAGTAAATGCTGTCCAGCGCCCTGTTCAGGCTGCGGAACTCATTTTTAGCGCTCTCTATATTCTCCTTCATCTTGGACAGAAAGTCGCTTCGGAAAATCTGCTCGCAATCCTCTCTGGCAGACTTCAGCTTTTCCTCATAGCGCACGATCTCCACACCCCGGAGCTTCTGCAAAGCCTCCCTGTATTCCGAGACGGCTCCCTGGCCCGTTAAAAAGTCCAGCGCAAAGGCCTGGTTGAACCGGGTCTGCAGCGCCAGCAGGCCGCCCTTGCCGTTCACCAGTTCCTCCTTATCTTTCATCAGTTTGGCGCCGGAAGCCACAAAGTTTTGGGATATTTCCCGGGCACTCTTGGATTTTCGGTTCTGAAGATATTTCTCCCAGGCGTCCCCGTAAGCCATGCCCTCCGTATCCGCCAGCCTCTCCAATTCTTCCCGCAGGGACTCATGAAGTTTCCGCTTCTCAGCCATCTTCTCCTGGCTCATCTCTATCAGATTGTCCAACCGTATGGACTCTTTGATCAGCCGCTCCTTTTCCTCTGCCAAAGTATCCCGCTGCTTCTCCTTCTCCTCCAGTTTCATGTTCAGTTCTATCAAAGTGGGATCGCGCTCCGCCTCTTTGAGTTCCGCCCTGGCCTGGGCCATCTGCCTCCTGTATTCCTCCAGCCGGTCCGGCGCGTACATATATAAATGCAGCAGTTCCAGATTCACCTTCCGGGCGCTCTCCCGCACATCGCCGTACAGATTGCTCTTCTCCCGCAGAGCACTTCGCCGCAAAGTCTTTTCCTCAATGTCCTTTTTTACGTTCTGAATCTGTACCCGGTAGGCATACTGGCCTATAAAGGGATTCTCATAGTCCCTGGGGTTTAAATGCCGCACCACATACCCCTGGTAAAGCATGCAGTCCGGCGTGATGGCAATGGAATGCTTTTCCAGGTCATGGATATCCGTGCACCGGGTCACACGGTTCAGAATATAATTGGCATAGGCTTTCGCATAGCGGTTCTCGCTCTTTACCACATAGGCCAGGGAATCCCGGTTCACCTCCTGTTCCCCGGGAAGCCTGCGGCTGTTGATAATACCTGCGGTATGGATATTTTTAAGGTGTCGGGCATAGACTTCCAGCGCCGCCTCATAGTGCTCCGGTTCCACCACCAGGTAGAATTTCTGGGTATGCAGATAACCCTCCACTGCATTGCTCCAGACTGGGTCCGTGATCTCCAGCAGTTCGGAGAGAAAATATACATTGGAGCGAATGCCCCTGCGGGAAAATTCCTTTTCCACCAGCCCTTTCAGCCTGACGGCATACTCCGGGTAGGGAAGCAGGCGCTTCTCCAGTTTTTTAAGAAGTTCCTGGCAATCCGTAATCTCCTGGGAAATCTGTTTCATCTCCGCGGTCAGCACCGCCCAGTTTTCCTCAATCTCTTTCTGCTCTTTCCCCGTGAAAGCCTCCAGCTTCTCTACGATGCGGGCTTTCTCTTCCTGCAGGGGCGCCCCTTCCGGCTGCTCTGCCGCCTTTCCCAGCAGTTCCGCCTCCGGGCGGCTCACCGGCCTGTAATCCAGCTTTGCCAGATCCCGCAGATAGGTCAGCAGATGTCCCAGTTGTTCTTTCAGCCTCTTCTCTTCTTCCTGCTTTTCCCGTATATCGTTTTCCAATTCCCCGATCCGGCTCTGGGCCTTTTCCAACAGACGGCTGGACTGATTGGACTGCCTGTCCACATGAATCGCCAGAATCTGCTCCTCCAGAGTCCGCAGCCGTTTGCCCAGTTCCTCCGTGAGTTCCCGGTTGGATTCCACGGACTGGCGTTTTACCCGGATGTCCTTCTCCAGATTCTCCACCTCCAGCCCGGCAGCGTCCCGGCCTGCAATTTTAAGCAGCAGATCGTTGACCAGGATGCCCCTTTCCTTTTCCTCGATCTCCCCGTATTTGCCCAGAATTTCCTCCAAAGCGCCCTGCTGCCTCCTGGAGCGCTCCAGAATCCCCTCCAGTTCGCTGAGCGTCTCTATATTCTCCCGCAGGGAAACCACATCCACCCGCTCTTCCGACAGCACGAATTTGTTGATGAATTCTTTTACATTATCCATGGGCTTAAATGCCAGGGATTTGGGAATTATATCAAAGAATTTGTCGTCCAGATTCCCCAGGCGGCGTTTGAATCGGTCTCTGGCAGCATTTTTCTGCTCGATATAAGACAACTTTCTGCCCTTTACCCGGAACTCCTCCGCCAGCGCCGCCCGGCCCTCCACCCGGAAAGACAGATCCTCCAGCCTGCACTCCTCCACATACCAGCGTGTGGTCACCTGGCTCTCCTCATCCGGGGAAAGCATATGTACACCCAGGACAAAATAGCGGTCTCCCTTCTCTTCATAGAATTCCAGAGCCACATTGGCCGGTACCGCGTTTTTCCGCAGATATGTCTCCCCCACATTCCCCACCTTACAGCGGACATAGCCTTTCAGGCTCCTGTTGCCCCTCTCATTGGCGGCCACGTTGAACCGCCGGGTGTTGGTGGTGAGCACCAGCTGTATGGCATCTAATATAGTAGATTTTCCTGCGGTGTTCTCGCCGCTGACTAAGGTAGAGCCGTGAAAGGATACCCGCTCGTTCTCAAAATAGTGCCAGTTAATCAACTGTACTCTGGTCAGAATCTTCTTCTGGTTCTCCATTCCCGTTTCCTCCGGCATACTCCTGCAGTTTCTGTTCCGTCATGGCATAGTAATCGTTGATATCCTCCACTGCCACCGCCATAAGGATGGAGGGGTAGACAACGATCCGGGCTTCCGGCCGGCTCACATCGCCGTCCAGGCTCTGGATCAGATTGTATCTGCGCAGCAGGCTGATCATCTGCCGCTCCATCCCCTTGTCCAGCATGGGCTTGGCCTTGATCCTGAGCATGGCGTATTTCTCCCGAATCTCCTCCATCAGCACGGTTGCTTCCTCGGAAAAAGCGCCCAGTTCCTTGCGCTTTTCCACATACAGGATGCGCAGGATCAACAGGAAGATACTCTCGTATTTGCCCAGGGCCAGACGCCCCGTGCCGAACTGGTTCACAATGCCGATCACTCCCTGGTCCTCGTTGATCCGAAGCTCATATCCCAGCAGGTCAAAAAAGGGGACAAACAGTTCCCGGTTCTGCCGGACATAAACATACTCCTTTTTGGTGTCCTCCCGCCTGCGCAGCAGAAAACATTGGTTCAGCAGCTTGTTGGCGGCTGTGCGGAACTTTTCTTTCTGAGCCGTAGACTCCATGATTTCCTCAAACATTTGCCTTTTCCTCTCTCATACCTTTACGATATCAAAATAAGGCAGGGAATACCCCTTTATCTCCACCCGTTCCCCGCTCCTCTGGATGGTGTAATTATTGGAGCGGTTTCCCGCATAAATGCTTATATAGATAATGCGGATCAGATCTCTGGCGCATTCCACAGGCACCTCCGTTACCGGCAGCAGGTCCCGTTCTCCCAGAAGACCGGCCACATAATCGTTGATGTTTTTCCGGGAAAAACGGCTGCGGTTCCTGGCCCTGAGCGCCTCCTTGTACAGCAGACGCTCCTCCTCGCTCATACCCGGGCCTTGGGAAAAACCGTTGATAATTCCCAGCTTTTTGGTGACGGGTATGGTCTGCAGAGACTCCGGGGACAGGTAATTCTGGGGATACAGAGAAAACAATTCCCGGTAGTCCTCCTCCGCGCGCTCCTCCTCCCCATTGATTCGCTTTACATACAGATCCAGAATCCGGGAAAGTTTTCCCTCCAGATTACTGCCGGTGGCCAGCAGGAACCTGGCCCGCATCACCGCTCCCCGCATATATCTGGCATGTTTGCGGTCGATCTCCTCGATAATATCGTCCAGGCGGTAAAAAGAAGATTTGATATCCATAAGCATGGCTATCACCTGATCATAGGCCAGATCGGCATCCTCCGTCTCTTCCACTTCCATATAACCGGCCACCGCCCGGTCCATGATATCGGCAGACTCCATGATCCACTGGATCCGCTCTATGATGGCCGTTCGAAAATAGGAGATATTTTCGCTGGTTTTCATGCGCAGATACGCCTTGGAACCGATATTTTTATGATAATCAAAGAAATGATTCAGAATTTCTGCGGCATCCATATCATTGGTCTGTGCGTCCATATGCCGCTTGATACTGGCATTCAATTTCTTCAGTTCCGACAGCAGCCGCTCCGTGTTCTCCTGCACGCCCCGGATGATCAGTTCATAGGGTTTGCCGTACAATTCCTCGTTCTGGAGGCTGGCATGGATCTGGGAGATAATCCCCTGATACTCCGCCTCCTCCTCCCGGATGACCCGGTTCATGCCCTCGATCATGGGAATCGCGTACTCCCGCAGCACCACGTTGATCTGATGGTTCGTCTCCTGCTCATACTCGATCCAGCCGCATTTTTTCAGCATGGCGATAACCCCGTTGGCCTTCTCCCTGGCATCGGACACAAAGGTCTCGCCGTCAAAGCTCATCTCCACATCGTCGGCCTCGAAATAATCCGCCAATTCTTTTACCACAATCTCCCGGTTCACACCGTAGGAGATCTCCGGCTTAAAAGCATTAAAAAGCCGCAGTATACAGTCTGCGTATTCCTGCCTGTATTTACTTGTCAGAGGCTTGAAAAAATCTGCCGGAAGGATATGGAATAAACGCTTCATAGCGAGTCCCCTCTATGTCTCTCACAATACATGATAAATTTGATAAATCTCCTCCAAGGTGATATCTCTCCCCAATATGGAACCAATTTCCCGCTGCCTTTTTTTGAACAGCAGGGAGATAATACGCCGCACATCCTCCCTGGTGCCATAGTGGATCTGATTATGGCAGTTGCTGCAGAGGGAAAAAATATTCTGCTCCCGGTCCAGGCTCACGCCGAAATGCTCTGTCTTTGCCATGGGAATCAGATGATGGGGCTCCATGTACAGATGATCCGCGTTTCTGCGCCAACTGTCTGATCAATAAAAGGCTCACAAAAATACTTTCTCCTGCCTGCTCAATCAGCGGCGCAAGATGCCTGAAGAGAATATAGAACGGTTTTTTCATAATTTAAAGTCCTCATCTATAGCTTCTTATCATTTGTAATGTACATTATACTTGACAAACAACATTTCTGCAACAAACTTTGCGTGTAAATACCTTTTTAACGGAATTGGCAAATTCCTCTGCTATCTCCCTGTTGGGGATTCGGACCCTGCCCGCCGAATAAGCCAGATACCCCAGATGAACCAGAGCCGTTAACACCTCATCCTTATTTTGAAAGCTGTCCAGGTCATTGGAAAAACCAAGTACATTGACCTCGGCTTCCTCCCCCGCAAGCATCCGGGTAACTGCCTCTCCCAACCCGTCAAAATCCCGGGTGATATACTCCTCCAGTTCCGAATAGCCCCCTGTCTTGTTCCAATAATCACAGCATTTCCCTTCGCTTAATGCCTCCACCACAGATCTTGGGTTATAGATATGCTCCCACTCCCCCATGGCATATCCATCATACCATTCTTTCAGTTCTCCCATAGTGAGTTTATTCTGCTTTCTGCACAATTCCTCAACTTCGCTCTCTGTAAATCCAAAATAGGGAGAGAGCCGCTTGGGTTCCAGCATGGTAAATTCTCGGAACATATTCAGCGCAGAGCCGGTGTTATATTTCTTCACCGGCAGGATTCCTGTCATATAAACCAGTTCCAGATATGTTTTATCTTTAAAAAGAGTTCTGAGAAATTCCAGATATTCTTCTTGTTCTTCCTTTTTTCCTCTTCTTATTCTGAAAATGCAATCCCATTCATCTGCCAGAAATATAAATTTTTCCCCTGTCACCTGGCAGATCATGTCCAAACATAGGGCCAGATCCTCCGCATCTCCCAGTATATCGGGAAATGCATGGTTCAAATCTTTAATCATGTGAGCGGAAAAAGCGGCGATCCCCTGGCTTGCGGACTGATCCTTTCCAAAATAATCGTTAAAGTTGACATATATCACATTGTGGGCATTTAAATGCTTGTAGAAAGTCCTTCCCTCCATGGCTTTCAATCCCTGAAACAGATTTTCGGTGTGAATGCCCCTGGTATAATAGGCCGCCAGCATTTCCAGAGCCATGGTTTTGCCAAAGCGCCGGGGTCTGCTCACACAGATCCACTTTTCCTTGGTTGAAATCTTGCTGTTGATTATCTCGATCAGACCTGTCTTATCCACAAAAATCTCGCCGTTGAGCAATTCCAGAAAACCGTCGCCATTTTTGTTACGATTCAAAAAATAATAGTAGGGCTGCCGCATACCTCATTTCCTCCCAATGGGTCTATCTGCTGCCGAAACTCTGCCGATTGGAAAGATACCGAAATGTACCGTCCGAAAAGGCTTGTACCACAATGCAGGTACGGAAAGCGCAGTCTGTAAAATAATCGGGCCAAACCCCGTCCACAAAAAGACTGATGGTCCCATCCTCATTGTCCCGATAGTCCACCACCTCCCCAAAGGGTGCGCACAGGCTGGGATAGATCATCTCATAGGGATAACTGCGGGTGTCCGGGTCGTATCCGCATTTTATCCGCAGCTGCTCTATTGTGACAGGCAAGCAGGTCGTCATCACTTCTTCGAACAGATCCGCCGGTATTCTGCCGTCTGTCAATTCCAGAGGTTCCCCTGTAACAATGTGGTATATATCCCCGAACATACAGGGTTCCAGAATCTCCTCCACATTGCTTTCGTCCCAATCGGTGGTAAGGAGGGGATAGTCCTCATAGCGCAGTCCGAACACATACTTCCCGGTCAGCTCCCTGCATTTTTCCGAGAGGGGCTTTATGCGCCAGTACTGGCAGGGATTGGCATGAGCAGGCACATTTTCACAGGCGTAGATAAAATATCCTTTTTCTGTCAGCCGGATCTCTTTCACCGGGTTGGCATAGGCGGTCCTGATCTCTGCTCTCCCTTCCCGGCTCCATCCGGTTTCCACATAGTAAGCCTGCAGCATTCCTGATCGGTACATAAAGGTGGTGGCTCCCAGACCGCCGTACGGGTTGACATTATACACCGTCACCGCCGCCGCCCTGTCTTCCAGGTAGGCAGCGTAAAAATCCTCCACTTTTTCGTAATTTACCATATCCGCCTCGTGGGAGACGCTCACATATCCCGCCCGGCCCAGCAATATAGTAATTTCCCTGCACCGCTCCCGGTAAAACCCTTCCTTTTCCGTAATGTCTTCGGAAGCGTCCCCCTCCTCCCCGATCCGATACACGTCCTCCACCGTCTCCATTGCCTCCAGCGCCTGGCGTTCCAATTCCCGCTTTTCCTTCTCCGTGAACGAACCGCCCTGCATTTCCTCCCGGGCCTTTTCACTGCCTGAAGGGCCGCCTGCCATAGATTCTCTATCCGCATCCATGCCTGAGCTCCCCCCCATCGTGGATTCTCTATCCGCATCCATGCCTGAGCCGCCCTCTGCTTCATTCTCCTCCCACTCCTCCCGGGTCAGGCGGTCGGTATGCCACCACAGGTCACAATCCTCCGCCGGCGTAAGCATTTTATTGGACACATAGGTAAAGCTGCCTCCCTCCCCCGGACGGACCACCACTTCATGGGAAAATGCCCTGGAGGTATTCTCATACGGGTACACCGCCTGCACTGTCAGCAGGATGGTACCGTCTTCCCGCTCCGTATAGTCCACCACTTCCGGGTAAGGGATTTCCGGGTACTCCGCCTCCTCAAACCCTCTGGGCCGGTATCCGTAGCTGTGCTCCTCCGGGAAATACACCGTTCTTGCCCGCAATGTCTCTGTCCTCACAGGAATAAAGGCCATGATCACTTCCTCGAACTCCTGCTCCGGAACACGCCGGGATGCCTCCCGGTCCGAGCCGCCCGGTCCGCTGTAGGGAACGGCCCTGCCATAACAGACCGGGTAAAGTCTGTCAAACAAATCGTAAAAATCCAGGCTTCCCAAATCTTCCCCGCTCCAATCCGTGAGGAACAAATTGTTTCTGCCATATCCCACCGGCATAATATACTGCCGGTTTAACGCCCTGCATTTCGCGTCCAGGGGGCGCACCCGCAACGCTGCGGATTCCGGCGTGTCGTTCAGTGTAAGAATATAGCCCTCCTCCGTATAATAACTCCCGGAAAACAGCAGATACCCATCCTCCGTATATTCCCAGAAGCTGGCGGTATAGCCCACAATGCTTCTCTCTTCCAGACGTCCCTCCGGGCCATACTGGTAGTAGCCTCTGACAATATCTACTTTGCCGTCCTCCGTTCGGAAATCGTACTTCCGAAATCCTCCCCCGGAGGCCACCACAACAACGGTCAGTTCCCCGCTCTCCCCGGCCTCCACTGCTTTGCAGAAAGCCTCAGCCCGTTCCGCCCCCGTCATATCCACCTGATTTTCACTGTCCACCGCCGCATAGCCGTTTTCTCCCAGCCTGCCCACAATGGCTTGCAGGCTTTCCAGGCTTCCCAGAGTGTCAGCCTCCATCGCCCGGTCATAAAGGTCGCGGTATAGCGCCGCTATATACTCCGCTTCCGCGTACCCATCCTCCGCCTCAGCGGCAGCCTCTTCCGCCGGGAAATCTGCCCCGTTAAAGCCTTCCCCTGTCCCATTCTCCGCCCCGGCAAGACTTTCCCACGCCACATTCTCTGCCCCAGCAGCTTCTTCCCCCGCCGCATTCTCCGCCCTAGCGGCTTCTTCCCCCGCCGCATTCTCCGCCCCGGCGGCTCCTTCCCCCCATAAAATATCCGTCTCTGAAGGGATCTGATTCCTGTTCCCACAGCCTCCCACTGTGGACAGGCCCAGCAAAGCCAGAGCCACCCACAACAACTTTCCTGAATATATCAAATGCTTTTTCACGGAATCTCTTCCTCCTTTGTCAATCTCAATCCGCCCCGAATTCCACAGGCGGCCCTGTTTTTTCATCAGTATACTTCTCTGCCCGCCCGGTGTAAACCCCTTTTCGCATTTCGCCATTTGTGCCCATTCCGGCTTCCCCCTGTTTGCTCATTGCTGCTTCCCTTGTTTCCCTATCCCGGTTCCCCCTGTTTCCCTTGATAATCTGAGTGATGTGCTATATAATGAATTTCTGAAGCAAGCGGTAAATTCCGATTGTAATTTGATGATTTTTAAGTAAGTTTCCCTTGTGTTATACCTTCCCTCTGAACAATACAAAGCCTGATCAGGGAAAAAATGTGAGAAGCAAACCTCACTGCCGGATACAGGTTTGTGAAAGGAAAAATGATTTCTTATGGAAAAAAAGCGAACACTTCTGCTTGATATGTATGGTGTAATCATAAAGGAAAGTAAAGGATATTTTATCCCATACACATTTGAGCATTTTAACAGAAATGAACATGAGAGACTTACAAAAGCATTCCGTGAGGAATTTTTATTTACAAAAGCGGGAAACGGAGAATTATGTTCTGATGAATTTCTTTCCCTATTGGGATATCCGAATCCAGCGGAAACAATGCGAGATTATCTGACTAATTTTTTGACATTAGATCAGGAGTTTTTGTGGTTTGCCGAACGCAATTACAGGCAGTACAATTTTGTCCTGCTTTCAAATGATGTGAAGGAATGGAGTAAATATTTATTTGAATTACATGGACTAAAAAAATACTTTAAAGAAAGTATTATCAGCGGAGAAATTCATATGCGTAAGCCTGAAAACCGGATTTTCGCCTATACAATCAAGCATCTGCAATGCGATCCGCAGGATTGTGTCTTTGTTGATAACAGCGTACAGAACCTAAACGCGGCACAGGAAGCAGGAATCAAAACGGTTTTGTTCAACCGGGATAATGAGGATTATACTGGTGATATTGTAAATAATTTTCATGAACTGGACAGCCTGCTAAATAATTTAATATGCTGAAAACCTTACAAATATCAATTCCTTCTAGATAAATGATATGGAGATTTGGATAATATGAAAAATGTGCTTATGTAGATGCCGATTGGTGTCGTGCAATTAACCCTTTCCCTTTTACGGATGCTGCAAAATACGCTGTATCCCAAAACATTTATTCATTATTCAAGAATTATCTTCTGTGTGAGGATATAGAATATATTATTTTTCCATATGGTTTTCACGGTAATCTCCATCCGGAGGATGCCGAACTGTGCGCCCTGAAAAAGCGCATAAAGGACCTGGAAGAGAAAAATGAGGTGAAAGCCAAATGATCGGGATTTATTTTAGCGGAACCGGTAATACCAGATATTGCGTTGAAACATTTATGCAGGCATATGATCCGGCGGGAGAGACGTTTTCCATTGAAGCTGCGGATGCAGTGCAGAAAATATCTATGCACAACGAAATTGTCCTGGGCTATCCTGTACAATTCAGCAATATTCCGAAAATACTGCAGGATTTTATCGTTGATCATTCGTATATATGGAAAGACAAAACCATCTTTATTATTGCAACAATGGCACTTTTCAGTGGAGACGGTGCAGGAATATTGGCTCGTTTGTTAATAAAGCAGGGTGCTGTTATAGTGGGTGGATTGCATTTGAAAATGCCGGATAGTATTTGCGATGAGAAAGTATTAAAACGCAGCTTTGAAGAAAATAAGAAAATGGTAGCCAAAGCAGAGGAAAAAATATATAAATCCGTGGGCAATCTAAAAAAGGGAAAAGCCCCCCAGGAGGGATTGGGAATTGTATCTCATTTAGCAGGTCTATTCGGACAAAGGCTGTACTTTTGGGGAAAAACAAAAAACGGAATTGCGGTTTCAGGCGATAAATGCACAATGTGTTACCGCTGTATCAACAAATGTCCGAAACAGTCAATCACATTGCTGGGCAAAAAAGTAATTGAACAAAACCAATATAGCTTAAATAAGGAAGGAGAAATAACATGCAATATGCAATAGAATTATATTTTGACCCGGCTACGGAGCAGAAACTCTCCGCTCTGGCCCAAAGAGTGGCCGATGAAAAATTAAGCACAAAATTCCTGGAATGGAAAACAAGGCCCCACCTTACCCTGGCCTGCTTTAATGACGTGGATGAGGAAAAATGTATCCAGCGTTTAAAGGATTTTGCCAAAAGCCATAAGGTGGCGCCCGCCTATATTGGTTCCGTCGGCATGTTCAACGACACAAAAACCATTTTTGCATCCCCGGTTATGAATAAAAGTATGTACCGGATGCAGGAAGAACTACATAAATCCCTGGAAGATTTTGACGCCAGGGGCTGGGAATGGTACTGCCCGGATCACTGGGCGCCGCACTGCACGCTGGCGCTCACCAGGGAGGATGAGGACAGCGTATTTTACCGGGCAAGCGACTTAATATTGAAGGAATTCCAAAAAATCAGCGGCGAATTCGTCGCCATCGGACTGGTGAAAATCACGTTTCCCGTATGCGAGATTTATACTGCGGCACTGCAGCGATAGATTGCCCTTATCTTGCGGGCATCTGAAAGCCTTCCAGTGCCCGGTTCAGGAAATCATGGAAGGGCTTCATAAGCCGGAACAGCCTTACCGCCTCTTCCAGAAACCTTTCTTCATCGGCAACCATATCATCCCCGAGCGGATATTCCAGATACCAGCTTTTATACTTCAAATACTCTGCCTGGGGATGCTCTCTGTCATAACCGGCAGGCACATTTTTCAAAGCCGTTCCCCGCAGGGTAAACGCCTTCTGAAAATCCGGGTCATGAAGGATCTTCTCCCATTCCCCGCCGTTTGACGCAATATAGTCCCGAACCATGGAGGTGGCCTCTTTAAACATATCCGCAAACAGCCCTCCTCCAAGAAAAGACTGTCCCCCGGGTTTGATCACCAGATAATATCCGACGGGCACCGGCAGCTTCCCCCGGGGGCCGATATGCGCCCGGAAGGCCGGATTATAGGGAGACTTGTCATTGCTGAAGCGGGTATCCCTCACCAGCTTAAAGGTTAATTCTTTTGCTTCCCTGGGCAGGATGCTGCTGTCAAATTTTCCGATCTGCAGAATCAACTCCTGCACCAATGCCTCAAACCGGGCATTTGCCTCTTTGTATTCTGCCTTGTGGGCATGATACCATTCCCGATTGTTATTTTCACTTAAATTTTTCAGATAGTCCAAAATAATCCGGGTATTCATATCTGTTCCTTTCTGGTATGTTCATCGGTTTCCGATGCGTGCATTAACTATTCCCAACAACAGAAAAAGAAGTTCCGTGTAAAAAATCTTCTATAAATTTTTTCAGATTTTCCGGGGACTGATACGTCTTGCAGAAAGAAAACTCCTGAGACAGAGCGTCAATCTCCTCCATGGCCTCTTTCACATCAAGCATCACCCGGGCCGGCACTGCGGTCTGAAAGTAGAGTTGTGCGGGCTGGATCCGATGACTCTGGATCGCATAGTTCACTCTGTCCGCGCAGTGACATTTTCCTTTCCCGTATTCGCCGCAGTATTCCGTCAGAAAAGCAGCCATCTTATTACGCACTCTTGACAGACGCTGGCGGTAGGCCTCCGGCGTGATTCCCAGGACCTCCCCGGCCATCCGGCTGTCCAGCCGAAACATGGTCCCCAGAATGAAAATGCATCTGCTGTCGGGGTCCAGGCACTGCAGCATCACATTGGTACAGGACAGCTTCAATTCTTCCGCAAGAACCGCCTTCTCCACATTCTGCGTCAGATCCGGTACGTCCTCTGTCCTGGCATTTTTGATATCTTCCCCATAGAACTCAAAATTTAAGGGGAACTGGGCAAACATATGCTTTTTGTAGTCCTTCAGATGGTTCACTGCGATGCGGAATACCCAGGTGGAAAAGGAACTCTCCCCCCTAAAAGATGACAGATGCGTCATAACCTTCAGAAGAATGTCCTGGGACGCATCTTCCGCATCCGGGAAGGTTCCCAACATGCGAAGGGACAGGTTAAATACCAGATCCTGCACACTGAGCAGCACCGCCTCCAGAGACGGCTTGTCTCCTGCGGTGGCCTTTGTAATCAGATCCAACAGTTCTTCCTTTGTGAATGAATTCATGGTTCCTCTTTTCTGAAGCGCGAATGGTTTTATACAGAGAGCCCATGGAGAACGCTCCTGCCCCGGCAACCAATTCTGCGGCACTCCCTGGCAGAATTTTCTCCGTATATTGAATTAGACAGTATTTCTTCCTCCCTGTGACAGGAAAAATAATTTTTAACATATTCCTGTATCGGTTTTTTCACCAGCCTCCTGAACCTTTTTGCACGGCAGCAGACAAAAATCCTGCCCTTCATAAAGAAAGGCAGGAATGTCTGCGGTTATACAAAAATATTCACTCAGGAAAAGACATAATCCTTCCCCTCACCATCACAAGATTTACTTCCAGTTTTTCGTTCAGCAGCAGCAAATCCGCGTCTTTTCCGGGACTTACGGAACCTTTTTTCCCGTCGATCCCCATGAGCATGGCCGGCGTCAGGGAGGCCATATGAATGACTTCATGAAGAGGGGCCGTTGTCAGTTCATGCATGGTACGTACAAGGCGGTCCATGGTAGCGACACTTCCCGCAAAGGCGCTGCGGTCCGGCAGCTTGGCCACTCCTTCTTCCACAATGGTCGCAATTCCTCCTTCTCTTCCCCCCAAAATATATTCGCCCTCCGGCATTCCCGCGCCGCGCATGGAGTCAGTGACCAGACAGATTCTGTGAGCCCCTTTTATCTTATAAATCAACTGCAGCAAATCTCCCGGCAGGTGACATCCGTCGGCGATTACCTCCACAAACAGTTGATCCAGAAGATATCCGGCCTCAATGGCTCCCGCAGCCCGGTAAGCATTCTTTCTGGTAACGCCGCTCATACCGGAATAGAAATGTGTCATCGCTTTCAATCCCTGGTCACATGCCCGCTTTACCTGCTCACAGTCGGCATCGGAATGGGCCAGGGATGCCACAATCCCCTTTTCCCGGAGAAACTGCAGAAAATCCTCCGCCCCTTCAAGTTCTACCGCAAAGGACCAACGGCAGATTTTTGAAGATTTTTTACATGCCTCTACATATTCTTCAGGCTCCGGGTTTCGTAAGTTTTCCGGGCTCTGTGCCCCCCGCTGTCCATAGGAAAAATAAGGCCCTTCCAAATGCAGCCCCAGAATTTCCGGCAGTTCCTCTTCCCGTGCTTCCACCTTTTCAAACAACTCCAGGCAATTCAGCAATGACTCTTTTGTACTTGTCATGGTGGTGGGAACTATGGCCGTGGTTCCATGGGCCATATGCATTTTGCAGGCGGTGCGGATGCTTTCCGGATCCCCGTCCATAAAATCCGCTCCGCCTCCTCCATGGGTATGAATGTCGATAAAGCCCGGCGAGAGATACATTCCCCGCGCGTCCACCACTCTGACACCAGGGGCCGGGGCCACCGGTTGGTTTTTCTCGAAAATCTGCTTGATTTTTCCGTTTTCCGTCAATACCTGCCCCGGCCTGATTCCTGTGGGAAAAATAATTTCAGCATTTTGGAATAAATACCTCTCCATTTCTTCCTCTCCCTTTTTTACAGACATCTCACATTGTCTCGGAAACGTCCTAAAAACCTGTTATTCCAGTCGTCTCCTCCCGGTGCATTGCCGCTTCGCCATACAGGAGGATTCACCCCTTCTTCCACCAGTCTGTTTATGGCTTCTACCACAATGCAATTTAAAACATATGCGTTTGCGTAAGTGCTCAGGGCTCCGATTTTCTGTTCGAATCCGGGCAGGGTAATGGTGGCGTCTCCCACCTTCACCTTGCAGTCTACCGGATAATCCACAATTTCATGCAGATTCATTTTCGACGGATGTCTTGCCGGATGATCTAAGGGGCAATTCTGCGCATGTGTAAACGAACTGACGCCGATTACGGAAGCACCGTTTTCCTTTGCCTGCAAAGCTGCGTCTATGGTGGCCGAATTGATCCCGTATGCGTTGACCACGATCAGCAAATCCTCCTTCCCGATGCCATAATCGTTCACCACAATTCTGCCATATCCGGGCAGACGCTCCACCTGCATGGATTTCAATGCGCCGTTAGACAGCATGGTGTCCTGATTCAATATGGCGCTGACATGCATCAGGCCGCCGGCGCGGAAAAAGATTTCCATTGCAGCCAGATTGGAATGTCCTCCTGGCCCCCAGATATAGACAAGCCTGTCCTTTTTAACCTGTTCGGCAATGGCTCTTGCCGCCGCAAGAATATGATCCTTTTCCTCCTCATGGATTTCCCGGATGATTCCCAGAACCTCCTGGTAATACATATCCATCACATTTCCTTCTGTCATTTCAATCACCTTACCTTTTAAGCCTTCATCTTGTCCTTAATCAGCTCCTCAACCTCCGGGGGGAAAGTGCCTCCCAGAGCAAAGTATCTTGCGGAATCTTTCGGTTCATAACCTCCTTCGGAAATCTGCCGGGCGGTACAGATATAGCCTGTCATGCCGTCCGTATAGGCCGTGCAGACTGCCGCGGGATTCTGCTGCCTTGCCCAGAGGGCATATTCCTGTGACATTTCCGCCCCGAAGAAATAAACCTCCAGTTCCTCTCCGTATTTCACATGTTTCATTCTCAGCTTTTCAAATGCCGGATTCCCCTTCTCCAATACCTTCCCGGCCCAGTTTCTCTGAATTTCATCATGGGAAGTCAGGCATTCTCTCAGTTCCTCATCGGTTTTACGGTTCTCCAGCGGAAGCAGAAGTTCCCGGGAATGTACGGACAATTTTTCGGAAATCTTTCTTCCGGATTGGGAAAGCGTCCTTTTGCAGTCCTCGGCAAAATCCGCGGCAAAAAGTTTTGCCTTTTCATAATCCCCTTCCGCGAAATGATTACCCAATACATTTCTGGGTCTCAGATCCCCCGTGCAGCCCTGCCAGAACATGGACACAGATCCCGGATATGCCTGATCCAAAAAACCGAGAGCAATCCCGGGATAGTCCGGATGCAGGACATTCTGTCCGGAAAGATTGGCATGGCAGGGATAATGGACCACAAGCCCTTTCATATCTCCGTCCGCGTTTAAGAATCCCAGAATCGTCAGATGTGTATCGCTGGGCGTCTGAAAATTGGGACGCATCTCAATCCGGTTCCCCAACTTCATCCTACGAAAAACATTTAGCTCCGAGTTCCCGTCAAAACGCCATACCGTCACCTCGTCCAGATCCTCCAGGGCTTCCTTTACCGCCTCCACAATCTTTTCAAGCAAAGAATCCCTATAACCCTCTTCTGCCTGCTCCAGCTGGGGAATAAAGCTGTTTCCGGTTCCCGGCCCGGAATGATTGTGGGAAGCCACAAAGAACAGGCTGTCCCAGTCAAGTCCAAGTTCCTTTTTCAGTCTCACCCGGGCAATATCCGTAAACTGCGTATTCCACCAGAGCAAATCCCCATATATGAAGACAAGCTGTGCCTCCGCCGTGCGCTGTACATGGACTCTTACATAGATATCCTCCTCCACTTTCTGAAAACATTCCTTCCGGGAGGCATAGCCCGCCAGCCGTAACGGTGCAGACGGCGTTATTATCTTTTTTGAAGTACCAAACAGCATAGCATCCTCCTTTACCGGCCGGCCTTAAAGCAGGGAAGCGGATTCTCTGTCCAAGTACAGACAGGCCCTGGGCTGCAGGCGCAGAATACTTGCGGGGCAGCTTTCTGCCACAGGCCCTGTAAGCGTGTCTCTCACCGCCTCCGCCTTACGGCTTCCCGGCACAATGCAGAAATGATATTTTGCTTTCATCAGACCGGGAACCGTTACCGTCAATGCGTATGCAGGCACCTGCTCCAGAGAGGGAAAGCATCCGTCATTCACCTGCTGCCTGCGGCATTTTTCATCGAGTTCTACTTTCTTAATCACTGCCTTGTCCTGAAAGTCCGCCACCGAAGGATCGTTAAACGCTATATGTCCGTTTTCTCCGATTCCCATAAAGACGATGTCCACGGGATATTTTTGCAGAAGAGCCTCATAACGTACACATTCCTGTTCAAAATCCTTTTCTCCGTTGATCAGATTTACGGAGCAGAAAGGCTTTTTGTGAAATATGGCGCTGCACAGAAAATGGCTGAAAGTTCCTTCACTTTCCTGTGTAAGTCCGCAATATTCGTCCATGTGAAAGGCATGCACTCTCTGCCAGTTTATACCCGGTTCTTTCAGAAGCGCCTCCAGAAACTCATTCTGGGAAGGAGCTGCCGCAAACATGCAGCTCACCTCCTCCTTTTCCTCCAGAAGTTTTTTCAGGCAGGCCGCCGCGTCCTTAGCCGCGGCAGCCCCCATTTCTTCTCTGCTGTCATAAGTCTTTACACATAAGCTGTCATAATAGGTCTGCATGGATGATTCCTCCTTTTACTCCCCCATCCTGCTCTGGGCCGCAGTAAAGATTTCGCCCATCTGCTCTGCTCCCAGGGTCTTTAACTCCTTTTGAAAGGTCTCCCATTCGCTCATGGGCAGCGCTCCCGAGATAAACTGGTCCGTATACTGATTGATGACAGGCGTCACCGCAGAATTGTAATTGGTCATCTGTTCTGCTTCCTCCTCCGTATACTTAACGGGGAAATAGGGATCCACATAATAAGGCTCACACAGCTCCTTTCCCGCCAGCGTAAGAGGTCCCTGGATCAGCTGGAATTCATATTCTGTCAAAACTCTGGGACACATCTGCTGCTGAATGCCATACTTGGATGTGATGGACATATTGTTGGGATTGTTCGCGATCTCCTCCGTCCATACGGGGGCGCCGTTTTCATCCACGCCTGTATAAGTAACTCCTTCAATGCCTACGGAAGTCAGCCATGACCCGTCCTCGGAATACAGATAGTCAAGCCATGCCAGAGCCGCTTCCACATCTTTACAGTCCTTGGAAATGGAAACACAGGTGGTAGTCAAAATATCCGAGTAGGAAGGAACACCCTGAACGCCCGTAGGGCCAACCGGGGGCGGCGCCACCACAAACTCCGCGTCTTCATCCTGCTCCCTCAAAACAGCGGTAAAGGTATCGGCACGATTGGCAAAATCCACAAAAGCACCCACATATCCTGCAGAAATGGCCTCTTCCCACTGTTTGCTGCTGGTGGTTACAAATTCTTTGTCGAACAATCCTTCTTCATACAGCGTTCTATACCATTCCACCATGTTTCTGTATTCTTCCGTATACGCGTTCAGCACATAACTGTCGCCCATTTTGGTATAACTTTCAGGATGCAGACCAAAGGTAGGCGCGCTGTAGAGTAAAAATACACTGCTTCCGGAGCGGTTCATCAACGGCACAAGACGGTCTCCCGCATTTCCCGGGTCTTTCTCTTTAAACGCCCGCAGTACTTCAATCCACTCCTCTGTGGTGGCAGGCACTTCCAGTCCCAGATCATCCAGCCAGTCTTTGCGGATCAGCCATGCCGTCCTCAGACGGTCCTGGCCGAAGCGCGGCAGTGCATAAATATGTCCGTCGCTTGCAGTAACCATCTTTCTGGCTCTTTCATCCAGTCTCGCATTGATGTTGGGAGCATACTCCGCAATCAAATCCTCCAGCGGAAGAAACACTCCTTTCTGGCCGTATTCATTTAAGGTGTTGATGTTATTTCCCATCATCAGATCCGGCAGTTTTTTGGCCATGATGTTGGCGTTAAATTTCTCGTCAAAATTAGTGGCGGGAGCCACAATGCTTTCAATCCTTACATTTGTGGCCTCAAACATCCTGTCTCTCACCGGCGTGTCATCTTTCACAGGCCAGTCCGTATGCTCGTAAATGAGATAAGATAATGTAACCTCCTGGTTCATTCTGGTATGCCCGTCCACAATGGTGGAATTACCGGCATTATCGTTTTCTGTTTCCGTTGACGGATTTTCCGCCGTCTGCGCAGTGCTTTCCGGTTTCACATCCCCTGTTTCCGCGCCGCATCCGGACAGCATTACCGCCGCCATTGCCACCGCCATAACCGCAGCCGTGATTTTGTTCTTTTTCATGAATCTCTCCTCCCTTTTTTATTGTTATCATCCTTTTACTGCCCCCACCATAACGCCTTTTACAAAATACTTTTGCAGGAAAGGGTATACGCAGATAATCGGCAGAGACGTCACTACAATACAAGTGTACTTAATGCTGGTAGCCACCATCAGATTTCCGGTGTCCACCTGTCCTGCAAAATCTGCCATATTACCCTCAATCAGCATGGAACGCAGCATAATCTGCAAAGGGTATTTGGACTTACTGTTTAAGTAAATCAGCGGTCCGAAAAAGCTGTTCCAATATGTGACTGCATAAAACAATGTCAGCGTTGCCACAATCGGCCCGGACAGCGGTAGGATAATCTTTCCCAGTATCTGAAAATCATTTGCTCCGTCTATTTTGGCAGATTCTTCCAAGCTGGACGGTATGGACTCAAAAAATGTTCTTGTCACGATGAGATAATATGCGCTCATGCAGCCGGGAACCGTCACGGCCCAGATGGTGTCAATCCAGTTCAGGGTGCGCACCACCATAAAATTAGGTACAATTCCTCCCGTAAATATCATGGTAAACGCGATGAGCATAGAAAATTTGTTCTTTCCCGTGAATTTGCTCCGGGAGAGAGGATATGCTGTCAGCACCGTGAGAACCAGCCCGATCAAAGTCCCCACTACGGTATACAATATGGTGTTAAAATATGAGGTCCAGATATCACTCTTCTGGAAAATCATCTTGTAATTCTGCAGGGTAATGCCCTTGGGTATAATATGCACCTTATTCTGCATCACCAGCACCGGGTCGCTCAGGGAAGAAGCTACAATCAGCAGAAAAGGATACAGCATCACAGCAATTACCAGCAGCATAATCAGCAGGATCAAAAGATCCAGGGCGTCCGTTTTTTTCTTCTTTCTCATCCCCACTCCTCCTTACCATAGACTGACTTCGCTCAGCTTTTTGCTCAGCTTATTGGATGTCACTACCAGCACCATACTGATAACGGATTGGAACAGATTGGCCGCTGTGGCAAAGCTGTAATTCGGCAGCGTATGTTCTCCCAGAATACCCCGCTTGTAGACAAAGGTAGAAATCACTTCCGAAGAGCTTAAATTCAGGCTGTTTTGCAGAAGGAAGATCAAGTCAAATCCCGTTTCCATGATTTTGCCAAGGCTTAAAATCAGCATGATTACAATGGTGGGCTTGATCGCCGGCAGCGTAATATACCACATCTTTTGAAGCCTTGAAGCCCCGTCCATCGTTGCCGCCTCGTACTGCTCATAGTCCACCCCCGTCAAGGCCGCTATAAAGATGATGGCATTCCATCCCATTGTCTGCCAGATAGTCGTTACAATATATACCGTCCTGAAATAGGCAGGATTCGCCAACAGGTAAGGCGCTTCCTTCCCTGTTATGACACTGATCAGCCGGGCAATCGCACCATGTCCCGGAGACAGCAGATCCACCACCATTCCCGCCACTACCACCACGGATATGAAATGAGGCAGATAACTGATGGTCTGCGTCAGTTTCTTCATTTTTGTCCATTTCATCTCATTCAGCAGCAGCGCAAACAGAATGGGAAACGGAAAACTGAAGAGGATGGAATACAGGCTGATCAGAATTGTATTCATAAAAATCCGGGCAAATTGGGGGGTGCTGAACAAAGTCCTGAAATGCTTCAGCCCCACAAAAGGACTATCCAAAAAGCCGCTGAAAATATCAAAATCCTGAAAGGCCATTATCAGCCCGCCCATTGGCAGATAGCGGAATACAAAAAAATAAATCAAACCCGGTAAAAACATCAGAAGCAGCAGCCTGTCCCGTTTTATGTCCTTCCAGGTCTGTCGAAACCTGCTCTCAAAACTCATTTTAGCTTTTTTCTTCATGCTCCTTTACTCCTTCCCAAAATGTGTCTCCAAAAAACGGGCCGTGCTTTGAAATTGTTTCTCCGACAGCGCCGAAAAATCGAAAGAATGCCGTCCCCCCTCCACAATGATCATTTCCGCCTCATACTCCTTTTCCAGCAGTTTATTATAAAAATCAACAGAAAGCCTGAAATCCACCGTCTCATCCCGGTCGCCGTGGATCAACAGAATCGGACTGGGGCGGCGCTCCAGCCGCTGCGCCGGAGATGCTTTCCTCCATTCCTCCCGGGATTCTTCAAAAGGTGCCGGCATCAACAGCTCTCCTCCCCATTTCAGAATATCCGGCACCGGGTAAAGCGCAATGGCACAGGAAATCCCGCAGGATTTTTCCGTGGCAAGCCAGAGTGCCAGATGTCCTCCGGCGGAGCTTCCGATTACGGCAATTTTTTCCGGATCTATGGAGAATTGATTTGCGTTCCTTCTGATAAAAGACACGGCTTCCATACAGTCTTCAATGCATTTTGGCCAGGCACTTTGCAGCCTTCTGCCCCGATAAGGCCCCTCCTCATACAATGCCATATGGTAATTGGCCGAAAAGGCCGCATACCCCATTTTGCACAGCTTTTTTGCCATGTTCCTTTCCCGCTCGTCCCCTTTGTCCCCCGTGGTCCATCCTCCTCCGTGCAGCAGCAGACAGGCCGGCAATATTTTCCCCGGCTTTACCGGAAGCCATGCATCCAATGCGGGGTTCTCCCCCCGGATACTTTCACAATATGGAATATTTTTTATCAGAGTTATGGACTCCGTTTCCTCTTGTTTTTTCATCGGCAGTTCTCCCTTTATGAATTTATTATAATATCTTTTATCTTTCCATTTCTCCACATATTTTCTCAAAAAATTGATATTATTTACGATTTCGTTAGCTATCTTTTACAAAACTATCCTCTTGTTTTTCCCTTTTATCTGTGTTATTGTATAAGTCCTATCCCATTACAGCACCGCTTTGTAAAAGGAGGGCAGAATATGTTTATCTCAGACAGAGAAGAATACAAGAACATTCGTCTGTATACCATGGAGGATAATAAAAGCCAGCTTCCTGTGTACATACGCCATTACAGTGACAGGGATAATCCCACCGAACTGCACCGTCATGAAATGATCCAGATTAATTATGTAAAGAAAGGACAGCTATTCCATCAGATTAACTCCAGTACTTTTCCCATTGTAAAAGGGGATGTTTTTATTATTCCCCCATATATTCCTCATAGACTCATAAAGGACGGGGAAAATGCTTTTGAAATTATTGAACTGGAGTTTGAACCGGAATTTCTATTTGGGGATTCCCATGACAACAATATGAGTATGGAGGATTACAAATCTCTTTTCAATTTTGCATATATAGAACCCTTCCTGGTCAGTGAAGGGGAAGTAAGGCCCCGCCTGAACCTCACGGGTAAATCCCAGGTGAACGCGGAAACGCTTCTCTCGGAGATCGAAGCCGAATACAACCAGAGGGAGGACAGCTTCATTCTGTCCATCAAGGCGCTTCTTTTACTTCTTCTGGTGCTGTTAGGCCGCAAGTTCAACCAATCCATTGAGGAAGTGGAACAGCAGGTTTTCGCCAGACATCAAGATGCGCTGGATGAATCTCTGAAATATATTGCCGAGCATTATACGGAAGCCCTTACCATAGAGCAGGTGGCCCGTGTGGCGCTGCTTTCCCCTTCTTATTTCAGCTATCTCTTTAAAACCATGACCGGAAAAACCTTCATTGAACATTTGACGCTGATACGTCTTCATAAGGCCATGGAACTTTTAAAAAATACAGACAATTTTGTGTTGGAAATCTGCCTTGACGCCGGGTTTAAGAATGTAAATCATTTCAACCGCACCTTTAAAGCCTTTACAGGTCTTACCCCGCTGCAGTACCGCAAATCCTTTCATGGCAATCCACGAGAATAGGTCAAGGAAAAAGTGAAATAGAATAAGACGAAGTAAAGAGAATCAGATACAATAAAAGCAAAAGTTTTAAAGGAGATGAATATATGAATCTGATTCCCGAACCTCAAGAATTGACAGTTCAGCCGGATAAACATTATACTCTGCCGCAGGAGGCAACTCTGTGTATGCCGGGGCATGACAGCCGTCTGGTCAAAGGAGGGGCTGCTTTGTTTGCCGGGCTCACCTCCCAAGCCGCTTCGGAAGGAACCTATGCCCTGTTCTGCGGATGCGGCCCCTTTTGCCGTCCGGAATCCCTTTCCTCCGATTGGTTTCATGAAGTCCCCTCCGGGGAGCAATATGATTATTACGAGATTTCTGTCACCGAACAATATTGTCTGGTGCACAGCCCTACTGCTGCCGGGCTTTTCTACGGCATTCAAACCATGAAGCAGCTTCTGGAATCTTACGGCAGGGAAATTCCCCTGCTTCAGATCCGGGACTGGGCTTTTACCCCCCTGCGAATCGACCATTATGATCTGAGAACCATACATCCTACCTGTCAGCATCTGATCGAGTATATCCGGGTCATGGCCTCCTTTAAAATAAATGGGCTTTTAATAGAATATGAGGACAAACTGCCCTTCACGGATTTAAAAATGCTGCGCCATCCCCACGGACTCACAGGCGCAGAGCTGCAAGAGCTGTTGGAAGCCGCCCATGAAAATTTTATTGATGTGATTCCTCTGCAGCAGACCTATGGCCATCTGGAATATGTTTTAAAGCATCCGGAATTTATCGGTCTGCGGGAGCAGCCAAACCATGTGGCGGAACTATGTCCCCTGAAGGAGCAGTCCCTTTCTCTGATCCGCCGACTGTTAAAGGAGATCTCAGACCTGCACCCTCACAGCCGGTATCTGCATCTTGGAGGAGATGAGGTGCGGAATATCGGTACCTGCGCCCGGTGCAGATCCTCCGGCAAAAGCGGAAGCGCTTTGTTTATCAGCTTCATGAATCAGGTTGCCGCATATGCCGTTGCGTTGGGGAAACAACCCATTATCTGGCATGATATGTTAAAGGAGGCCACGGAAGAGGAACTTGCTTTATTAGACAAAAGAATTATTGTCGCCGTATGGCTTTACAGCGGAAGAAATCTGAAAAAGCGGGCGGTTTCTCTTGTGGAGAAATTCCGCCGCGCCGGCCTGGCGGTGCTGGGGGCCCCGTCTGTGCGCTGTTGGGACGACAGCGCCGCTCAAAATCATCCCGTGGCGCCAAGACGCCTTTTCAATCTGGCAAACTGGAAAGAGGTAAATAAAGAGTACCGGCTGGGCGGGTTGATTTTCACCAACTGGTCCGCTTCCTTTGCCCTGGGAAATCCTTACGGCCTTCTGGAAACCACCCGCTATCTGACCTTTTACGGCTGTGAACAGGCCTGGAATCCCAACGCCGCGCAGAATAGCTATCCCCGGCGTTTTTTCGCTCTTTACCACGGCATTGGGGATGCGGATTTCCTCACGGAGCATTTCACATTGGAGGACTATTATCTGATTCCCCATTTGTATCTGCCCCTGTGCCGCAAAAATGATATAACCGCCCGGCTCCTGGATATCATGCAGCAATATGATGAAGTTCTTGTAACCGGGCTGCCTGTGCAGGATATGCTCTTTCGGGCGGATATGTGCCCGGAAAATGAGGAAATCATTACATTTTTAAAAGAAAACTATCACCAAAACTATGACGCGCTGGATCGCATAAAACCAGCAATGGAAGAAATATTGGCGGAATTGCTTCCCCCAGCTTTCATTCCCCTTTACCTTCATTCCAGATTCTATCTGCCGGAACTATACCGCAGGGAGGCCGGAAGGCTTCTTGGCCTATAATCGGAATGCTGTCCTGTGCATGGCAGACCGGTTCTGCCAAAATACTGCTGCTGTAAAAGAACAAAGGCGAATCTGCATTTCGTGCACAGATTCGCCTTTCATACTGCTTCTTCTGATTTCCGATCTCTTAATTGTTGGATTGACTGCAAGGAAGGAAAAATATACTTACCATCCCAGTTCCAATAGCCAGCTATTTAGTAGCCTCTCCCGATCCTTCTCTTCTATCTCTAAGTCTTTAGGACTTATATACTCGCCCTTAATGTTACCATCTACAATATACAACACTCTGGAACACCTTGCGGCTACCTTTGCATCATGGGTTACCATCATAATCGTTGTCCCTTCTTCGTTTAACTTTACCAATTCCTCCATTACCTCATTTGACGCAGTTCTGTTCAAAGCTCCCGTCGGTTCATCCGCAAATAAAACCCTGGGCATATTAATCATACTCCTGCAGATACAGGCTCTCTGAAGCTGCCCTCCCGAAACTTCATTGATATCGTTATCGGCAATGTCAATAATACCCAGCTTACGCATCAGGTCTTGTCCACGTCGGGCCGTTTCCTTACGTGTTTCGGTATTCTTATCAGATTGTACTGCAGGAAGAATAATATTGTCGAGCACGGTCAGATTTTTAAGCATATACATCTGCTGAAAGATAAAGCCCATTTCATCAAGACGCAAGTCTGCAAGCTCCTTTTCACCCATTTTTGCAATGTTCTTTCCACAGAATTTTGCTTCGCCTGCGCTAATGGAATCCATGCCCGAAACGGCATACAGGAGAGTTGATTTACCCGAGCCAGACGGACCCATAATGGCTACCATTTCGCCTTCAGAAACAGTAAAGTTTACATTTTTCAAAACATTGTTCTGGCGTTTGTTTACGATATATGTTTTGCAGAGGTCTTTTACTTCTAAGATATTCATAATAGTTTCCTTTCTTATTCCATTTTTACTCAATGTTATTCAATGTTAGCAGTGTCGGAGGGCTTGATTTTTCTTGTGTAAATTGAGGTCAGGAATGCACTTACGGCTGTTGTAACAAGAATCACAACAGGGAATACCAGATACATTTCAACAGGATCGATAACGTAGGAGGGTGCAAGCTCCATACCCATCATTTCAAAGATCGGGTCCATGCAGAGGTGCGTAAGAGGCATTGCGAAAATTTCACCGATCATCACTACAATGATTCCCACGAATAAAAACCTTAAAGTGTGATATGCATAGATTTTTCCGTTTCGTATGCCTACGGCTTTCATAAGTGCGATTTCACCTTGCTCCTTTGCGATAAAAGAACGCTCCATAAGTACGGTTATGAGTGCGGCTAATAGGATTGACAGAACAACTACAAAGGATTTTACTGCGTCAAGAGTTTCCGTAATACCGAGCATATCTGCTACTGCTTCGGCACAGGTTCTTATATTTTCATATTCGGGAAAAATCCTCCGAATCTCCTCCATTCTTCGTTCTATTTCCTTGCTGTCAGGATGATCCGTAAAAGCAATCTGCGTATAGGGGCTGCCTGCTGCCTGAACGTAATTTATATACGCATCACTGTGAAGTCTGATCCCGCTGCCCTGCATATTCATAGACTGAAAAAACGCCGAAATAATATATTCCTTATCTCCGTCAATGTTTTTCACCGTAACGGTATCACCGATATTTGCGTCCAGATTTTCCGCAGCAATTCGTGTTATTGCAATTTCATCGGTATTCTGCGGCGATATTCCTGCTGTGTATTCGTACATATCCATTGTTGATCCTGTGCCCTGATAAATAGCAATATTGCTCTCGTTTTCTCCGAAAGATACAGGCATCATAAACATCATTTCCTGATAGCATTTTGCAGGAATGCCACTTTCTGCAAGAGTTTGTTCCATTTCCTCAAGGTGCTTTTCAAGCCTTTCGCGTCCGTCTTCCTGCATACATTCCATAATTATTTTATTATCCAAACAGATATCGCAACCTGCCCATCCAAATGCTGTCGCAAGACTGTTGCTGTTCATAGTAGAAACAGTTGCCGAAAGCACCAGCAAAAGGGCAAGACAGAGGAAGAATGTGAGTGTGATAATACTATATCGTCTGGGACTGCTTACAATATCATTCAGTGCAAGGAAAGGCGCCATCGGAAACTTGGATTTACTTAAACTCATAAGACTCTTTTTACGAAAGCGTTCACCTGTTTGACCGTTTCTGATTGCGTCAATGGGCGTCAATTTCTTAACCTTGCCTGTACAGCCATAACAGAACAATAAAATGACTGCGATAACAAGAACGGCACAAAGAATGTTTACCAAAATCGGGCTCTGATTTCCGACAATAATTGCCTGCGAGGAAATGCTCATAAGCATTTTACCGAAAAGGAAGCTAAATGCAAGACCGATGGCCGCACCGATCACAGAAAGTCCCATATATTTCACAAGGTATAAACCCCGGATTTTAAAATTGCCGATACCAATAGCCTTCATTACACCAATTTCACGGAATTCCTCGGAAAGTGTAAAAGAAATGGTAAAACGCAAAACCACAAATGCTATTATAATAAGCAGAATGCTTACCACAAGCAGAATACCTACCACTATCATATCAAAAATATAGAAGAATTTCACCAAGGCTTTATCCATTGTGAGGAGGCTGTTATCTACAAGCGGTTTTATTTGCGGCAGAGCCGTTTCCATATTGGAAGAATATAGGTAGACAAGCGTACCACCGTAATATTCCTCCGCATTTTCTGCAGAAAGGAAACACGCGAAATCTTCCTCGCTTATGATATAACGGGTGATCGTGGACTGACCTGAGCCGAAAAGTGCGTCCTTTATTTTATCTGCAAGAACAAATTCACGGCTCACACCATTTACCTCTATGGTAAGCTTATCGCCCACATCAATACCAAAAGCGTCCGCCTTACTTTCCGCCATATATAATTCGCCCTGCCCTACCGTTTCAAGGATATTGCCATCAGGAAGAAAATAATTCATATAAATATCGCTCTGAACCAGATGTGTACCTTGCTCGAGAACGATATCCCCGTCCTCATAGATAAAATTTTCAGTCGATAAATACAATATATCTTCCGTTTCATAATGATCTACCGCACATGCCGATCTTACCGTTTCGTCAATGTCAACGGCAAGATTTTTATTCATAGCAACCACAAAATAATCAGGCACATTCGCCATTTCAAAATAACGGTCCAGTGCTGTGGTAACATTTATAACGTTGTTTACACTTGACGCTACAAACATTGTGGCAAGAATAATAAATAATAGAAGAATAAGATTCATTGCCCTTTTTCGTTTTAAATCTTTTTTTAGTATGTTTAGATACATCCTGTTACTCCTTTCTCTTGTTTCTGAATTGATTCTACAAGAGAAATTATTAAATAATCCTTAAATGCAAAACTTCAGAGTCATGAATATAACTCTGAAGTCTTCATACCCATTATGTTTTTCTAACTACTATCGTCACCCTAAAAACATCTTCATTTATTTGCGCAAAGATTTCCCCACCCATTTTACGCATCAATGTTTTGCAAATATAAAGCCCCAGACCGTTCCCTTTCATACCGGTACTATTGCTTCCACGATAAAAGGAATCAAAAAGATTTGGAAGTTCCTCTTTTTTCAGATTGCACCCCGAGTTCTCGATCTGTATTAATTTGCAGTCCTCTTCCTCCCCAAACGAAATACAGATACTCTTACCGTCACCATATTTTATGGCATTTTCCATAACATTTTGCAGAACCTCAACCATACGGTTCTTATCCCCTTTGACAAGGCATTCCGATATTTCATCCACTTGAAATTCGGTGTGAATGACAGACAACTTATCTTTGTAATAACTTACCATGACTTTCATAACCTCTGAGAGGTAATACTCTTCCATACGCACTTCCAAATTCAGAAAATCTTCTCTGGATGCAGTTACGATTTCATTCACATACCCCTTTATTTCTTTCACATTCCTTACAATGCCCTGCAAAGCTTCATCTTTTCTCTCCTGTGTGTCATACAAATCCTCCGACAACGCTTTCGAATACAATTCAATGGAAGAAAGCGGCGTTTTAATATCATGAGACAAAGAAAGAATCAATGTCTTCCGCTCTTTTTGAAATGCAAGCTCTTTCTCCTTGTTATCCTCCAACTTTTCGCGAAGCATGTCCATTCCCCACAGGAAACGCCCAAACAGCTTACTTTTTTCTTCTTTTACAGGCATGGACAAATTCCCTTTCGCCAACTCATAAGATAAATTACTCATATCCCAAAAAGGCTTTAAAACCTTATGATACACATACACGAGCACAATATTTGTCACAATCATCATCCCAAACAACGAGATGTTGATGTACAAGGGTAATCGTTGACTTCTTTCCTCTGCATATTCTATCCGATACAGTTTACCAGCTATTTCTTCCACCAGATAATCGTTATCACAGGCTTCTCCGGCAACAAACTCTCTGATTCCTGCAATCGTCTCATACTGATTGAAGCTCATTGCTTCTATTTCGGAAGCCTCCGGTTTTTGTTCTTCTATTTCCTTAATCACACGCCTCGCTTCTACTAAATATAATTTCCCTTCACTTCCATTGTTTTGTCGAAAATATAATATATTCGTTGACAGTATAAGCAATATCTCAACAATGACAATCAAAAGTATAAAAAATTTAAATTTACTCAAACCGATACCCTACTCCCCACTCTGTAATAATATGCCTGGGCTTTTTGGGTTCTTCTTCTATTTTTTCCCTAAGCCACTTAATATGTACCGTCAGTGTCTGAATCTCCGAATCGCTGTCACTTCCCCAAACGGTATTGAACAAATATTCCTTCTTCATAGTTACACTCTTATTCTCGATGAGCAGCTTTAACAGTTCAAACTCCTTTTCGGTAACTTCTTTTTTCTGCCCATCTACATAGACCGACTGCTGCACAGTATTCAAACGGATATTCCCTTCTACAATCTCTGCCTGACCATATTTTCTTTTAAAGATGCCTTTTATTTTGGCAATTAAAATCTCTATATCATAAGGTTTCTCAATGTAATCATCTGCACCAAGATTTAAGCCTTTTAATTTATCATTCTTTTCCACCCTGGCACTGGCTATTAAAATATGGGTATTGGAAGTCTCCCTAATCTTGGAGCAAACCGCAAATCCATCCATTCCGGGAAGCATAATATCCAGCACAATCACTTTGGCTCCATATTTTTCATACAATTCCAACGCTTTTTCACCGGTTTGGGCTACACTAACCGTGTAATTCTCCTTACGCAAAAAATCACACAGCAAAATACCTATTTCTTTGTTATCTTCTACAATTAATATATCCAGCATGTTTCTTTTCTTTCCTTACTGTTCTTACATTTCAAGTGAAAATTCAATTTTCCGCTCTCCATTATACCATGTAATAAGCCTGCATTCCACTCATATCAGAACTACATCATGAGACTAATTACCCGGAAACTGTCAACTTTCCATGATCCATCTCGTACACTTCATCACACAGCACTTCTATATCCTCTTTGTTATGGCTTGCCAAAATAATAGATTTCCCTTCATCCTTTAAATTTAGAAGGATTTCTCTAACATCTTCCACGCCCTGATTGTCCAAACCGTTCATTGGCTCATCCAAAATCAGAATATCCGGATTTTCCATAATAGCCTGTGCAATCCCAAGTCTTTGACGCATCCCCAAAGAATATTTTCCGACTTTCTTTTTGCTGCCCGGATCAAGTCCAACCCGTTCCATGCTCTCTTTTATTTCTTTTTTCCCAATAATATTTTTAATACTAGCGAGATACTCGAGATTTTTATATCCACTGTAAGAACTAAGAAAACCGGGAGTTTCAATGATAATTCCTATATTATCAGCAAAATCTGTATCCTTGCCGATTTCTTTACCGCCTACAAAGACTCTGCCGCTGGTAGGTTTCAAAAAACCTATTATTGTCTTAAATAAAACAGTTTTTCCAGAACCGTTTCTTCCGACGATCCCATAAATTTTTCCTCTTTCAAATTCTATGGAAACATTGCTAAGAGCAAGATCCGAACCGAATTTTTTTATTACTTTATCAACTTTTATAATGCTTTCCATACTCTTAAACTCCTTCCATTTCTTTGCCTTTCAGAAAACAGCCGCCAATCCAATAGCAAGCAACAACGATTGTGATTTGTACAATTATTACACTTATAATAGAGAATCCATACATATCTTCATATAAATTGCTTTGTACATACATTCCCCATACTCCAAACATAAATCTTGCACTCTTTCTAAAATGGAAACCACTCAGAAAAGTTAAGCCTTCTAATAACAATAGACCTGCCGGTATCATTTTTTTAATCCTTAAAGTTTCCATAAAAAGAAATATTGCCGATAAAGTCATGGCATGAACTGTCCATAAAACAAAAATCACTGATATTTCCTTTAGATTTCCTGTAAACATATGTAATGCAAACAAATCAATCATCTTGAATATCGTCAATAAACTTACCGCTGCAAATACACCATTTAACAAGTTTCTCAAAAAAAAATGTTTCCACCACTTCTGTATCCACCCACATCGGACAATAACAAAACGTCTATTCTGCTTATCCATGCCAAGTTGGAAACCAAGTACCAATAGATAAATTCCTATCGGAAACAGCCAGCATCCCAAAGGAATTAACGGCAGAGTATCCATTTCATCCATGGCAACACCTGCAAATAACTGAAAAAACAAAGACATTCCCGCCTATTCCTCCTCCATTGCATCCTTAAAATCTACCCGTCCAATTAACCACGAAGAAATCAACGCCAAAATCAATATGATAGCGCAAAACAAAACTACAACTTTCCATTGTCCACCATTTCCATCTATGGCATATCCGGGAATTGCTTTTGCCATGAGAGATAAATATGCAGCTCCCTCTTGTTGTAATAAGTATCCTGCAATTTGTATACCGAATACGATCAATGTTCCATAAATTTCTTTTAACAAAAGATTGCAAACATAAAGCAAAAATCCGATCAATACCAAATACAGGAATAGAAAGACAAAAGTAATCATAAATGCCTGCGGTACAGTCATTGTTTGCATGATATTCACCCACGGAAATGAAATATTATATTTTACTCCTAAATGATTATTAGTATCCATCGCCAAATTATAAATCGGACTGCTCCACATATTTCCCCAAAATCCAAGCAATGTACTGACAGCTACCGATACAGCAACTATGCCGGCAACATATAGAAATGCCTGAATCATAATATATTGCAGCATGGCTGCATCCCATTGTTTCCGACTGCTCCTGCATAATAACAGATATGTATTCTTTTTAATAAAAGGAGCATCTGATATAATCAATAACCAACCAACGACAAGAAACAAAATACTTTTATGATGATGTTCCACTACGACGAATGCTTCCAATACATTAACCGGTTCCCCAATATCCAATGCATACTGCAAAAACAAATTCAACCAGTATCCAAACAATGCTATTCCCAAAATAAAACCCATAATTACCCGCTTATTATGCTGCTCTTCCAGAAAAGTAGTTTTCGTCATGTAAAAGACCTGCTTTATCCTAGCCATTCCGATACCTCCTTTTCAATCCCCACATGACTACAAATGATACCAGCAAAATGTAAATACATTCCATAAACCCAGACAATGGATAATTGTTCAAATCATCCCCTCGCATAAGATAAATCGGATTCAGTACCGAAATTTTCCCTAACGCCAGCCACATAGCCTCATACAATACAAATGGAGCAATTAACGCCACATATTTATTGGGAAGCCATACTGCAAATGCAAGGCCTGCCAATGCCCATATACATCCAAATAGAAAACCCAATATCACCTTCCAAAGAAAGATATACCACTCTCCATAGTTTTCTATATAAAAAATCAATGCCGTTCCCGCCATAAGTCCCTCATCACTTCCCGTTGGTATTCCGGGAATACCGAAGCAGTAAGCAATACTCAAAACAATGATAAATGGAATAGCCAGCATGGTACCGCCAGAAAGAGCGACTGTAGCAATACGGGTAAGAGCAAATTTTCTGGGTAACATTCTGGAATAAATCAGTTTTATATATCCACTGCCATACTCTTCACAAAAGGCAGAGGCATAAGCAAGCCCCGGAAATATAGCCGCAAACGGTGTAAATCCTGATGCTGCAAATATTTCCATCATAATAAAATAACTGCTTCTGCTCCTGTTAAGCGGCGCATGGAATGCTGCCGAAACTAAAATCCATGTAACTATTAAAAGACCCGCAAAAAACCCTCTGTTTAAAAAACTTCTTTTCAAATCATGTAAAAAGAACCCTTGCATATTACTCGCTCCTAACTATTTCTCCCGATACTGCATTCACACAAATACTCCAACTAGATCCATTTGCCACGAATGCTTCAGCTAATTCTTCATTCTCCATCCAAGCAGACATTGGCGTATAAATATGCCATACGGGAACCAATTCTAACTTATTTTCATCTTCTTTAAAAATCGGATAATATAAAAATTCAACTTCTGTCAGAACCGCTTTATTGCTTCCGCTTATTTTTCCACTGTTCAGATGCGTTTCCAAAATCTTTTCAATCTGACTCCAGGACAATACTGTCCCGCATTTTTCCTGCGTTTCCGCTTTGCCGAGACAAGCATTCAAACTTAAGGTTACGATGCTTTCTTCACAGATCCATGCTTTTCCTGACGGAAAAATTTCTCCTGACGTAATAGAACCAAATTCATGTATAACTCCCATGCCCTGGTAAGACGGAGTAAACTCAATTTCATAAAATGTAACGCTTTCGTATTGATACTGCGTAATTTTATAAATATCAATTTCTGCCATACCAGTCTGGGAAAGCTTTGCTGATAATATTTTTTCTGCTTCCATATAAACAGTTTCACTGTCTGCTTCCTCTAACACAGTTTCGTCTGCAGATTTATAAATAGATGCACACTTTTCATATAAGAGTTCATCCTGATAATATGCACCTGTTCCATATGAAAAACTTGCTGTCTTTTGTTCATCCGATAATTTATAAATAGGTGCATTGCCAAAGACCGAAAATACTGCCCGTTCTTCTCCTTGCTCGTTATCTGCCTTAGATTGTTCCATTTCCCTTTGTGCTTCCTCTGATAAGTCCTTAATATTCCCTGTTTCACTTCTTAAAAACTCTTTCAAAACGTCTTTTGTAAGCGTATCATTTTCGCCAAGCACCATGTTATAAACATCCTGCGGAACATCCGGCATCTGTGCCTGAATTCTGATTACATTATCTCCCGTACCAATGACACTGTTAATTGCCTGCATATCATTTTCCGCTGCGCTCTTCGGCTCATTCACGATTGCAGCCACTTCATCCTCTACAGAATCTTTTGCGTGAAGAATGTCCCCATTGGCCGAACTTTCCGGAGCCTTCTGGCAGCCGCAAACGCTAACTACCATCAACATCGTCACAACTACTAATCCCAAAACTTTATTTCTCATAACTGCCTCCTGTACGATTTATTATGAGCATATTATAAATACAATTTTTTTGTTTTCTTCTGTTTTGCGAAATTCGACCAAATTATTGCCGAAATCAACCCAAAAGAGCCGTTACAAAATCATATCGCATCTTTCAGCATGAATTCGCAACAGCCCTCTGCTACATCTCTTTTACATACATCATAACATCCGTTTTCATAGAATCATTTTCATATAAAAACGCTATATCTCCATGATGCTTTTCCACAATTTTGCGGACGTTTTTAAGTCCTATCCCATGATTTACTCTATCTTCTTTTGTTGTCTCCCAAAAATCACTTCTCCCGTCTGCAATTCTCTGACAGCTATTACAGATATTTAAAAATATAATTCCCTTATCAAGTTTTATTGTTATTTTCAGTTTTTTATCTTCTGTCTGCATAGAAGCATCTATTGCATTATCCAATAGATTTCCCAAAAGAACATTTAAGTCAAACGAACGCAGGCGCAGCTGTTCCGGTATGCTGATTTTTGTTTCTACCACATTTAAAACCTCATTCGCCTTTTGGATCTTATAGTTCAGCAAACTGTCAACAGTATCATTCCCTGTCTTTACATACTCCTCCGGATTGGTCATAAAATTCTTCATAGAATCTAAATATTTATTCGTTTCCTCTACTTCTTTCCTTTGTACTAAGGCCTGCAATGCTAAAATGTGGTTTTTCATATCATGCCTTAAAGCGCGAACCTGATTTTGAGATTCCATAATGACTTCTAATTGGTTTTTATACGCATATGTTTGTTGTTTATATATATCACTGTCCCTTAAATGTATATAATTTTCTATCAGGATATTATATAGATAAAACACGCTGATATTGATAATCAGCATACAGCCGCTAATCAATATTGCAAACATTTTTGAGGAGGCTCCCAGCATTAGCACACTTAAGACAATAACACTCATTGCAGGGATCACCAACAGCAATATTGTCTGCTTTCTATCAAAAGCTATCTCTTTTGCTTCGGGAGGATAAGAAATATGGCTTATAATCGTTGTACAAATCAACATCAACAGAGCTTGCATTGCCGGCTGCTGAAATTTTGCCATATCCCCAAAAACAAAAAGGACTATCAGGGAATTTGCCATATCCAAACTAAATAATACCAATGATACCCATAATCTTTTTTTCCACAGTTCCTGATAAAAACAAGTAAGTCCTATTATCCCTAAACAATTACAAATCTCATACACAACAGATACCCGAAATATGCTATACACTGTTGTAGTTAGCAGGCAATATATCCCCAAACCAATTTTTAATGATTTTTCCTCTATATCATCTACTGGCAAAAGTACATCCATGACCTTTTTTAATAGTAAAACTCTAAGAATATTTACGATCAACACAATTATTGGGCTATACGATACCATCGTTCATTTTCGCTTTCTGATGCTGTATTATTTTACTTCTGGTTTCTTTTCTATACGGCTTACTGATATTTAAATTTTCTCCATCTACCATTTTTACCATTTCATAAGAATATTCACTAACATATGCCTGGTTGATAATATATGATTGATGAATCATCAAAAAATCAGCGGGAAGAGTCTCTGCTATGTTTTTTAGCTTTCCATAAAATTCTTCCTTTCCATCTTTTTTTACAATTATTATTTTCTTATCCATGCTCATAAAATAAGCAATGTTTCTTATCGGAACTCTGAAAACAGAATTTCCTTTTTGGTATTCAAAATAGAGATCCGCACTGCTATTTTGCTTTACGCTTCTTATTAGCACTTCCCTAATATTTTCGGCAGAGATGGGTTTAATCAAAAAGTCTAATGGCTGAACCTTAAATAACTGCATGGCATAACTTTCCTTTGAAGAGATATATACAATATGCGTCTGCATATTCTCCATTTCGTTGCGAATAAAATTTCCTACTGCAATGCCATTCTTCCGGACTAATTCTATGTCAAGAAAAAGCAGGTCTAATTCTGTTCCCTTTTTCAAATCATTTTGTATGCTTTCCCCGGAATACCATACCTCAACATCAACTTTTATCTCTATCTCTTTTGAAAGTTCATAGATCTGTTCTTCCAAAACAGAACATAAAACCTTATCGTCATCACAAATCCCAATCCTATACATGGTCATTTCCTTTCAGTCAACACAGCCCCAATCACTTTCTTCTTGCATCCTTTGGTTTCTCCGCATTTTTCTGATGCCTCCTTTATTGATATGTAATCCTTTTCCATAACTTTTTTGACCATAACAAAAGGACACTTCCCACCAGCAGTTGCATTTATCTACTCTACTCGTGCACCACCAAGAACTACTTTAGTGATATATTTAAAAAAAGAAAGTGTATCGCAACACAGTTTTCACTTCACTACGGCACACCTTCCCACATATAAAAAATAATCGCTGTATTCTGCTATTTTTACCTTACTTGTGTCAGCACTCCCATATCCATCTCATACACTCTGTCACAGAGCAGGTTGATGTCCTCCCGGTTATGACTGATGATAAGAATCAGCTTTCCCTCCTCCTTCAGTCCAAGCAGGAGCTTTCGTATCTCCTCCACACCATGATTGTCCAGCCCATTCATGGGTTCGTCAAGGATAATCAGACTGGGATTCTCCATGATAGCCTGTGCGATCCCCAGCCGCTGGCGCATCCCCAATGAGTATTTCCCTACCCATTTCTTATCATCAGGATTAAGACCAACCATGGTGATACACTCCCTGATGCGCTCCTTTCCGACCACATTCCGGATGGAGGCAAGATATCTCAAATTGCGAAATCCGGATTCTCTGGGCAAAAATCCCGGTGTTTCGATGATGAAGCCGGTATCCTCAATAAATTCCACATCGCGCCCGACCTGTTTTTCTCCTACCCATATCTCGCCCTCCGTGACAGGCATAAACCCGCACAGACACTTGATCAGCACCGTCTTTCCTGAACCGTTCCTGCCCACAATTCCATAAATCCCCTGCTTAGGTATCTCCAGATTGATATCCTTCAATATCATCTGATCGTCTATTGTCTTAGAGACATTTTTAAAAAGAATCCTTCTATCATTCATTTTTTCAGTTCCCATTTCTTTACTTTTTTTGTTCCCTGTCCCAAACATATTACAATAAAAAACGTGATTGTCACCGCAAAGAACACCACCGCATATTTCAAAGATACGCCATGGGATAAGTTGTTCCCTGACATCACCTTCAGTTGTGCCAACGTCACCGGTGAGAAAAGATATGCTTTGGGTGTCCATGAATTGTAGATCATCACATCCAAAAATACAAAGAGTGATGCCACCAATATCCCTGTCATCTTTTTTGTGATATAGTTGAACAAATAGACCACCAACCCCATCCATGAGACACACGCCCACTCAAGCAGGAAGCTGATTGCAGTCGCCTCCATCGGCGAAAATACACCGACAATATAAGCAAACACCGTAAACGGGACATCATACTGATTCCCTGCGTTTGTCCTTGCCAATGTCCCCCAGATGATTCCCCAATCGCCACTAAACTTGGTTCGTGAAAGCAGGCTAATAACACTAAATACCCATATAAACCCCACAAACAAAAACGAAGATGCCAGAATATACAGTACATTACCCAACTGCCAGGAAAGGCTCCCGGAACGCTGAACAATATAGTAATGAGCCTTCCCCTCAAAGGGTGCTGTGCTAAACAGGAATACTGCACTCACCATAAAAACCATCTGACAGATGTAATCATTCATCAAATGTGGAAAAGCCCACGGACTCACTTTCTCACCAACCGCCTGTGCCAGATTAGCCACCGGTTCCAGATAGGAATAGATAAACACAGCAAGAATCATGAACAGGATCAGCACCCTGACTTGCACCAATTCCTGCTTTAGCTGAAAACCAAAAACCCGAAGTCCCTTACTCATTCTGCACCCTCCTTTTCAGCTTCTGGTAAAACAGAATACCAAATCCCACAGTCAGCCCCAGCACCACCAACGCAGAACACAAAATGGTGAGCTGATCTGTACCGACAGAACTTCTACCCTGCAGCCATAAATCCAACCGAAGTCTGACAGGAATCTTCAAAACCATATAAGCCCGACCTGTCAAAAAGGATAGAATCAAAGGAGACGCCGCCGTCACATAGATATTGGGGAAATATGACGATACCAGCAAAGCTACCGTTGCCCATAACCCTCCGATCAAAAACAAAAGGAAGATAACCGCTGTAAAATAGCAGGCAACATTACCTTGCAGCAAAAATTCATAATAAGGAAAGGCCTCTGTCTCCGGCAATCTAGCCCGATTGAACAACTGAACAAAAAAATTTGCCAGGAGAATAAAAGTAATCCCACCTGCCGATACCGAAAGAGCTCCCGAAAGGAATGTCGTAAGCACCTTGGACATGCAGTATTTCTTCTTTCCTGCTTTCATAAGCAGCACCCTCAGCATATTCGTATTGTATTCCTCGCAAAAACTTACTGCATAGGGAAGCGCCGCCAGCATCGGAACCACATAGATACCATAAAAACCTCCAAATATAAAAGAATTACACCAATAATAGTATACATCCATAGTCTCAGGAGATGTCCACATAAATGGTATCTGGTTCCAGGTATCCAGACAGATGCACAACACCACGCCGACCGGTACAAGGAGAAATCTCACCGTCAGACTCCTCCTAAATTCAGCACCAAACAGACAGGGCAATGCCCTTTTATTCTCCATAGGATAGATTACCTCCCGTTATCGCATTGATCCGCTCCGCACTGCTGTTTCCCGAAGGTGAATCTATCTGCACACACCAATAAGGCACCAGCTTATACTGTTCCTTCTCTTCCCAGTCCGGTACAACGACATATTCCAGCCATATCCGGGAGATTGTAACCTGCGAGTTCAATATGGTATTCATATAAATTTCCTTTACCGCTTCCAGTGCTGCCTCCGCTGAGATAATCGTCTGCGCCTCTGCTTCCGGGCTGGCGTCAAAAATTCCACCCCTACTGACTATATGGCGAATCCCATCCTTATCAAGCAGCATAGTGATTCGGGTTTCAGCCGTCCAAAAGGTTTCCACTGCCATGGATATACCCGGCTCATTGATGCCGCTATAAATTGGCAGACCATCCTTCGTAAGTTCATACTCCATATAGTATATCTCATCTGCGTCCGACCAGTCATCGACCGCAGTTTCTTTCCCTCTCTGTGCATCTTCTTGGTATTTCTGAGTCTGCCTATACTCCTCCTCCAACTCTGTTAGTATTTCCCGGTTCAGAGCATAAGCAGCAAGAACCTCCGAATCCTGTCCGGTCAGTTCCTTAATCCTTTCCTTTCCCATCTGAATGGCATTCTCTGCGTTTAGGAAGGACAAATCCGATATTTCTTCCTTCTGGAAAGAGCAACTGCCAGCATTATAATATGCGGATTCCACCAAATATACGATGTAGTCGTCCCTTTCCTCGTCCTTAGCATATGTAAAATTTCCATAGGGATCCGTACTAAAGTATCCGCCCTCTGCCGTTTTTGCAGAATATGCCCCCACCCATTCCGGGTGAACCGTTACGACTGCTTCCGACGCTCCGAAAAAAGCATCTAAATCTTCTCTCGGAAACGCCTGCTTTGTCAACGCATACACGCTATATACCTGCTCTTTCGGCAAAACTACCTCCGCATCAATTACCAACATATCAGACAACTTCTCGCTGATATGGTTTGTTCCAGATTCCGCCCCTCCTACACTCCCCTGCATCGCCTCTTTGCTGCTTCCCATCGGTGTGCTCTCCGGGGGTTCTGCTTCCGTACCGGAACAGCCAGTCAACAGAATACCGGCAGACATAAGCACAGACAACGCAAACATCTTTTTTGAAACGCTCTTTTTCATAATATCTCCTTTTTCCATCAAATTGGTAGTGTCAAGATCAATACCCCAAATCGCCTCATCCCCTGTAAAAATCAAGGGTTCAGCTTCTGGGTGCCTTTCAATGACAATTTCCATTATCCCTGTATTTGCCATAATTTCAACCTTTCTTGCATGAAACGACATTTTTTGCCCTTTTTTGGTCATTTTACAAAAAGCCTCTGTAAATATAAATATTGTTACAAGCACAGTTGTTATCTTCTTATAGCGAAGACACTCTTCCCAACCTAACTCTCTGTTCACATTATCAATTGGACTGTTAAGTGTTCAAAACTGATACCGTTCCCTTTGTTTCAGTCCAAAATCCACCAAAAAATTTTTTTCATACAGTTTCTTTGTATTTTCCTGATCTTTATTGTATAATACAGAGGGTAAATATGTAGTAAATTACATGAAAAAAGGTATAAAAATGCGAATACTAATCTGTGACGATGATGCGCTGATAATTGAACAGCTTCAAAAATATATCAGAAACTTTTTTGAAAACATAAGCGTAAAATGCCCCGAAATGGTCTGCTTTTCTGACGGGGAATCCCTGCTGGCAGATAAAGGTGAAAAAGACATTCTATTTCTTGATATAGAAATGCCCGGAATGAATGGTATCTATGTGGGAAAGGAATTAAAAAAGAAGAATGATAAGATTATTATTTTTATTGTGACCTCTTATTCTGAATATCTTGATGATGCAATGCGGTTCCATGTATTCCGATATCTTTCAAAGCCTTTGGCTAAACAACGGTTTTTCCGTAATATGAAAGATGCGGTTGACCTGTATAACACTATGACAGTAAAAATCCCGGTTGAAACAAAACAAGGTGTGCATACACTGCCTGCATCTTCCGTCATAGCAGTGGAAGCGCAGGGCAGAAAAGTAACGGTACATACCACTCTGTGTGATTTTGAATCCATTCACAATATGCAGTACTGGCTGGAACTTCTCCCTAAAAACCGTTTCTTCCAGACACACCGCAGTTTCATTATCAATCTTGAACATGTCACGGATTTTGACCGTAATCTTGTCCATATGTCAGATAATCAGTCTGCTTATCTGACAAAAAGAAAATACAGCGCATTTAAGGAAGCCTATCTCCTTTATTTGGAAAGTACGAGGTAAAGCAAATGATAAATACAATCTGTTATTTTTTCAGTTTTCTTGTAGAAGCAATTATACTCTGGCAATACTCCTCCAATTTATTTCCTGCCAGACACACCCCACAGAGAAAGCTTGCCGTGCTATGCGGTTTATATTTTGTCCTGTTTTGCGTGTCACTGTCCGAATCTATATGGATCAATATCATTTTATATTTTTTGCTGAATTTCATTTTCCTGCTGACACAATGTTATCTAAATTGGTATACAGCATTATTCCATTCTTCCATACTGGCGGCTGTTATGACAATGAGTGAATTAGTCGTTTATGGAATTACCAAGCACTTTGCCCCTCGCTTTCTTGATAACGGCAGGGAATTTTATCATCTTTTATTTTTTTCGGTCTTTAGTAAACTCATATTTTTTGCAGTTACTTATATACTGATGCACCTAATGAAAAACCCAAAGAAGGATGCGGGGCAGCATGATCAGTCTGTTTTTCTTCTTGTTTTCATTCCCCTGACCTCAATCTTTATTATGCTTACTTTCGTAAGCATTGGCGAATCTGTTTTGCTCCCATCGTCGCTTGACTGGATGGTTACCATGGGGGCTGTTCTTTTGCTGACAGCAAACCTGCTCATGTTTGAAATCAACCACTATCATCAGAAAAAAAACACGTATTTTACAGAAATGCAATTATTGTTTCAAAAAGAATCGGATTCAGCCCAATATCATAAAATGCTGAATGCGCAGAATGAAAACCAGCGTATTTTAATCCATGACATAAAAAAGCACCTGCAATCCATTGACCTGCTGAATGAGCAAAAAGAGTATGCCAAAATAAGCGCCTATATCCGGCAATTGGTACTTTCTCCAGACCTGAAAGAGTTTTCCAGACTATGTGACCATGAAATGCTGAATTCCATTCTATGCCGCTATATGCAGCGATGCACTGACAGCCATATAACTTTTCATGCCGACATACGAAGTGGGACAACGGATTTTATTGCAGACAATGACCTTACCTCTCTGTTTTGCAATTTGCTGGATAATGCTATAACGGCAGCAGGCATTATTCCTGACTCTTTTATTGAGATTAATACATGCAGACGTGAAAAAACACCATTTATTGTTATAACAGTTATCAATTCCTGCCGAAAAAATCCTTTTCTCTGTAAGGACAGGCAGCTAACCGTAAATAAAAACGGACATGGATTTGGATTAAAAAGCATCCGCAAAGTGGTCGGAAAATATCATGGCAATTTGCAGATGTACTACGATGATGGTACGCTCACTTTTCATACCATTATTGCGCTAAAGCAATAAGAACTGCGAACTAATGCAGTTCCTATTGCTTACAATTTATACACACCACCCCCGTGACCTTATATCTCTTTCACTGTATTTCCTTTCCACCTGTAACGCCCCGCTTTTTCTACATATTGCTTTCATTTTTTTCTGACATACATTTTCACTTTACCATCGTCTGCCTTTATTACCTCGCGCCTTTATCTTTTTGCTTTGCCGGATTCTCTCTGCCCAGCTCTCTGTCTTTTACTATCTGTTCTTTTTGCTGGATTCTCTCTCTGACACTCCTTGTATTCACTACCTTCTCTCCGTAAGTTTTTTCATACTCCACACAAGCTGATTCATAATCCTGATTCTCCCTTTTTGCTGCATTGAGTTCAGACAAAGGCGGCAGCGGCAATTTCTAAAAATCCAAAGGTATTGCTTCTTGTGCTTGTCTTTTCCTGCTTGCCGCGGTCATCGCCGGGGCGGTATCCTCCTGCTAATGAGGAACTCATTGCCGCCAATGACGATTACACCGCACCGGAAACAGCATTGCAGGCACAGATTGACCGCATAGAAAACGACTACCCCGATTATGACGAAAACCGCTACGATTTAGATCCCATCGGGCATGACCCACATCAGCCCGCATCATACCTTACCGCCTTATTACAATACTTCAAGGCAGACAAGGTGCAGGGAGAATTCCCCTATGATTACTACATCTTAAACGTCAGCCTGACCGATGTCACCGTCAACACCGTGGCAAACAGCCTTCTCACCGCCGAACAGCTTGAAATGTACAACATCTATCTGCAAACCAAGGGCAGCAAGCCCCTGCTCTTTGGCGGTGGCTCCATAGACGGCAGCCCCTCCACCGATTTAAGCGGCGTGGAGTTTGTGGACGGAGAACGGCAGGGCAACCAAAACACCGTGGATATAGCACTTTCACAGGTGGGCAACCGACCAACGAGCGATTGGAACGGCTCCTGCATCCTATGGATAAAGGCGGCAGTGGTTACCTTTTTAGATATTCCTGCTTGTTCCAAATTTTAGCTATTGACATTTGGATTACAAAGTGTTATCTTAAGTATAGAGTACAGATTGTCATCAAAGGAGGAAGTAATGTGCAGCAAATATCTGATTATGAATTGGAACTAATGAAAATCATTTGGGCAAATGGTGGCACGGCACTATATGCGGATATTTTCAAAGGTCTTGAGGACAAAGGAACACCATGGACGAAAAACACAATCATCACATTGTCATCTCGTTTAATTGAGAAAGGCTTTTTGACAACAAACAAAATCGGGCGCAGAAATGAATACAAAGCTATTGTTTCAGCAGAGGAATATCAGTCAGCACAAACAATGCAGTTTGTTAATAAAATCTATGAGGGTGACATGAAAAACTTTGTTTCCATGCTGATAGACAACAGGATGCTTTCGCCAACCGATTATGAAGAGCTGCTAAAACGATGGAGAGAGGGGGAAAGAGAAAATGAATGACGGGCTTATTACTTTTCTTTCGCTGTCTGTTGCAGGGGCAATTCTTGTTTTAATTTTGCTTTTACTCAAACCTGTTTACAAAAACAGGTTAAGTCATAAATGGCAGTATTATGTATGGCTTATTGTCATAGCTCGAATGCTGATACCATTTGCGCCCGAAACAAACCTTGTCAGCAACCTGTTTTCCAACATCAGCACAGAGGTAATCGAACCCATTACCAACGCTTATTCTCATGCAGACGGTGACTTTTTCTTAGGAGATGGTGCGGGAACAAATCAACCTGTTTTAGCAGAAAATCCATTTTATGACCCATCACCTGCCAACAGGAAAGCAGGAGCAACTGAAATTATCGGGGCAATTTGGTTTGTTGTGGCTTTGATTTTGCTGATAAGAAAAATCACTATTTATCAAAGCTTCGTAAAGTACGTTCGGGCAGGGTGTACCGGAGTAACAGATATAGAGAAACTGGAACAACTCGGCAAAATAATCGACAGTCAGAACATAAAGACAAATGTCGAATTATGCTGCAATAGCTTGGTTTCTTCGCCCTTGCTAATTGGATTTTGGAAACCGTGTATTGTATTGCCTGCGGCTGATATTTCTATGTCAGATTTTCGATTTACCATTTTGCATGAGTTAACGCACTATAAGCGAACGGATCTGCTTTACAAATGGTTGACACAAGCTGTAATCTGTTTACATTGGTTTAACCCCTTTGTATATGTGATTGGTAAAGAAATAAATCGTGAGTGTGAACTGTCTTGTGATGAAGCAGTCATTTCCAGTCTTAGCCCCAAAGAAAGGCGAGGTTATGGCGATACACTACTTAATGCAATTAAAGCAGGCGGCAATTACAAAAATTCTACAACTTCTGTAACACTGTGGGAAAGCAAAAAAATATTAAGTGAAAGGTTAGGTGCAATTATGGCGTACAAAAAACAATCAAAGGTTATCGTGTTGGTATCAGCAGCACTTGCAGGACTATTCTTATGTGGAGCAACATATGTGGGAGCATATAGCTCAAGTCCTTCGTCAAATGCAGAGGTAACAAATGAAGAAAAATCAAAGACCCCTTTAGGTACAAAGGAAGATTATCAATCCTTGTTGGCTCTAAAAACAGCAGATTATAAAAATTTAACTGTGGTCGAGTTTAATAATAACTTGGTCGAGTGGTCTACTCAAAACATGGATGGAGCTTATACAGCAGTCATTGAAAATGATATAGCAGTCCGCCAATTTCCGGAATACTTAGATGCAGAAGAACGCAGCTTTTTATCTTTGACTGTAAAGGCTTCTAATAACGAAAACTCTGTGCAAATGCGTAGCAATTATGGAAAACCACCTATTGACCCAGACCTTAGTTTTGAGCTATCAAGAGAGAATATGGAGCTTGACCCGCCGGTATGGACACAGCTTATGTATGGATTTTCTTATCAATTTGATGCCAACAAACTAACGGTTGGGGAAAGAGATTTGGCACTTACAAAAGTAATCAATGAAGTCCAAAATTTTTGGAACTCAACGGATATAAAGGTGCTTGCAGATATGTCCTCTGATGATATGCTTGAACAGCTAAAAACAATCGTAGAAACGTGTAGTACGGAAACAGTCAAAATGTCTGTTGTGGAAAATTATTTTATGTTTCAGACTTCCGAAATGCTTAAATAATTTTCAAACAAAATATAGTAGCCTAACGGCGGTTCATATAGATATTAAGCCGATATACAGCGAGGATATATGCCATAAACACAGAAAAATGGCTCCTATGCCCTGTCTGCGGTAACAAAACACAATTAAAAGTGCGGGAAGATTGAAAGGGGCTATCCAAAAGTTTGTGTAAACCTTCAAACTGATGTAAGATCGAATTACTCAGTTTGGAGGTTTTATTATGGCAAGAAAAACGAAAGCCCACAAAAAGCAGCAATGAGGGAAATGATGCGGAGCTATCTCAAAGACAATGACATCAGCATTAAAAACGGAACAGATGTCAATGCCGTCATGCGGGACATGATGTCCGTTATTCTGGAAGATGTACTATCTTTCAGCATGGTCTTCTGTGTGCTGTTACTCATGCTCTCATTGTTCGTGCCGTCGTCTTTGAAAAGCCTTTTCTTCCATTTTTTCAGTGCCTGCATAATGCCTTTCCACGATTATTTTTGTGGGTGGGTGCTGTCGGGTGGTTCTATGTTGTGTGTTGCTGTCTTTGCTCATAAATCTGCTCCTTTACAATATAATAGAGCGCATAGAATTGTTTTCTATACGCTCTAACGCTATGTTACTATTTTGTGTGATTCGGTAATTGATGTTTAGGCAAAACGGAGGCAGCTATTTCTTTTTTGTAATCTTTATGGAATATACAATAGTACTGATTAAGGCGCACAATATGAGAATATGCAATATAGTATGATATACATCGGGTATATATTTACCATCTATTTGTAACCACTGTATTGTACCTGAAAAATACTCAATTTTTCTTTCTAATGTACCCATAAATCCATCATTAAAAATAGTATACCATTCGTGGCAGATAAACTGTATCACAAACCACATTGAAAGCCATACAATTACAAACCATTTACCAATTCGTTCTTTAACAATGAATAATATCACAACTATTAAATAAATTAGAAAAAGTATACCATCCTCTTTATATGATCTTGAAACTAAACATTTATTTCCAAAACACAATCCTGTCATATCCAGGAAAAACCATAGCAGCAATATCAACTGCGCTATAATACAATATATTTTTTTCACGCTGATACCTCCAAATCCGATTTGTACTTCTAACAGGATACCACAATCACTCTCATATTTCTATCGAATTTTTATTAAATTTCTTCCTCTCTCCGCTTGGTCTTGCTTTGTTGTCTGTTATGCTGTCGGCTTTCGTTCTGAAGATTGTAAGGACTGTATCCCGGCTTTCCAGTGTCCTCGCCTTTGTCATTCTGTACCGCCCTCGCTTTCGTTTTCGGCATTAGGGAGAGTGGATTGTGGGGGAGTGGTTTCTCTGCTTTCTGCCTTGATTTTGGAGATAATCTGCTGACACTCCCTTGTCTGCAATGCAACCGATAAGATACGGTTTAACTTGCCCTCGTCATAGCGATAACAGTCGGGGAAATACTTTACGATAATACCGCCCATGATATACTTGTGGTGGTTCTCGGCTTTGCGTTTCTTCTCGTTCTGCTTTTTCTTTTCGTTGGCTACACGCTGTTTCGCCTGTTCCAATGCCTGTAATGCCTTCTCTAAATTTCTGTTGGCTTCGTTCTTGTTCTCGATCACTTTTGATACCTCATTCTTTCTGTGCTGTATTGATAACTACTGGAAAAAAAAAGTAGCTGATTTTCCATTAGGATAAACCGCTACCAAAGGTAAACAATATATGCACCTGCTTGTCCAGGATGTGGTTCAGGTACGGCTCTCCCACCAGCACCAGG
>BLLU01000263.1 GCA_011959105.1 Lachnospiraceae bacterium | reverse complement strand
TATACCACATTTATCCAGAAAAATCATCTGTTTTCAACTAATATTGGAAAGAACCGAATTTATGTCAAGTTAGTTGTGCAAATTGACGGAATATTATGTATGTATTTTGAGACAAATAAAAACAGCTGCCTAAAAGAGTATAAATCTCTTTTATACAGCTGTTTTTATGGCTCTATATATTTTCCTTCGGGCTCCTCCGAATCAGCCTTTATTTCACAACTCTCACCCGGAACACGCCGTCAATCTTCTCCAGCGCCTCGATGATCTCCGCTGTGGGCGCGCTCTCCACATCAATCATGGTGTAAGCCACCTCGCCCCTGGACTTGTTGGTCATATCGCTGATATTGATGCCCTTCACACCGAACGCGGCGGTAAACTGGGTGATCAGGTTGGGGATGTTCTTGTGGAAAATGGCCACGCGCCCTGCCTTGGAGCAGATGCCCATGTCGCAGGCCGGATAGTTTACGCTGTTGCGGATATTGCCGTTTTCCAGATAATCCATGATCTCTTCCACGGCCATCACGGCGCAGTTGTCCTCGGATTCCTCGGTGCTGGCGCCCAGATGAGGAATCACAATACATCCCTTCTGGCCTGCCGTGGTGGGATTGGGAAAATCGGACACATAGCGGGCAATCTTGCCGCTCTGCAGACCCTCCAGCACATCTTTTTCGTTGGCCAGAAGATCTCTGGCAAAGTTCAGCAATACCACGCCCTCCTTCATCTTGGCGATGGATACCGCATTGATCATGCCCTTGGTGGAATCCAGCAGGGGCACATGGATGGTGATATAGTCACAGTCCGCATAGATATCGTCCACATTCAGCACATGCTTCACGGAACGGCTCAGATTCCAGGCGGCGTTCACGGACAGGTAGGGATCATAGCCGTATACATCCATTCCCAGAGACACGGCGGCGTTGGCCACTTTCACACCGATGGCCCCCAAGCCGATAACGCCCAGCTTTTTGCCCATGATTTCTGTCCCGGCAAAGTTCTTCTTCTCCTTCTCCGCCGCCTTGGCAATGTCCCCATTGTCCGCGGAAGCCCTGACCCAGTCGATGCCGCCGATCACATCCCGGGCTGCCAGCAGCATTCCGGCCAGCACCAGTTCCTTCACGCCGTTGGCGTTGGCGCCGGGGGTATTGAATACCACCACGCCCTTTTCCGCACATTTGTCCAGCGGGATATTATTCACCCCTGCGCCGGCACGGGCCACTGCCAGCAGCCCTGCGGGTATCTCCATCTCATGCATGGAAGCGCTGCGCACCAGAATGCCGTCAGCCTCCTGTACATCCGCCGTAATTTGATATTTATCGCTAAAATTCTTCAATCCCACATCCGCAATGGGATTCAGGCAATTAATCTGATACATCAGGCATTCTCCTCCTCAAACTTTTTCATAAACTCCACCAGCTTCTCCACACCCTCCATGGGCATGGCATTGTAGATGGAAGCTCTCATACCGCCCACACTTCTGTGGCCCTTGAGGTTTTCAAAGCCTGCTGCCTTGGCCTCCTTGACAAATTTCGCGTCCAACTCCTCGTTGCCTGTGACAAAAGGCACATTCATCAGGGAGCGATCCTCCTTGCGCACCGTGCCCCTGAAGAGTTTGCTCTGATCCAGGAAATCATACAGAATGGCCGCCTTTTTCTCATTGTAGGCCTTCATGGCCTCCAGGCCTCCCTGTTTCCTGATCCACTTGAACACCTTGCCGCAGATATAGATACCGTAGGCAGGAGGAGTGTTGTACAGGGAGTCATTGTCCGCATGGATTTTATACTGCAGCATGGTGGGCGTACCCGGCAGCACATCCTCGGTAATCAAATCCTCCCGGATGATCACGATGACCACCCCCGCAGGACCGATGTTCTTCTGCACGCCGCCGTAGATCACGCCGTATTTGGTCACATCCACAGGCTCGGACAGAAAGCAGCTCGACACATCCGCCACCAGAGTCTTGCCCTTGGTATTGGGAAGCGTCTTGAACTTGGTTCCATAGATGGTGTTGTTTTCACAGATATACACATAATCCGCATCCTCGCTGACAGGCAGGTCGGAGCAATCGGGTATGTAGGAAAAGGTCTGGTCCTCGGATGAGGCAATCTTATTGGCCTTGCCATAAAGGCAGGCTTCCTGGTAAGCCTTCTTGGCCCACTGACCGGTCACGATATAGTCGGCCACCCTGTTTTTCATCAGGTTCATGGGAATCATGGCGAACTGCTGGCTGGCACCGCCCTGCAAAAACAGCACCTTATAGTTGTCGGGAATGTTCATCAGTTCCCGAAGATCCGCCTCCGCCTCCTTGATAATCGTCTCATAAGCCTTGGAGCGATGGCTCATCTCCATCACGGACATACCGGTTCCCCGGTAGTCCAACATCTCCTCTGCCGCCTCTTTCAGTACCTCCTCGGGCAAAACCGCAGGGCCCGCCGAAAAATTATAAACTCTTGCCACTACCTCTTCCTCCTTAATCTGAGTCCCGCAGATTGCCGGGCCAAATGCTGCCCATTATCTGCCGTCCCATATGTTTCACTTATTTTATATCCAAATCCCGCTTTAGTCAACTACTTTGTTAAAATATCAACCTTTCGCCGCCGACCTGGGAAAAAAACCTAAGTCTCAGTAAAACATCACAACTGGTGTACCCATCTCCACCAATTCGTACAGTTGGGTCATAACTTTGGGGGGCGTGTTGATACAGCCGTGGGAACCGTTGGTTTTGTAAATCTCCCCGCCAAACTCTTTGCGCCAGTCGGCGTCGTGTATCCCCACATTGCCCACCACCGGCATCCAGAACTTTACGGGAGTGGCATAATCCTCTCCCCGCAGAATCCGGTTCTTCTGCTTATTGTAGACATAATTGATTCCCTCGGGAGTATCCCATCCCCGGCGGGCGTTGCCGGTAACCACATCCACAGAGATCAGGCATTCCCCTTCCTGATAATAATACATGCGCTGTTGACCCATGTCCACCTCGATATAGGTATCCCCGAGATCATCCAGGCCTCTGCAAAACCCTTCCTGCAGATAGGCGGGCTTATGCACCAGGGGCTCTTCCCTCTCATAGAGCAGTTCCTCCGTGAGGAATTCCACTTCCGTTTCCACATCCAGGCGGGTCCCATAAGTCTTGTAGGCCACCTGTACCACCCGGCCTTCCGTGGTCTGGAATTCCCTGGTGGTATCCACCGTATCATACTGCTCCGCCAACTGCTCCACCCACTCTTTTACCTGGCCGGCGCTGACCAGAAGTTCCTCCTGGTCCCAAATCGGACACCCGGCGCTGTCTTTCCGCAGGAAGGAAGCCATAATCTCCGGCGTCAGTTCAATCTGCTCCGCCCCCATGTCATAGATCAGATTGCTTTGGCAAAAGGACTGCAATTCGGCAAAACGCTGTCTCTGCAAGACATCCTCCGCCGTATCCTCCAGCTTTGTGTAGCAATCTCCCTGCTCCACCCGCACTTCATAGATCCCCTTCTCCACGCACTGCTGTACATAATCGCAGAGCCGCTCCACATCCAACCGGTTGCTTTTCCCATCATAGAGGACATAGGGGGCCGCCCCCTCCTCTCCCGGCCGGATCTCCACCGCCGCACTTTGATTCTGGGCGGCCTGCACCCAATCCATGCCTGCCACCATCTCTCTCAGTTTCTCCCGATCCCAGTCGGTTCGCGGAAACAGATGCTGCTCCGCCTCCTCCTCCGGGTTCAGCCAGGAGGTCCGGCCCCTGTGTCTGAGATAGGCCTGCAGACTCTCCGTATAATCCACCCGGTAGTCTGCCAGGGACAAATCCAGTATCCAACACTGCCCCTGCCCGTCTATAATGGCCAGTTCCGGAATCTCCACGGACCGAACCAGTTCACCGTTCACTTCTTCCACCGTCATGCCGGTACAGTATATGCCGTTAATCCAGGTATTTACCACAAAGGTCCTGCCGTAATACCAGGTTAGAGCCAGAAAACCGCCCAATGTTACAAAGGTCATGCAGAGAATTGTCAGCAGGCATATGCGAAGCATCTTTTTCATTGTAAACCACCATCACGCCGTGCCACTCAAAACCTGCACGGCATTCCTGCCTGTATATCCCTGTCAGTCCGGGATACACAGTTTATTCCTTATTTAGTATGCGGCATTCATCCTTTCAGTGCTTTTCCAAGCATCCGAAAGAGGCCGCCTTACAGATCATCCCCGTCAAACACCTCGCTGATGGGCGCACCGGCGGGCACCATGGGGAATACTTTATCGTCCTCCGGTATCACACACTCAATCAACACCGGGGCTTTCAGCGCCAGCGCCTTCTCCAGCGCGGGAGCCAGTTCCTCCCGGGAAGTCACCCGGATTGCGCTGCAGCCCAGCCCCTCCGCCACCTTGCAGAAATCCACCTTATCGTTCAGCACCGTCTGGGAATATCTCTTGCCGTAAAACAATGTCTGCCATTGGCGCACCATTCCCAGCACATGGTTGTTGATTACCACCTGGATGATGGGAATATTGTAACGGCTGGCGGTGGCCAGTTCATTCATATTCATGCGGAAGCATCCATCGCCGGCGATATTGACGCAGATTTTATCAGGCTGTCCCACCTGGGCGCCGATGCAGGCTCCCAGACCGTAGCCCATGGTCCCCAGACCGCCGGAGGAAAGAAAGGTACGGGGCTGGGTGTAGCGATAATACTGAGCAGCCCACATCTGGTGCTGGCCCACATCTGTGGTGATGATGGCTTCGCCTTTGGTGATCCGGTCAATCTCCTCTATCACATAAGGACAGGAAAGTTTTTCTTTGTCATATTTCAGAGGATATTTGTCCTTCAGGTCCTGGATCCGTTTCATCCACTCTTTATGAGACTGGGGTTCCAGCTTTTCATTGACGGCAGCCAGCACATCCTTCAAGTCTCCGATCAGGGAGGCATCCACCCGTATGTTCTTATTGATCTCCGCCGCGTCTATGTCGATGTGGATGATTTTTGCCTCCTCCGCAAACTTTTTGGGATTACCCGTCACCCGGTCGGAAAAACGGGCTCCAAGAGCAATCAGCAGATCACACTGACTCACTCCCAGGTTGGAAGTCTTGGTGCCATGCATACCGATCATGCCTGTATAGCGGGGACTGTTGCCGTCGAAAGCACCCTTGCCCATGAGAGTATCGCAAACCGGAGCGTCCACCAGTTCCGCAAAGCGGGCCGCCTCCTGGGAAGCGCCGGAGATCACCGCTCCGCCGCCCAGATAGATATAGGGGCGTCTGGACTTGCCGATCAGTTCCACCACCTGTTGAATCTGCTCCGATGTAAACAGATTCTCCCGCTCCATCTCCCGGGGCTTCTCCGGGGTATATTCGCACAGCGCCGCCGTCACGTCCTTGGTGATATCCACCAGCACCGGGCCGGGACGGCCGCTCCGGGCGATATGGAACGCCTTGCGCAGAGTGTCCGCAAGAATCTCCACATTTTTAACGATGTATCCGTGTTTGGTGATGGGCATGGTCACCCCGGCGATATCCACCTCCTGAAACGTGTCCTTGCCCAGCAGGGGCAGGTTCACATTGGCGGTGATGGCCACCATGGGCACGGAATCCATGTAGGCCGTGGCGATGCCTGTCACCAGATTGGTGGCGCCGGGCCCGCTGGTAGCCATACAGACACCCACTTTGCCCGTGGCCCTGGCATAGCCGTCCGCCGCATGGGCCGCGCCCTGCTCATGGCTGGTCAGCACATGGCGGATCTCATTGCTGTGTTTATATAAAGCATCATAGATATTCAGGATCGTGCCGCCGGGATAGCCGAACACCGTGTCCACGCCCTGTTCCTTGAGACATTCGATTACGATTTCCGAACCTGTCAACTGCATGTTCTCCGCTCCTTTATTGTATGTTTCCTGTTTGATTGTTCTAACCGAGTTCCAGAATAGCTCCCCTGTTGCCGCTGGTCACCATCTTTTCATAACGGGCCAGATAGCCGGTGGTCACCTTGGGCGGCCTGGGCTGCCATTTTGCCTTTCTGGCGGCCATCTCCTCCTCGGATATCCTGACTTCCAGCTTCAGGCCGGGAATATCAATGCTGATGATATCCCCCTCCTCCACCAGGGCAATGGGTCCACCCACCGCCGCCTCCGGGGAAACATGGCCGATGGACGCACCTCTGGACGCACCGGAAAAGCGGCCGTCTGTGATCAGTGCCACGCTGGACCCCAGTCCCATACCCGCGATGGCGGAAGTAGGATTGAGCATCTCCCGCATCCCGGGACCGCCCTTGGGACCTTCATAGCGGATCACCACCACATCTCCTGCCACGATCCTGCCCCCCTTGATGGCGGCAATGGCATCTTCCTCACAGTCAAAGACCCTGGCCGGGCCCTCGTGTACCATCATCTCCTCCACCACGGCAGAGCGCTTCACCACGGAGCCGTCCGGGGCCAGATTGCCTTTCAGGACAGCCAGACCGCCGGTTTTGCTGTAGGGATTTTCCACAGGGCGGATGACTTCCGGGTTACGGTTCACCGCACCGGCGATGTTTTCCCCCATGGTTCTGCCCGTGACGGTCATGCAGTCCGTGTGGAGCAGGCCAATATCCGCCAGTTCCTTCATCACCGCGTACACGCCTCCTGCCTCGTTTAAGTCCTCCATATAGGTGGGACCTGCCGGAGCCAGATGGCACAGGTTAGGAGTTTTTTCACTTATGGGATTGGCAAAACTGATGTCAAAATCAAAGCCGATCTCATGGGCGATGGCGGGCAGATGCAGCATGGAGTTGGTGGAGCATCCCAGTGCCATATCCACAGTCAGCGCATTCAGAACAGCCTCTTTGGTCATAATATCCCTGGCCCGGATATTCTGCCGCAGCAGTTCCATCACCGCCATACCCGCATGCTTCGCCAGCTTGATGCGCTCGGAATACACCGCAGGGATGGTACCATTGCCCGCCAGGCCCATGCCCAGGGCTTCCGTCAGGCAATTCATGGAATTGGCGGTGTACATGCCGGAGCAGGAACCGCAGGTGGGACAAACCTTGTTTTCAAACTCGCACACATCCTCCTCTGTCATGGCGCCCGCCGCATAGGAACCCACCGCTTCGAACATGGAGGACAGGCTTCTCTTCTGCCCCTTCACATGTCCCGCCAGCATGGGACCGCCGGACACAAACACCGTGGGAAGATTCAGCCTGGCCGCCGCCATCAGCAGGCCCGGCACATTCTTATCACAGTTGGGAACCATCACCAGAGCGTCAAACTGGTGAGCAATGGCCATACATTCGGTGGAATCCGCAATCAGATCCCGGGTCACCAGGGAGTACTTCATGCCGATATGGCCCATGGCGATGCCGTCACAGACAGCAATGGCAGGAAACACCACGGGTACACCGCCCGCTTCCGCTACTCCCAGCTTCACGGCATCCACGATCTTGTCAATATTCATGTGGCCGGGCACAATCTCATTGTAAGAACTGACGATGCCCACCATGGGTTTCTTCATCTCCTCCTGGGTAAAACCCAGGGCATTAAAAAGACTTCTGGCCGGTGCCTGCTGCATGCCGGCCCTGGCGTTGTCGCTTGTCATCATATCCCTTTCCTCCTCATCTGAACAAACCGAATTATAGGATCCTCTTCCTTATATACACCGGGTATATTCCTTACACTTGACCCGTTACTCTCTTTTTGCAGGATAATGCGGCGAATACATATTTGCCGTTTCTATATTCTCTCCGCTATCAAATCGCCCATTTGGGCAGTGCCCACCTGGGTTATGTTCCCCACAGGGCTCTCGCCCTTCTGGGGCATGATGTCAATGGTCCTGTATCCTTCAGCCAGCACCTGCTTAACCGCCGCCTCCACCGCATCGGCCTCCCTGTCCAGATCAAAGGAGTACCGCAGCATCATGGCAGCGCTGAGAATCGTGGCGATGGGGTTGGCGATGCCCTTACCCGAAATATCCGGGGCAGAACCGCCGCTGGGCTCATACAGGCCAAACTTCGTGTCGTTTAAGCTGGCGCTGGCCAGCATGCCGATGGAACCCGTTACCATACTGGCCTCATCGGATAAAATATCTCCAAACATGTTCTCCGTGAGAATTACATCAAACTGGGCGGGGTCTTTCACAAGCTGCATGGCGCAGTTGTCCACCAGCATGTGCTCCAGCGTCACTTCCGGGTAGTCCTTTGCCACCTCTTCCACCACAGCCCTCCAAAGCCGGGAGGAATCCAGCACATTGGCCTTGTCCACACTGGTTACTTTTTTGCGGCGTTTCATGGCAATATCAAAACCCTTGATGGCGATCCGCCGGATCTCGTTCTCATCGTAAGTCAAGGTATCAACGGCCCTGCGCACACCATTTTCCTCCACGGTACTGCGCTCGCCAAAATACAGCCCCCCGGTGAGTTCCCGCATGATCATCATGTCAAAACCCGCTCTGCTGATCTCCTCCTTCAGAGGGCAGGCCGCCGCCAGTTCGTCATAGAGCACCGCCGGGCGCAGGTTGGCAAAAAGGTTCAGTTCTTTACGGATTTTCAGCAGCCCTGCCTCCGGACGCAGATTGGGGGGCAGTTTGTACCAGGGAGAGGTAGTAGTGTTGCCTCCGATGGAACCCATCAGCACCGCGTCCGCCGCCCTGGCCGCCGCCACTGCCTCCTCCGTCAGGGGTACGCCGTGCACGTCTATGGATGCGCCCCCCATCAGTATATCCGTGAAATTCATGGTGTGGCCATACTTCCGCGCCACCTTTTCAAGCACTTTTCTGGCTTCCGCCACAATTTCCGGGCCGATCCCATCGCCTGGGATGCAGGTAATCTTCAGTTCCATGGTCTCCTCCTATTTAAGTCCCGCATCTTCCCTCACGGCACACATTTCCCTTGATCCGCATACGGCC
>BLLU01000262.1 GCA_011959105.1 Lachnospiraceae bacterium | reverse complement strand
AAATCAGCATAAAGGCAAGGAAGGTGAAAGCGAGGAGGGAGAAAAAACCCGTAAAAAGTCGGATAAGAATATGAATAACTATCGTAAGATAGTCATTGCGGACGACTCTGAAGCTGAACAACGCTACACGAGTGATTATCGTGGACGTGTGCAGGATAAGAATGTAACTATAAAACAGGAACCGATGTTCGCTTTAACTTATTATGAGAAGATGAGTGATGTAAAGCGTTCGGTGAATTTCCACAAATATATTGAGGATCTGAATAGCTCGGGGGTGCTTTCGAAGCGGCTTCGTATAACGAATATGGAGGCTCCGTTGACGGAAGAACAGGTGAAATTCCACTTTGCTTTGATTGATACACATACGTCGGCTATTGTGGCAGATGAAAAGAGTGCTTCAAAACGTTTTGCCCGTGCAATTGATTTTTATCTGGTGCAAGATTTCTCAAGCGCGGTTTCCGATTTGACGCAAACGATTCTGCTGGACGGGGATTTCTTCCCGGCATACTTTATGCGTGCTCTTATTCGTTGTAAACAATTGGAATACCAAAAAGCGGAACAAGCTGCCGAAACGGAGACTTTAGGTGATAAACGCAAAGAGATTACTGCGGTAGATTATGAAGTGGTAAGAAAAGATTTGGATAAGGTAATCACTTTAGCACCGGATTTTGTTTATGCGTATTATAATCGGGCAAATGTATCTGCTATGCTGAAAGATTATCGCGCTGCTGTGGCTGATTATGACAAAGCTGTTGAACTGAATCCGGATTTTGCGGATGCTTATTTTAACAGAGGGCTTACTCATATTTTCTTAGGTAATAATAAATTGGGTATTTCTGATTTAAGTAAGGCAGGTGAGTTAGGTATTGTTTCCGCTTATAATGTAATCAAGCGTTTTACAGATCAAACGGAATAACATTTTTTTGATAAAAAATGGATAACTCAAAAGATTGGATATACTTTCGGTTCAATATCATCGTTCACTATGTGAACTTCCTCGGCA
>BLLU01000261.1 GCA_011959105.1 Lachnospiraceae bacterium | reverse complement strand
CTACGGCATCGCCAGAGAGGGCAGGGCATCTCTGTTTACGGCCAATCTTCTGGTGGTGATCTTTACCCTGGAGTTCATGGTCAACAAGTACCTGTGCGGTTTCCTGCAAAAGACCATCCGGGAGGGGCGTTATGAAATTTTCTCCGACATCGGGATGGTGGCGGTGGTGCTGTTGGCACTCACGGCCTGCAACTACCTGGTATGTACCATCAATGACGGCGAGGGCACGGTGAAAAAGATTTTCTGCTCCTTCACCTACTGCCTGACCCCTTATGTGACCCTGATCCCGTTGGTGTTCCTGCTGTCCCATGTGGTGACCGTCAACGAGCAGTTCCTGATCAGCTTCGGCTATTATGCCATTTACGCATGGGTGACGGTACTCTTTGTGCTGGCGGTGAAAGAGGTCAACAATTACACGGCCAAGGAGACCTTCAAGGTGCTGTGTCTGACGGTGTTTACCATCCTGATCATGGCGCTGTTACTCTTTATCATCTATGTACTTTGGGCACAGGTATTTGAATTTATCAGTGCCATCGGCGGAGAGGTGGTGTATCGGATTGGCAATTAAGGGATTGAAAAAATGCGTGTGCGTCCTGGCGGCGGCTTTCCTGCTGGCGCTGTGGATGCCGCAGCTGAGTCTGGCGGTCCGGGCGGCCGGCGACATTCCGGATCAATACGACAAGGTGGCGGAGAGCGGGAATTATGAGTTGTACCTTTATGAACCCACCATGTCCATCATATTAAAAAATAAGACCACGGGCAAAGTGCTCCTTTCCACTCTTGCGGAGGAGGATGACAACGGGGCCAACAACAAGACATGGACGGCTTACATGCAGTCCGGCGTGGTACTCAGCGCCATCAAAAACGCCAATGACACTTATCAGGTGGATCTGGCAGGCAATCAGAATACCATTGAGTACAACTATGACAATAGCGGATTTTCAGCCAAAATATACTGGCCGGAATATGAGTTTGGCCTGACGGTCAATGTATCTCTGGAAGAGGACGCGCTGGTGGTGGAGGTGCCGGAGGATTCCATCGTGGAGAACGGCACGAACAGCTACATCGGCACGGTGAGCCTGTTCCCCATGCTGGGCTACAGTTATCTGGACCGCCAGGAGGGCTATATGTTTATTCCCGACGGCAACGGGGCGCTGATCTATCTGGACGACAAAGACAGCCGCTATGCCAGCGGTTACTCCCAGATGATCTACGGCGCGGACGCGGGCTTTACGGAGTCCACCACCGAAACCCTGCTCTGGGGCAGATACCGCACGGTCAACAGTTCCGAGAAAGTGCTGGCGCCGGTGTTCGGCATGGCCCACACCGATGACGGGCTGGGTTATCTGGCGGTGGTGGAGGAGGGCGAGAAACGGGCCAGCATCGAGGCCCAGCCCAACGGCGTCATGGTGGATTACAACAGATGCTACGCCAAGTTCCTGGTGCGCAGAACCTACATCCAGCCCCTGAACAATTCCAATTCCGGCACCATGACCAGCGTGGAAGCGGACAGAACCCACGGCAATCTGCGGGTGCGCTATATCCTGCTTTCCGGTGAAGATGCGGGATATTCGGGCATGGCGGTGGCCTATCGGAACTATCTGCTGGACAACGGACTGATCCGGCAGCAGGACAATGGCTACAGGACCCGGGTGGATTTTCTGGGAACGGAGCGGGAAGAATTTCTCATCTCCACCAGGGCAGTGGTGATGACGGATGTGGATCAGATCCGGGAGATTTATGATGAACTGCAGGCGGCGGGAGTTGAGTCCCTGCTCACCGTCTACAAGGGCTGGCAGAAGGGCGGCATGTACAATATCCCTGTGAGCCAGTATAAGGCCGACGGCAAGATCGGCGGCACGGGGGCGCTGACAGAGTTGATCCGGGACGCCGCCGGGCAGGGCTATGACATTTATCTGTACAACGACGCGCTGCGGGCCAATCCCGAGGAAAGCAGCACCGCATTCAATATTGTGAAAAAGGTGAACAAGAGAAGGCTGGAGATTGATACCAAAGGATATGTGTACAGTATCTTCAACTATCTGCTTCCCACCAGGAGCGATTACAACCTGGATAAGTTCCTGAAGACTTATACCTCCAAAGGCGTGAACAATCTGGCTGTGGCAGGCATCTCCAACAATCTGTTCTCCTACAGCTACGGCAGCAATTACTATGACAGAAATTTCACGGCCGGTACATATGAGAGCAGCATTGCGGACATCTGCGAACAGACCAGCCTGATTCTGGAGAAGCCTTTCGCCTATCTGTGGAACTATACCGGGGCGATGCTTGACATGCCTCTGGGCACTTCGGACTTCATGTACGAGGACGAGAAGGTTCCCTTCTTCTCCATTGTACTGAAGGGAGTGATTCCCATGTATTCGGAATATGTGAACTTTGAGGCCAACAAGCAGGAATTCCGGCTGCAGATGATCGAGGCGGGGGTATATCCTTCCTTCTATGTGACTTATGAGGATTCGGCGGATCTGATCTATACCAATTCCGCGGACCTGTACAGCACCAAGTATTCCACCTACAGGGATACCATCATCGAGTACGATGAGGATTTCCGCCAGGTGGCGGCGCTGACGGGGGACGCCATGATCGTCAGGCACGAGATGCTGACGGAGGGCGTGAATAAAGTAAGCTATGACAATGGCGTGGTATTCTATATCAACTACAATCAGGACGCAGTGACGGTGGACGGCGTGACCATTGATGGTTTGTCCTATAAGGCAGGTGAGTGATGGCAATGAGCAAAGAGAATAAGCAGACAAAAAAGGCGAAAGTAAAAATCAAGCCCGGGCGTCTGGCCCGGCGGGAAGCCATCACCGGGCTGATCTTTGTGTCCCCCTGGATCATCGGCGCGGCCATCTTCCTGATTTATACCCTGGGAAGTTCTTTCTGGTACGGTCTGAACAATATCCGTATCACCCCCAAGGGTAAAAACTTCAATTTTGTGGGGCTGGGCAATTACACCCAGATCCTGCTGGTGGACACGGATTTTACGCCCCAGCTGATGGAGTACCTGTTCAGCACCATCATTTCGGTGCCTGTGATTGTGGTGTTCGCGTTGATTATTGCCATTCTGCTAAACGGCAATATCAAGTGTAAGGGATTTTTCCGGCTGATTTTCTTCCTGCCGGTGATCGTGGTCAGCGGCCCGGTCATGGGTATGCTGGCGGACCAGGGCGCGGCCACCATCTCCACCATTGACACCCAGGCCATCGGCAATGCCATATCGGGATTTTTGCCTCGGTCCCTGGCCAGCAGTATCACGGAACTGTTCAGCAATATGATAACGATTCTCTGGTACTCCGGCGTACAGATTCTGATTTTCCTGTCCGCCCTGCAGAAAATTGACAGTTCCATGTACGAAGCGGCCCAGATGGACGGCGGCTCCGGGTGGGAGTGCTTCTGGAAGATTACGCTGCCCACCATCAAGCCCATGATCCTGCTGAATGTGGTGTACACGGTGGTGTTTATCTCCGGCAATGAGCAGAACTCCATTATCACCCTGATCCAGGACTCCATGTTTTCCGGCACCAAGGAGAAGGGATACGGGTACGCTTCCGCCATGGCATGGCTTTATTCCCTGGTGGTGGTGCTCATCGTGGTGCTGTTCGCGGTACTGCTCATGGCCCGCAGGGATGTGTACGAACGCCAGGTAAAACGGGCGAAGCGGGAGAGGAAGAAAGAGGCAAGAACCGTAAAACGTATCGAAAGGAGGGGGATCCGCAATGCCAAAAAGATCGAAAAAGCAAGGGCAAAACGCAAATACAGAACCTATGACGGCTCGGGAGACTATTAAAGGGGAGAAACGGAACTGGAAGCCCCACAGGCTTACGGACGTGGAGAAAGATAAGATCAAAAAGTTTTTCATGGGTTCCAGGGAGAAAGAAGGTTTCCTGAAGCAGTTTGTGGTGTATGCGCTGCTGATCTGCATCGGATTTATTTATCTTTATCCCATCCTGTACATGTTCAGCAGTTCCCTGATGACGCTGGACGACCTGCTGGACACCTCCATCAACTGGATTCCCAGCAGCCTGAACCTGAAGAATTATGCCCAGGCCGGTTCCAGTATGAACTTCTGGCCGGTGCTGGGCCTGAGTATCATCGTGGCCGGGGTTCCCACCCTGCTGAACGTGCTGTCCTGTTCCATTGTGGGATATGGGCTTGCAAGATTCGAGTTTCCGGGCAAGAAGATTATGATGGGTATCATTATCTTCACCTTCATCCTGCCCAGCCAGGTGACCATGATTCCCACCTATGTGCTGTACTCGAATCTGAAGATTCTCAGCACACTGTGGGCTTTCGTGGTGCCCTCACTGCTGGCCCAGGGCATTAACGCCTCCATCTTTATCCTGATCTTCTATCAGTTCTTTAAGCAGGTGCCCAAGGTACTGATAGAGGCGGCCCAGATCGACGGCGCGGGATATTTCAAATCCTTTGTGCGGATTTCCCTGCCCTCCGCGGCTCCGGCAATCCTGACGGTATTTTTGTTCTCCTTCGTTTGGTACTGGAACAATTCCTATCTGACCCGGATGTATGTTTCCGGCGTTATGACCCAGTCCAAATGGACCACGCTGGTGGTGCAGCTTCAGAAGTTCGCGGCCAACTTCAATTCCTACGCCCAGACCGAGAGCAGCGGCGCGGTGACATTGAACGAGTCCATCAGCATGGCCGGTACCATGCTCAGTATCCTGCCCATTCTCGTCATGTATGTTGTGCTCCAGAGATACTTTGTGGGGAGTATCGACC
>BLLU01000260.1 GCA_011959105.1 Lachnospiraceae bacterium | reverse complement strand
CAGGCCGACACCTGTTATCTTCCCTATATCAGGGAAAACGGGAAGTCCCGCCGTGTCTATCTGATCATGATCCTGGATGACCATTCCCGGATGATCGTGGGCGGGAAGCTTTATTACCAGGAAAACGCTGCGAATTTCCAGAAGACCCTCAAAGAAGCCATCGCTGCCTATGGGATCCCGAACAAGCTGTATGTGGATAATGGTTCACCCTATAGCAATGAGCAGCTTTCTTTTATCTGCGGCTCTGTGGGGACAGTGCTCTTACATACGCCGGTAAGGGACGGGGCCAGCAAAGGAAAGGTGGAAAGGAATTTTCGGACACTCAAAGAACGGTGGCTCTATGGGCTGGACGTGTCGCAGATTCAGGGCCTGGATGAGTTCAACCGGCTGCTTTCGGAATACATCCGCAGGCACAATACCACGAAGCATGGCGGCACGGGCTTAAGTCCGCTGGAGAGATACATGGCGACAAACGGCCGGATCCGCAGACCGCAGTCCCGGGAATGGCTGGACGAAGCCTTCCATAACCGGGTGGTCCGGAACGTAAACCGGGATGCCACCGTCCACCTGCTGAATGAATGCTACGATGCGCCCATGCAGTTCATCGGCCAGAAAGTGGAGGTAAGGTTTCTGCCCGGCGACACCGGCAGCGCCTACATCCTCTATGGCGGGCAGCACTATCCCCTGCGCTTGACAGACCGGGTGGCGAATGGCAGGACAAAGCGGCAGGCGGCGCTTTCCATCGACTATGCAAAGGAGGGCCGTGGGGATGTTCACTGATTACTATGGGTTATCATTCAATCCCTTTGACAAGCAGAACACAAAAGAGAGGGATGCGTTCCGTTCCAGGGACCATAAGGAGATGCTCTCCAGGCTGGAATACTTAAAGACAGTAAGAGGGATCGGTATATTTACGGCCAGGCCAGGGATGGGCAAGACCTATGCCCTGCGCTGTTTCATGAAGGGCTTGAACCCCAACCAGTACCAGACAGCCTATATCAGCCTCTCCACCATCAGCGTGACGGAGTTCTACCGGGAATTCTGC
>BLLU01000259.1 GCA_011959105.1 Lachnospiraceae bacterium | reverse complement strand
TTACTGGGTTTGTAGCCACTTTTTGATTTCACAAGTGTCAAACTCGGGATTATACTTGCCGCCTTACAAAAAGTCAATTCATTCACTTTACAAATATTTCTCTATGGTACTTTGCTCCACCACCCTTTTTCCAAGAAGGGTGATTGCCTGTGCCTGGCAATGGTTGACACAGCGATAACATAGGGTACATCTATCCCCCGCCTCAGCTTTACCGTTCGCTATGGAAAGATTATCCATGGGACATAACTTCACACATTTCCCACATCCAATACATTTTTCTTTATTTACTTTAAGCTTATCAGAATACCTTTTTGTCTTACTGCCGAAATACAATCTCTGTCCAAAAAAACCTGCCATACGGCACCATATACCAATTCCATTTTGGGGCGGATTTCCACTTTTACATTGCTCTGCTGCCTGCCTTATTTTCTTCTCCCCATCCGCTACAATTTTTCTGTTCTTTTCCATGGTTCTTTTCAGCACCTTTTCATCACAGATGCTGTCCGGCATTTTCAGATGCAGACCGCCTGTTATAACGGCTCCATAGGTTTCCAGGAGCCTTGCCAATATCCCTGCTCCATCCCCGCTGAAAGCGCCCATAGTTGCAATCACAAAGATTCTTTTTCCCTTCCATAACGCCTTATGCCCGCATATATAGTCCTGAACGATCTTAGGCACCGCACTGTACTGCACCGGATAGCCAAAAACAATTTCATCATTTTGATAAACCTGCTCTGCCGTTTCCCGGTCTTCTATGGGAAATGCCCTTACTTCCCCTTCATACTCCTGCAAAAACTTCTCCACACAATGCCTTGAATTTCCTGTCCCACTGAAATATATCCCTATCATCTCATCCTCCTCCATAAAAAATGCCCTCTCCCCTGTCAATTCCAGGTTCAAGAGCATTTCTACCTATTCATTCATAAATTCAACAGCCCCGCTGTCAATCTTATAAACCGCCCCGCATACCTTCAATTTATCCTCCGGCATACCCAGGCTTTCCTTAATTGCTGCCACGCTTCTTTCCACATTCAGGCGACACGCACGAAGCTCATCCTTTTCTTCCCCGATTGCCTTCAAAATTTCATCGGTTATATATTTGATATACCCTTCCGGTGCGCTGGTGATTGCTGCCCCCACAGCGCCGCAATGCTCATGCCCCAATACAACGACCAGCTTACATCCCAGATGATCCGCTGCGTATTCCACACTTCCAAGCTGATGCTTATCCATAACATTTCCTGCCACACGGATTACGAACAGCTCACCGATTCCGGCTGAAAAAATACTTTCAGGAATCACTCTTGAATCTGAACATGTCACCACAATCGCATATGGTGACTGTCCCTCATCGCAAGTAAGCTGCCTGATCTTCGGCGATACATTCCCGGGATTCGTCTCAGCCTCCAAATACCTCTGATTCCCTTCTTTCAGCTTTGCCAGTGCCTCCGCTGCGGATAAATTTTCTTTGTGCATACTTTCCTCCATTTCCGTCTCTCGTTTTGCTCACACATGCCCAGCCACAGTGCCATCTTTATGCCCCTGCCATACTGCGTTTGCTAAGCCACGACGACTCGTCATTATATACGAAGTATACCATAATCCTCTCAAACTTTCATCCACAATCTTACTTTAATATATCTACAACAATGCAGCCCTTGCGGTCGAAACTGCTCTACCAAAACTCTTTTTCGTGTTCCTTGAAGAAAGTATAGTATGCCCGTACGTTTGCCAGCTCACTCCATCTTTTGACATCCACCACTTCCTCATCCATATCATAAATCTTTGCTCCCCGCATGGAGAGCAGGAAGGGCGAATGTGTCGCCATGATGAACTGACATCCAAAAAAGCGTGCTGAATCCTCCAAAAATCTAAGCAGTTCCTGCTGCTTTTCCGGCGATAACGAATTTTCCGGCTCATCCAGCAGATAAAGCCCATTCTCCTTAATCTTTTCCGCAAAATAAAGAAACGCGCTTTCCCCATTAGAATGCTCCCGGATGTTACCCTTCATGCTTTTCCTCACAAATCGGGACTGGGTATTCCCCCGCGCCATCGTCACTTTCTTTAACTGCTCGTAATCGTC
>BLLU01000258.1 GCA_011959105.1 Lachnospiraceae bacterium | reverse complement strand
AAAACGGAGCCGTTGCTCCGGCAGATTATTCATCTACTTTTGCAACAGCCCCTTTGGCATCTTATGCTTTATTTAACTTCATAAATCGCATCTTTCATATACCAATGAGCTACCAAACCGCTAATCATACCAGAGTCGTCATACGACATTTCCGTATCGCTGTTTACCCACAGAGGATAGGGGTGGCTGCTATATGGCTGCACATAGACTACTTTCTCTTCACTCCTGTACAGTTGCAGACGCCGCAGATATTCATGCCAGTATTGGTTTCCCTCGCCGTCCGCAATCAGTCTGTATGCTCCATAATTGACAAAAATAGCCTTTTTGCTTACTTCATCCAGCCTGATAAAGCTGATTATTCCTACCGTGAACGCACACAGCAATATCAAGGTCCATCCAACTACATTTTTCCCATGCCTGGGAATGACTGCTTTAGCCACTTTCACTCTATGAACCAGCCATCCGCTCCAATACGCTTCCAGCAGCACAAGCCCCAACAGCAAAAACATCTTACATACATTTTGATTTCTTGACAAAGGCTCTTGCCCCAAGGCGTAGAATCCCGGTGCGAACATAGATGCGTATAGACAATATGCCGCTGCTGTTACCAGCAGAGGACAGCGAAAGGAAAAGCTACTGTCCTGCACTGCTTTCAAAAAAACCGGCAACAGCAGAATCAGTATAACAACCACATATATATTTATCCAATCCATCATTTGTGAGGAAGAATAGGCAAAGCTCTTTCCAATCGTACCTATAACGCTTCCCTTCTGAAAATTTGCCTGTCTTACTGCATTGCCCGGAGCCAGTACATTAATCAGGAATCCAGTTTCTCCAAACAAAAAAGGAATCGCGAACCAGAAATAAGCCTTTTTTCTCCTCTTTTTCCACAGGGCTATTGCAATAATTCCCAGCAGCACTAAAACTTCCGCACACAACAGTGCCGTTGAAAAATTTGCGCCGGCCGCCACAAAAGCCATCCCTGTACAAACGATTAATTCAAGTCCCAGCCATATACGCCTACTATGGCTACGTTCTATTTCCGCAAAGCATAACAAGGCAAAACCTGTCATCAGATTAAAAAACCCCTGCATAAACACATAATGCACGGCGCCATTCCACCAATACAGGCCAGAGGCAGGCGTGTACATAAACGCGCACTGCATGACTCATGCCGCCGCCACTGCGGATATGCAGGTACGCCCGTCCAGCCCCATCCATCTCTTCAATATTGCATACATAAGAACGAAAGTGGAAATGCATGTCATTCCAATCATCAGATAAGGCACCGCATGTGCGTACTGTTCTCCAAACGCCATAGGCGAAATAGAAAAAAAGAAAATTGAACTATATGTTCCCTGCCAGTTTTTATAAAATTCCACAACTTCCTGGAACGCTGTTTTCACTACTTCCAGCAGGCTATGCGTATTCAGCCATGTACAGTGTACATGGAACGCAAACCAATAATCATCCGCTGCGCCGTGATTATATTTTCCAATGTACAGCAGAGGGACAATAAACCATAAAAATCCCAATACGGATAAAACACAAAAAGTACTTCGATTCAGAAATTTCTTTTCCAGCTTTTCAAACCGTATCTTCATAAATCTATCTTTGCTCCAATGGATAAAATGAGAAACATTTCATTACTACAGTATCAGCTAGTATTATACCTAATTAGCTGTTAAAAGTCTAGAGCGTGTTCAAAAAAATTACAAGGCTGTAAAATTCAGCAAATCTTTTTCTGGTATCTATAGTGCATTATCCATATAAATTTCATAATAAGCAGATGGGGCACGCATAATTTGCATTTTTCCGTAGCTTGCGAGCCTATCACCTTCGTCGTACAGCGTTGCGCCGCTGTCGGCATTTGGTGTTAGTATATTGACCGGGAATACTTGAAAGATCTTGTGGAAGAGGCCGTGCTGGACGCACTTGGCAGCGGTGCTGACACTTTTGCAGAGGCTGGGAACGCCGTGGTGTTTTCCCTGCAAAACGAGGGGTTTATGGTGCGGGACTTTCCGAACGAGTATGAGCGCCTCGACTTCAATGTGCGCAGCTACCTGAGGAAACTGCCACAGGAAGAGGAGAGGGACTATCGGTGAGCCAGCACGACATTTGATAGCAGGCAAAAGCCCTGATAAAAGCGAAAAGAGGATAAGCAATATGAGCGAGGAAATGGCAAAAGCATTGTTAGTTAAGATGGAGATTCTGGAAGGCGAGGTGAAGGCTCTGCGATCTGAGCGGGAGACGCTGGTCTACGATACAAAGGGACTCGCCAAGGCGTTGATAATGAGTCCAAACTACGCCGGAAAACTGATGGCGACTAAAGGGTTTCCTTCCACAAAAATAGGAGGAGCGTGGAAGGTAAGCAAGGTTGCGCTGGAAGAATGGCTTGCCCGCAACCGCTGGCACGAGGTTGACCTGGGCGGATAATTTTGTGTTGACGGCGATACCGGGGATTTGTTACAATGTTGCTTGCAAGACACACTGGGATTCAGGGACTGATTGTGAATGATATTGTGAATAATTGAAAAGACGATGCCTAGAAGCTCGCAGAAACAAGGGCTTTACAGCGGTAGTACGGCGGTCTCCAAAACCGTTAACGGGGGTTCGATTCCCTCTTCCCCTGCTGATGATAAGGACTTGGAAGGATTGAGAAATCAATGTTTCCAAGTCTCTTTTTATCTGCGGAACCACTTCTCTACAGCAATGCGTTCACTGCGTCCTGAATGCTCCGCACCCCTATCAGTTTCATGGAGCCGTCCCCCTGCAGCCCCTTCATGCACACCGCCGGGAGAATGCAGGTGTCAAAGCCCAGCTTCCGGGCCTCCGCCACCCTCTGGGCAGCCATACTCACAGAGCGCACCTCCCCCGAGAGCCCCACCTCACCAAATGCCACCAGCCGGGGACTGATCCCCCGGTTTTTGAAGCTGGACAGGGCCGCCAGTACAATGGCCAGATCCATGGCGGGCTCCTGTACCTTCATGCCCCCCGCGATATTCACATAGGCATCGCAGCCGGACAGCTGCACACCGCAGCGCTTTTCCAGTACCGCCATCAGCAGATTCACCCGGTTCAGATCCGTACCTGTGGCCTGCCGCCGGGGAATTCCAAAATTGCTGTGGCACAAAAGAGCCTGTATCTCCAACAGCAGCGGCCGGGTGCCCTCCATGGCGCAGGCCACCACCGAGCCGCTGGCTCCCTCCGGCCTGCCTTCCAGCATATATTCGGAGGGATTGTGTACCTCCGCCAATCCCTCCTGTCCCATCTCAAACACCCCGATCTCGTTGGTGGAGCCGAAACGGTTCTTGACTCCCCGGAGAATCCGGTAAGAGGCATGTCTGTCTCCTTCAAAGTACAGCACCGTATCCACCATATGCTCCAACACCCTGGGGCCGGCCACCGTTCCCTCCTTGGTCACATGCCCCACGATGAATACGGAGATGTTCATACCCTTGGCAAGCTGCAGCAGTACCCCTGTGGACTCCCTGACCTGGGAGACACTGCCCGGGGCGGCGGAAACTTCCTCATTATACATGGTCTGGATGGAATCAATGATCACCACCTTGGGCATTTCCCGCTGAATCACTTCCCTGATACTGTCCAGATTGGTCTCGCACAGCAGCAGCATGCCTTCCGCAAAACTGCCGATCCGATCCGCCCGCATCTTGATCTGTACCTGGGACTCCTCCCCGGAAATATAGAGCACCTTGTGGCCCTTCTCCGCCAGTTTCCAACAGGTCTGCAGCAGCAGGGTGGACTTGCCGATGCCGGGATCACCGCCCACCAGAGTCAGGGAGCCCTGCACGATGCCGCCCCCCAGCACCCGATCCAATTCCCCGATCTGAGTGCTCAGGCGCGCCTCCTCCTGAATTGTAATGTCCGCCAGCACAGCGGGAGCAGTTCTTCCCGCCCCCCCTCCCCTGCCTGGGTTCTTGAGGGAAGATGTTTTTACCACTTCCTCTACAAAGGTATTCCACTCTCTGCATCCGGGACACTGCCCCATCCACTTGGTAGATTCATATCCGCAATTCTGGCAGTAAAACACTGCCTTGTTCTTCGTCTGTGCCATCTTTTTCTCCACGCCCGGACAAGCCGCTTATCGGTTCTTTACCGTAAAGGTCACCTGATCCTGCTTATAGCCTGCGGAAACAATGTCCCCCGGCTGCACATTGCCCCGGAGAATCTCTTCCGCCAGGGCGTCCTCCACCACGGACTGTATAGCCCGCTTCAAGGGCCTGGCTCCCATCTTCTGGTCAGCGTACTTCTCCACCAGATGTTCTTTCAACGCCCCGGTCAGGGAGAGCTGAATTTCCATCTGGCTCTGGCAGCGCCTGCACAGGCCCGCGGACAATAGCTGGATAATCTCTTTCATGTTCCCATGGTCAAGCTGGTGGAACACAATGATATCGTCAATACGGTTGATGAACTCCGGCTTAAAATTCCGCTTTACCTCCTCCATCACTCCCGCTTTCATTTTTTCATAATTGCGGGCGGCGCTGTTGTCGGCGGCAAAGCCCAGGTTTCTGGGATCCACAATCCGCTGGGCTCCCGCGTTGGAGGTCATGATCAGAATGGTATTCTTGAAGCTGACCTTCCTGCCCTTGGAATCTGTGATATGGCCGTCGTCCAATACCTGCAGCAGGATGTTGAACACATCCGGGTGAGCCTTCTCTATCTCGTCAAACAACACCACGCTATATGGATTGCGGCGCACCTTTTCACTGAGTTGTCCCCCTTCGTCAAAGCCCACATAACCGGGCGGAGAGCCTATCATCTTGGACACCGAGTGTCCCTCCATGTACTCCGACATATCCACCCGGATCATGGCATTCTCCGAGCCGAACATGGCCTCTGCCAGCGCCTTGCTCAGTTCCGTCTTGCCCACGCCGGTGGGGCCCAGAAACAGGAAGGAACCTATGGGCCGGGACGGATCCTTCAATCCCACACGGCCTCTGCGCATGGCCCTGGATACCGCTTTGACGGCCTCCTCCTGGCCAATTACCCGCTTGTGCAGAAGCTGTTCCAGCTTCAGCAGACGCTCGCTCTCCTTCTCCGCCAGCTTCTGCAGAGGAATCCGGGTCCACATGGACACCACGGCGGCGATCTCTTCTTCCCCGATCTCCAGCCTGGCCTCCTCCCTGGTCTTGCCGGCCCGTTTCTTCATACGCTCCAGCTTCTGCAGCAGTTCGTCCTGCCGCCGCTTTGCCTCTCCTGCCTCCTTGAAATCTTCCCGGCGGATAGCTGCTTCCAGTTCTCCGTCCAGTTCCTGCAGACGTTTTTTCAGTTCCTGCTGTCGGTAAGGTACGCTGGCTGTCTGCAGACGGGCAGCCGCGGCGGCTTCGTCAATCAGGTCTATGGCCTTGTCCGGAAGATTCCTGTCATTGATATAACGGCTTGCCAGACGTACCGCCGCCTCCACTGCCTCCCTGCTGATGAGCACCTGATGATGATTCTCATATTTTTCCTTTATCCCTTCCAGAATGCGGATGGCCTCCTCCTCGGTGGGTTCCTCCACATTCACCGGCTGGAATCTGCGCTCCAGGGCGGCGTCCTTCTCCACATATTTCCGATATTCGGAGATGGTGGTGGCGCCGATCAGCTGAATTTCCCCCCTGGCCAGAGAGGGCTTCAGGATATTGGAAGCGTCTATGGCCCCTTCTGCGCCCCCCGCGCCGATGATGGTATGCATCTCGTCCAGGAACAGGATCACATTGCCCGCCGCAATCACTTCCCGGATCACCTTCTTGATCCGTTCCTCAAACTCTCCCCGGTATTTGCTGCCTGCCACCATGCCTGATAAATCCAGCGTCAGCACCCGCTTATCCCGCACGGTAAAGGGCACCTGGCCCTCCACGATGCGCAGGGCCAGGCCCTCCGCCACCGCGGTCTTGCCCACTCCGGGTTCGCCGATCAGGCAGGGGTTATTCTTGGTTCTGCGGCTCAAAATCTGGATCACCCTGCGGATCTCGTCCTCCCGGCCAATCACTGGGTCAAGCCTGCCCTCTCTGGCAAGAGCGGTCAGATCCCTGCTGTACTGGTCCAATGTGCCGGTCTTGCTCCCCTTCCCCTGTCTTCTGCCCAAATCCTCTTTGTACAGATTGGGATCCGCCCCTATGGCGGTCAGCACATCCACATAAAGTTTCTGGGTGGAGATATTCATGGTGTTCAGCAGGCGTACCGCCACATTCTCCCCCTCCTTGATCAAAGCCAGCAGAATGTGCTCGGTGCCGGTGCGGGACTGGCCGAACCGCCCCGCCTGGGCATGGGCCTCCTCCAGGATCTTCTCCGCCCGCGGAGAATAGCCCTCCCTCTCCTTTATGGCGGTGCCGCTCTCAAAGGCGATCAGTTCCCGAATCATTTCCAGCACCTGCTCCAAGGACACGCCGTTATCCGTCAGTACCCTGGCGGCAACCCCGGTCCCCTCCTTAATCAGGCCCACCAGCACATGCTCCGTCCCCACATATCCCTGCTTCAGGGTATGCGCGCACCTCTCTGCATATTTCAGCGCGGCCTCTGCCTTTTCCGTAAAATGTGACTGCATCACTCCAGTCCTCCATAATCCTCATAGATTTCGTCAATCAATGCATGCATCTCTTCCCTGGTAATATTCTTGCAGCTTCCTTTAGCCAATATTACCCGGAGTTCCTTTTTTAATTCCGCCACAGTACGCAGCTTGTCCACATCGATGGCTATGACGGCCCCTCTGCGTCTGTCCACCTTCACGTAGCCCTCCTGCTTCAGCACGGTATAGGCCTTATTTACCGTATGCATGTTGATTCCCACAAGTTCTGCCAGTTGACGAACGCTGGGCAGTGAGTCTCCCTCCCGGAACTGCGCGGTGGCGATCCCCAGGATGATCTGATTGCGCAGCTGCAGATACAGTGCCTCGTCACTGTTAAAATCCACCTCTATCACCATATGCCGTGCCGCCTTTCTACATTCGTGGAATTGTTCTACTTATTTTATCACAACCGTCCCATTTTGCAAAGTGGAGGAGGAAATTTAATAAGGATTTAATTAAAACACGGAGGAACCCGTTTTCATGGGTTCCTCCTTCGCATCCTTGCCGATTCCTTAATTTTCTTCCTCGCCGTCCCAGTTCAGGTATTCAAAATCAAATTCATCGTCATCCGCCAGGAAGTTCCGGGCCTGACCGGATGGGTTCTCCCTGGCTGCAGGCCTCTCCTGCTGACGGCCTGCCGGCTGCTGGGCCGGTCTGGCCTGGCCGCTTCCCGCCGGACGGCTCTGACCTGCTCCCGAAGGTCTGGCCTGGCCGCTTCCCGCCGGACGGCTCTGACCTGTGCCCGAAGGTCTGGCCTGACCGCTTCCCGCCGGACGGCTCTGGCCTGTGCCCGAAGGTCTGGCCTGGCCGCTTCCCGCCGGACGGCTCTGGCCTGCTCCCGAAGGTCTGGCCTGACCGCTTCCCGCGGGACGACTCTGGCCTGCTCCCGAAGGTCTGGCCTGGCTGCTTCCCCCAGAACGACTCTGACCATTCCCCGCAGGACGGGACTGACCGCTCCCTCCGGAACGGCTGCCGGTGCCCCCCGTGGGCATATCTGCCTTTCCACTGCTCCGCTGTCCCTGTCTCTTTCGCACCGTTTCCTTTTCCACTTCCTCAAAATAGGCTGCATCCATCATGTCTCTGATCTTAAAGAACAGAAGTGTGGCAGTCAATGCCAGCAGAATCACGGCAACCACCAGAATAATCATGATAATCCTCATGGATTTCATCTGCGCATCGCCTTCTTCACGCAGCTTCTTATAGTTAGCCGTACTTTCATACAAATCCGAGATCAGATATCTGACCCCCTGTTCGCCGGTATAATCCATTAAATACCAGCCATCCTCATATTTCTTCGTATCATAGTCTTTCTGTTCCGGCGGCGGAGTGGGTTCCGGCTCCACAGGGTCTGTCACCTCAGGAGCTTCAGGCTCCACAGGATTCGTAGCCGGCGGCAGGAGTTCTCCCTCCAACGTGACGAAGTCCTCCCTGACAAAGCCTGTAGCCTGTCCGCCGGCCCCGGTGAAACTCACCTGATACCAACTCTTGCCTTCGCTGTCCTGGGCCGTACCCGTCACGGTCAATATTGTGTCTCTCGGTACCGTTTCCACAACGGTACCTGAAGTGGAAGCATTGGAACGCACCCGTACCTGCTCACCTGTGACTTTGGCATTGACCGGCTGTACCGCCGTCACCTCAGTGGCGGGTGTGCTGGTGGGCGTGTTGGGCGTGTTGGGAGTGGCAGGCGTATCAGGCGTGATCTGATTACCGGTTCCGGTTCCGCTGCCGACTTTCTGTACCAGGTCGGAACGGACATATCCGGTTTTGGTGCCGCCCTCGAAAGTAACCTGATACCAGGTATAGCCGTCCGCCCCCGTGGTCTCCCCGGTGATGGGCAGGATTTCGCCGTTCAGCGCCCCTCCGATCATCTCGGTGCCTGTATCCGCACCGGCACGGATCTTCACAGAACTGGCCGTCACCTTCGCATCTTCCGCATGGCTGATAATGGTTGTCAATCCAAAGGCCAACACCATTACCGCCATCGCCGCCACCGCCATGACCATGGCCTTTAACTGCATCCGTATCTTAGCTGTCTCTCTCATATGCAACCCTTTCCTATTTGGAGTCCCGCGTATCCCTGCTTTAAAGTTTATCCCTGGTAAATCTCTTGGCTCCCTCCTGGCCGGAGAAATCGTTCATTCCAACGCCCATCATGTCCTTTTTCATGTTCCTGCGCCTGGGATCCTCCGACTTCGGCGGCTGTTTTGCCGCGCATTGGGGACAGAATTCTCCGCTGCGTATCTGCACGCCGCAGGACCGGCAGGACAGGAACGTGCGGGAGCCTGTTGCAACCTCCAGTCTTTCCTCCCGCAGAAGCTGCCGTATCACTTTATGAGGTACCCCTGTGGCCGCCTCCGTGTCGGCGATTGTGGCTCCCGGATGCTGCTCTACATAGAGTCTCACCTTCCCGTAATCGTCATATACCACAGCCTTGCACTGCTCACAGCGGTATTCGCCGACCCCCTTATAGACCAACTCGCCCCCACATTCCGCGCAGGTATTTGGCACATGGTACAAATCATTATCAAAAAAATCCATGTCTACCTCTTTCCCGCATACCCCAGGCCGCTCCTGCGATACGCGTCAATGCTTTTTACGGCACGGCCTGTAATGCGTATGCTTCGGATATCGCAAGTCATGCCTAAGATATTTATACCTCTTCTATCGCCTTACCTATGTCATGCCTCATATATTTATTTTCAAAGCCGACCCAATCCACAGCCTCATAGGCCTTTGTCCTGGCTTCCTTCAGCGTTGCCCCCTTTGCCGTGACTCCCAGCACCCGGCCGCCGTTTGTCACCACCCGGCCCTGGCCGTCCAGCTTGCTGCCGGCATGGAAGCAATAATAATCCTCTCTTCCCTCAAACTTCTCCAGCCCGTGTATCTCGAACCCTTTCTGATATGACACCGGGTACCCGTCGGAAGCCAGCACCACGCAGACCGCCGCATTGTCCTCAAATTCCAGTTCTACCTGATCCAGCGTGCCGTCTATACAGGCATCCACCACATCCATGATGTCATTCTTCATCCGGCACAATACCACCTGTGCCTCCGGGTCGCCGAAACGGGCATTATACTCCAGCACTTTGGGACCTTCGGGCGTCAGCATCAGCCCAAAGAAGATCACTCCCTTGAAAGGCCTTCCCTCCGCCGCCATGGCATCCACCGTGGGCTGGTAGATATGCTCCCTGCAGAACGCATCCACCTCCTCCGTGTAGAAAGGACTGGGGGAGAAATTGCCCATACCGCCGGTATTCAGCCCCTGGTCTCCGTCTTTGGCCCTCTTGTGGTCCTGGGCGGAAGTCATGGGCTTTATGGTCCTGCCGTCCACGAAAGACAACACCGAAACTTCCCGCCCCGTCATGAACTCTTCCACCACCATACGGTTGCCTGCATTGCCGAAATGCTTATCCTCCATGATTTCCTTTACGCCTGCCCGGGCCTCCTCCAGAGTGTTGCAGATCAGCACTCCCTTGCCCAGCGCCAGCCCGTCCGCCTTCAATACAATGGGCATCTTGGCCGTTTCCAGATAGCGCAGCGCCTCCCCGGGATCATCAAAGGTCTCATATGCCGCCGTGGGAATCCCATACTTTTTCATCAGATCCTTGGAGAAAGCCTTGCTGCCCTCCAGTTCCGCCGCCTTTCGGTCCGGGCCGAAAGCCCGCAGCCCCGCCGTCTGCAGCGCGTCCACCAGTCCGCCCACCAGAGGGTCGTCCGGCGCTACGAACACCAGATCCACCGCCTTTTCTCTGGCATAGGAGATGATTTTGTCAAACTCCATTACACCAATGGAAGGCTCACACTCCGCCACCTGGGCAATGCCTGCATTGCCCGGCACGCAGTATATCCGATCCACTCTGCTGCTCTTCTTCATACTGACCGCGATGGCATGTTCCCTGCCGCCGCTTCCTACGATCAATACCTTCATTACACATCCGCTCCCATCTGTCCGCTCCCACGGACGCCTATATCCTCTTCAGCAGCGCCGGACGCAGAATTCCGCTCCCGTCACCGCACTAGCGCCTGTATACATGGCCCTCCCGGATTTCCAGTCTGCCGTGGGCAATGTCGTCAATGGCCTGGGGCAGCAGAATCCACTCCGCCTGTTCCATGACACGCCTCTGCAAAATCTCCGGGGTATCGTCCTGTTCAATCATCACCGGCTTCTGGGCAATAATGGGCCCCTCATCCATGCCCTCGTTGACAAAATGCACCGTAGCACCGGTGATTTTGACGCCCCGCTCCAACACTTTCTCATGTACCTTCAGCCCATAATAGCCCACACCGCAGAAAGAAGGGATCAAAGACGGGTGAATATTGACGATTCGATTGCTGAACGCCTGCACCATCTGAGGCGGAATCCGCACCAGAAAGCCGGCCAGCACCACAATGTCCGGTGCAAGTTCTTTTACCCGGTCCGTGAAAGCCCGGTTGAAAGCCTCCCTGTCCGGGTAGGACTTGGGGGATATACAGAAGTCCGGAATCCCATGTGCCCTGGCGCGTTCCAGTGCCCCGGCTCCCGCATTGTTGCTGATCACCGCCAAAATCTCCGTATCGGTGATTTTTCCGGCGTCTAAGGCGTCCATGATCGCCTGCAGATTGGTGCCGCCGCCGGACACACACACTACAATCTTCAGCATAAGGTCACTCCCTTTTCTCCTGCCTGACAGATTCCCGCGATCCAGGCTCTTTCGCCTGCCGCCTCAATGGCCTTCACAGCCTTTTCCGCGTCCGCCGCGTCCACAGCCAGCAGCATACCGATGCCCATATTGTAGGTATTGTACATCATCTGCTCCGCAATACCGCCTTTCTCCTGCAGAAGCCTGAAGATGGCAGGAACCTGATAGCTGCCCTTATTCACCTGGGCATTGACGCCCTCCGGCAGCATCCGGGGAATATTCTCATAAAAACCGCCGCCGGTGATATGACTGCAGCCCTTGACGGTGACGCCCGCATCCTTCACGGACTTCATGGCCTTCACATAGATCCGGGTAGGGGCCAGAAGCGCCTCTCCCAAAGTCTGTCCCAGTTCGTCGTAATATGTATTCAGGCTCTCCGCCGTCATGTCAAACACCTTGCGCACCAGGGAGAAACCATTGCTGTGCACGCCGGAGGAAGCGATGGCCACCAGCACATCGCCGGGGGCAATGTTCTCTCCGGTGATCATGTCCTTCTCATCCACCACGCCCACGGCAAAGCCCGCGATGTCGTAGTCGTCCTCAGGCATCATGCCAGGATGTTCTGCGGTCTCACCGCCCACCAGAGCGGCCCCCGCCATCTTGCAGCCCTCGGCCACACCCTTCACGATGGAAGCGATCTTCTCGGGGCAATTCCTGCCGCAGGCTATGTAATCCAGGAAAAACAGGGGCTCTCCCCCTGCACAGGCCACATCGTTGACACACATGGCCACACAGTCGATACCGATGGTATCATGCCGGTCCAGCACCATGGCCAGCTTCAGCTTGGTACCCACACCGTCCGTGCCGGAGAGCAGCACCGGATGTTCCATATTCTTGATGGCATCCAGGGAAAAAGCGCCGGAAAAACCGCCCAGCCCCCCCATCACCTCCGGGCGCATGGTCTCTTTCACATGCTTCTTCATCAGTTCCACAGATCTGTAGCCCGCCTCAATATCCACGCCAGCCTTCTTGTAATCCATATGTAGGTCTCCCTTTCCTGTTTTATGTTCCTTGTGACTATCTCTTACCTGCATACCGCCGGCCCTGCCTGCGGTATGGCGTTTGTCCTGCCTTTTACTTCTTCATCCCCTCCAGATAAGCCCTGTAGCCCTGCTCTTTCAGCCTGGCGTCCTTGGCCTGTACCTGGTTTTTCAGGTTTTCACTGTATTCTTTCAGCTTCTGCAGCAGCGCCTCATCGGAGGTGGCCAGAATCTTGGCCGCCAGCAGAGCCGCGTTGGCTCCCCCGTTGATGGCAACGGTGGCCACCGGAATGCCGGAGGGCATCTGCACAATGGAGTACAGGGAGTCCCTGCCTCCCAAAGAAGTGGTATGCATGGGAATGCCGATTACCGGCATGGGAAAAATCGCCGCGCACATACCCGGCAGATGGGCCGCCATGCCGGCTCCCGCAATAATTACCTTGAAGCCCTTCTCCTCGGCCCCCTTCGCATATTCAAAAAACACATCCGGTTCCCGGTGCGCGGAGATGATGGTCATCTCATAGGAAATCCCCAATTCCTCCAATACATCGGCCGCTTTGGCCATAATGGGCATATCCGAATCGCTGCCCATGACGATGCCTACTTTTGCCATATTTACCCCTTTCCAGCGCATTTCCGCCCAAATCCGCCTTCCTGCCGGAAAAGCGCTGCGGCCTGCTGTCAATCGTGTTTTCAGATAGTGCTAATCTCTGACCATATACTACAGTTTACTAGATTTAATGCGGGTATGCAAGGGCTTTTTGTATATTTTGTGTTAAGTCTTTTCTTAATTTTCGTTCATTTTTAAGCCGGACAGGTTACTCCTGCTCCAGCGGCCGGTTCAGCGCCTCGCTGCCCGGCAGCACAAAACGTCCCTGCAGGATAAGGGGAATCCGAACCCCGTCTTTCCTCACCGCCGTCAGTTCCCCCAACTCGTCAAAGGGAAGGGTGATATCCGTGTGGCAGTTGAAATAAGCCTTGGAAGAGTCGGTGTGGCGCAGCCGGGATTTCTCGTTCTCCCTGGCCACGATCTCCTTGCCGTCCGGATTGTATACCGCCACGTCCTCGGCCTGGCTGTAGCAGGTGTCCCCCACAGCGAAATGAGGCCCCGTCTTTTCCGCGATCAAAATGGGCAGCTTATCCTCAATCCCCCATTTGCGGGCCATCACATAGGCTGTGGTGTTGGTGCCGATGGCGAATTCGCCCAAGGGCAGAGTATCCCGATGGAAGAGGACGTTTTCTTTGACATAGCGCCGTCCTTCCTCCGGGTCCGGGAAGTTGCCGCAGCCGTAATCCACGATCATGCCGTCCTTAAAGGTAACGGACAAGTCTCTGTACTCCAGGCCGTTCAGGAATACCCTGGACACCTGCAGTACCCCATTGGTGCCCTCCAGCACCGGGGAGGTAAACACCTCGCCCACCGGAATATTCACATCGGCCACGCAGTTTTCAAAAATGGTCTCCTTCTCCGGGTTCTGCAGCTTCCACAGGTTCACGGAAAGATCCGTGACATTGCCGTTCATGCCTCTGATCTCCACATGGTCCGCCTGGTCCAGGGCATCGATCAGGCATTGCTGAATCTGCCGGTATTTGTTGTAATCCAGGGTGTTGACTCTGATGGTATCCTCAAAAATTTCCCGGAAATTTTCACCAATCTCCGGCGCGGGGAATGCGATAATGGTAAAGCTGCGCTCCGCCATGGGAATATACTGTGCATAGAGTTCCATGTTTTTGGCGCTGTACTCCACCCACAGCTTTTGCTGCTCCGGGGACAGCTGCACCGCCTGGGGCCTGCTCTCCGGCGTGAAAGGTGTCTCGCCGAAGATTTCCACTACCGCAGGCCCGGCGTGTTCCCTGGCCTCCTGTTTATGGTGCTCATAGGCTGTTTTCAGCACCTCCAGTTTGCGATGCATCAGGGCCCTGTCCCAGATCAGCCCGTGATCATTCTTATGATCATAGGTATACTGCCTGTTGGGTTTTGCCCCCTCCAGGCCCACCGACCGCACCACCGGCGCAAGCCCCATCCCCGCGAAATTCTCCACCGCCTTGCGCATCATCCGCTCAAAGCCGATGTGGTAATGCAGATCCACCGTCCTTTTGATGGAGAGATCCTTTCCCGTAACGGCAAAGCCGATTCGATATCCCTCGGTATATGTGTCCGCCATGGTGTCGATGACAGCCTGGGGAAGACTCGCCAGGAATCGGGCGGTCTCTATCTCGTTCTCGGTCACATACAGACCATAACGGTAGAGATAGCGAATATCCTCCAGATCGGCTCCCATAAGGATATCCACCGCCGGATTCCCTTCCGGGCACAACATTCTGGCCACGTTCTTCTCCGTGCGGATATCCGAGTAATCGCTGTTGTGCCAGTATACAATCTGCCGTATGTCCTCGTAGGGCGGCAGCTGCCGCTGTTCCTGCCAGGCCCCGGAAACGGCACCATAAATCTCCACCAGCAATTCCATGCGGACCAGCATGTCCTCCAGATCTCCCTCGGCCGCAGGCGATATACCGCCCCGCAGTTCCACATAGACATAGGACAGAAGCTGGCCCCACTGCTCCCCCAGCCGTTCCGCCGCATAAGCCGGGTTGCCCCAGCTATGGCCGTAATGCTCCGGCAGCACATCTTCGAACAACTCCCGGTTCCAGTCCTGCAGCCGTGCCAGTTCCCCGTCCTTCAAATGTCCCTGCTCCGCAAAGGCATAATACTCCGCCAGCTTTAACGAAAAAGCCGCCAGCTTTCCAAAATATTCATCCAGCGCCGGTTGGCCCAGGGGCTCCCCGCCGATCTCCCTGATCCGCTCCAGGACCAGCCCGTACCGCTCCTGTAATAATTCTCTGTTTTCTCCCTGTATCTGCTCCATGACAATCCTTCCCTCCTATGTTTCATCAGGTTATTGCGTCCGTTCTCCATCCATCCTCTGCACGCTTTCCTCTACTATAAGTAAGACGCCGCATACAGGATACCGCTGACGGCGCCCAGGCTTATACCGTTGAGCAGGATCCCCAACCATCCGAACAGCTTAAACCTGTCCACTTCCCGCACAGCCAGCACACCCAGTACCAGGCCGGCCAGGGACAATATGGTGGCAAATATCCCCGTAAATCCATATCCGGCAGGGATATCCCCGCTCCGGCTATAAGACAGAAAAATCACCGCTGTCAGCGATACTGTGCATAAAACACCAAAAACCGTAGACATAATCGCTTTTTCCGAATGCCTGCGGTTAGTGAACATATAATTCTTTTTCTGTGACATAATTTCCCCACTACGCATGCGGCAGAATGTTACCGCCGCGCCGCGTCAACTGATCTTGTTAAAAGAGAATTTTTGATTTCCCCGCCAGCAGCTTGGCTCCGCCTACCACCAGCAGGATCCCGCTGACCAGGCCCAGCACCAATGTCACCACGCCCAGCGTGATGTTGAGCGCGCCTGCCCCTCTCATTACCTTATACAACTTTTCATCCATACCAACTGCCCTGCCTTTCCCCGCGCCCGGAAACCGGGCGCAAACAACCTCTGTCTCCTCTATGCGCCGTATTCCGCATAATATGCGTCTATTGATGCTTTCAGCGCGTCATCTATCAGTACTTCCCCCTTGTAGGGTCTGTTATACAGATGTTCGGTCACTTCGGCCATGGAGACGATGGCACAGGCCTCAATGCCATATTTTTCCCGGATCTCCTGCAGGGCGCCCACCTTGCCGCCCAGGCCTTTCTCCATACGGTTCAGGGATACCATCAGCCCTTTAACCTCCACGTCCGCCTGTGCCTTCAGGATGGGAAATGTCTCCTCGATGGATTTGCCGGAAGTGGTCACGTCTTCGATGATCACCACCCGGTCCCCGTCCTTAAGTCCGCTTCCCAGCAGGATTCCCACATCTCCGTGATCCTTGGCTTCCTTGCGGTTGGAGCAGTAGCGGATCTCCCGGCCATACAGTTCACTGTAGGCGATGGTGGCGGCCACACTTAGGGGGATTCCCTTGTAGGCCGGGCCGAACAGTACGTCAAAATCGTCCCCAAAATTGTCATGGATGGCCCTGGCATAATATTCTCCCAGCTTTTTAAGCTGTGCCCCGGTCACATAGGCCCCCGCATTCATAAAAAAAGGGGACTTTCTGCCGCTCTTCAGGATAAACTCACCGAATTTCAACACTTTACTGTCCACCATGAACTCAATAAATTCCTGTTTGTACTGTTCCATCGTCTGTCACGCTCCTCTTCCATGTATTCCCTACAGGCGGACTCCCCCAGATATTTTGCCCGGTACAGGACGCCTGTCTCTTATCTTACTTATCTTATCATACTCATTTGGGATTTTCAATAATAGAAAAAACGCTTTCAGCCAAAAAAAGGCCGCCGCAATTTGCGGCAGCCCCTCTTTCAGCCTTAGAGCGTCTTACTTCATCTGCTCTTCCTGCTGCTTGATCATCCGGCGAACCATCTCGCCGCCGATGGAACCAGCCTCCTTAGAGGTCAGGTCACCATTGTAGCCTTCCTTCAGGTTTACGCCCAGCTCGGAAGCAACCTCAGTTTTGAAACGATCCATGGCTGCCTTAGCCTCGGGAACTTCTACTCTATTAGCTCTGCTTGTCATTTTGTTTCACCTCCATACTGTTTCTTGTTTTGTCTGCAATCTATATCCAAGATAAGTGAGACATTCACTTATCTTGGCTTCTCCGCCGGTACTTTCTAACCCTGCCGCCTAAGTGATTTGTCATCGCTTATCTTGGTCTTAGTATTAGCGGCATCACAGAAAATATAATGGAAACTTTTTCATGGACAAAAAAAAGCCGGAAGCTGCAGCCTCCGGCCCATGTGGCACATTTTTATTCTCCAAACACAGCCTTGTAATCCGCCTGGAACTTGGCGATGCCGGCTTCGGTCAGCGGATGCTTGGTCATCTGCTCGATCACGGCATAAGGCACTGTAGCGATATCGGCGCCTGCCAGCGCGCAGTCGGTCACATGAACGGGATTGCGCACGCTTGCAGCAATGATCTGGGTATCCACATCACACACGGCAAAGATATCAGCGATCTCTCTGATCAGATCCACGCCTCTCTGGCTGATATCATCCAGACGGCCCAGGAAAGGAGATACATATGTAGCGCCTGCCCTTGCAGCCAGCAGTGCCTGGTTAGCGGAAAAGATCAGGGTCACATTGGTCTTGATGCCCTCGGCAGTCAATGCCTTGCAGGCCTTCAGCCCTTCTACCGTCATGGGAATCTTAACTACCATATTGGGGTGGATCGCCGCAATGGCTCTTCCCTCAGCTATCATACCCTCCGCGTCCACGGTGGTAGCCTTCACCTCGCCGCTGATGGGGCCGTCAACGATGGAAGCGATCTCCGCGATAACCTCCTCAAACACTCTGCCCTCCTTGGCAATCAGGGAAGGATTGGTGGTAACACCACAGATCACACCCATGTCATTGGCCTTCTTAATGTCCTCTACCTTTGCGGTATCAATGAAAAAGCGCATTTTCTCATCCTCTTTTCTTTTATTTTTTAAGAATAGGCTTCTATTCTTAATGTCTGCTGTCTGTTATAGTATATCACTTTCCAGGAGAGACGTGCAAGCCATGATTTTGCTATCTTGTCCCTAGTTATTGCTATATTATCGGCCGCAGCACTTCTTATATTTCTTGCCGCTTCCGCAGGGGCAGGGATCGTTGGGATATACCTTGGCCTCCTTGACGATGGTGGTGGAAGCCTTCTGCTCCTTATAAAGCGCCTTGCGCTTGTCCTCGTCAAAGATCCCGTTCCATTCTTCCAGATTGTACAGCCAGTCCGCATCCGCCGCCACCATGTTCTTGTACAGCAGTTCCTTGTCGAATTTCAGGCTGACCGGCGTGTCCTCTTCCATCTCCTCAATGGGATTGGGCGTTACCAGACTGTCGTTAATTCCATCCAAAAATCCCGTCATGGTCATGAGAGACACGTCATACTTGTCAGACAGTTCCTTAACCGTGCCCGATACCTCTTCGTCCGGGTTCTTCAAAAGCTGCATATAAATCTCTTTTTCTTTCTGGAAATACGCGTTCCACAACTGTTTCAGCTTTTCCGTACCCAGTTCTTCGTTATATGCCACTTCTCTCCACTTTTCCAACAATGCCATAATACTTAACCATACCTTTCTGCCCGGAGCACGCTCCGGCGTTTTTCTTGTATGCAATTAGTATATAACAATTTTTCCGCAAACGCAACAAAAACGTGAAATTACCATTCTGCATCTATTTCAACATACTTGTCTCGTCATATACACAATGTTTATTCACAATACACCCCATTTATTGTCTTTTTTAATTCACACCAGCAGTTGAATAAACCGCAATTAAACAGCAGGAATTAGTTTCCTCTCGCACTATCATTAGCCCCATGGCCTAATGGCATCTTTTATACAATAGACTATTTCGTTCCATTAACAACCATTGTCCAAGTACTTACTATTGTATTTGCATTATACCATTCCTTATCTCCATATCCATTGTTTACATAAATCTGCTTTTGGGTAACATCCTGGTATCCTATCGCCACACAATAGTGTTTAGTATTCCCTACAATCACTGGCCATCCAGAACCGTCTGATCCTATCGCATATTTGGTCTGTTGATATACAGCCAATACCCCCAACGCTACTCCACCATTAATATTACGATCTGACAGGTATGAGCGGACACCAGAGTCTAATAAGAACGATCCATTAGCACTCGGCTCAATATATGGAACCACTTGCTTGACAAGCTCTATTCCATATATATCCGGATAATATGGATTAGATGCCTTTACAGTACTATCGACAAATGAATATCCCGTAGGAAGTGCATAATAGTCATCGTAGCATTCGAGCATTATCGCGACTGCAACAGATCCGCAAACTCCTGGACACTTGCTCAACTCTGCTGTTGTCTTATCCGGATAAAAAGTGGGGAAATTGACACTTTTATTACAGTTATAAAGTCTTGTGTTTTTAAGAAGATAAACAGGTCCTTCAGATGCACTATATAAACCAATATTACTTTCTTTCACCACGTTTCCGTTAGCATAAAAGTCATTAGCTGTAAATGAGTAATTATGAAGGTCAACGTCCTTAACTATTCCTGTAATCAAATTCAAAAAACCGCCTTCTGTTTTCGTGTAATATTCCAGCAATCCTTCTTAATAGTAATGATCATTCTTATCCACATAAAACCGATGATTAGACTCAGTCGAATATTGCAGAACAATTCCATTTTTAAAATCATATATCGCATATCCAACCGGGTCAATCTTATAGAATATAGCAACAGGCTCTTCAATAAAGTTATACAACAAAAAACTGTTTGAGATGTTAATAGTATCTCCCGTATTCATCGGCTGCAAGCTGAATCCATGTGACATTTGCAAAAGAACATCCTCACAATATGTTTCTTTTGCGAGATCTACATTTGCTGCTGCATTTACCGTAAAACTCATACAGCAAAGCGACAAACAGCAAAATAAGCATACTACTTTTTCCAATAGTTTTTTCATTTAACTTACCTCCTTGTATAATTATAGGGCTAATAAATAGTGACTAATTATTATGTATATCTTTTTGTCCTGCTCTGTAACCACTAGAATAATATTGCATATATCCGCTCCATTCAGGACTTCCAGAACGAAAACCCTCTTGTATCACCTTTTCACTTATTTCTGAATTGTCATAATAGTGTCCCATTTCAGCGTCCTGAATGCCCTGCTCATATCCTGCCAAATAGCCTCTTTCCGCACCAATATGCATCCGCATCATGTCGACAAAATGCACTTCCATAAGTAAATGAACCAAAATGGCAAGTAAAAAACAGAAATATTCAATCTTCTTGAATCTCTTTTTTTTTCTAAATTCCATAATAAATCCCATCATCAGACAAATAATGAGTATCAAAGGTATCACCATATCTGAGTCGTCAAATTTTAGAACTGATTGGCGTACAATAGCAAATCCAAATATTTGAGCAGCAAATATGGATAAGACATATCCTATTGCCGTCAATCTTGTCAATCTTTTTCTACCAAATAACGTAAAAGTACAACATGTAATCCAACCGAACAGCCAAAAACGATAGTTAGCAAGTGTCAGTGCGGAATAAAAAACATAACCAAATTTCAAATAAACAAGGTAAAATATGATATAGCAAATACCCTGGAACAAGCTATATCCAATTAAACAAGGCCAAACGCTCTTCATATTAAGGTAAAATTTTCTTTTTATTTCTATAAACTGCATTTGTTTCATAGCTGAACTCTCCTCCTCATATATGTTGTTTCCAGACCTATTGTTTCTGCTAATTTGACGGCTTCATTACTCATCAAAATTTTTTTAAACACTCATTGGTTTCAATAACAGTTTAACACATATCATATAATCAATTATATATATCAATATATTTGCATGTATTAATCTGTTTATGTATATATTAATCCATTTATATATATGTGTCAATAAAATAACATATATATGATTGGCAGAACTGCTCATAATACTTATAAAATCTATATAAATTCTATTTGGCAGCCTTACTTTTTGTAAAAAAATACAGTTTATATATTATGCATTTTTTATATAAAAATTATTGGTGAATTTAGATTATCTCTTTAGAAGTTCTTATATGTCGGTATAGCCCGTATTTTCGGGCTTTCCCGGCATTTTAGATATGGGGAGAAGTTCTTATATACCCTCATAACCTTTTAGGTTTTCCCTCTCAATGGTAGTAAAAGAAGTAGTAAATCCGTCTGCGGCTATGCTGCGATCAGCCTTTCCATTTCAGCCCTTGCGGAAGCGAATGTTGCGTGTGCGTAATAGTTCAGCGTCATGGTAATGTTGGAATGTCCCATGATATACTGTAACGCTTTCGGGTTCATGCCCGCATTGGCTAAGTTGGTGCAGAATGTATGGCGCAGGGTGTGGGGTGTCATTACTTTGGGTAAGGCTTCCTCATGGCACTTGTTGTACTTCTTCGCAAGCCCCCGGAACATGGTCGCATAGTTCACATTCGTTTTCGGGCAGCCGTCCCGGTTGAGGAAAAGGAAATTGCTGTAACCGTCAATGGTGGTCGCTTTCGCTCCCTTGCGGTTCTCCAACACGCGCCCCAACGCTTCATACACTTTTTCACTCATTGGGATTTGTCTGATACCGCTCTGCGTTTTGGGCTTCTCTATGTAGTAGCCTGTTTCCGCGCTCCGTAAAAGCTGGTGGTCTACATTGATTACCCGGTTTTCAAAATCAAGGTCGGTTTCAGTCAGTCCGCAGAGTTCGGAAATCCTAAGCCCCGTCCCCAGCAGTATGATAACCTCGTCACGGTATTTCTGATAGACGCTATCACCTTGCATAAAGGATAAAAGGCTTTCTTCCTGTTCTCCTGTGAGGGGTACTTTCGGCTCTGTGTCGTCCTCGATCACGGTGTTTAGCTGGAAGTCAAAGGGGTTCTTCCTTATGCAGTCGTCCTGTATCGCTGTGTAAAAAGCAGCTTTCAGAGAACGCTTGTCGTTGCTTATGGTCTTATAGGATATTCCCTTTTCTTTCATGCGCAACGCCCATTCTTTCGCGTCGGACAGCTTCACACTGTCAATGGGGCAGGAACCAAGTTTATCCGCTTCCAGCAGCTTCATCAGCCGTTCGCGCCCCTTTGTGGTGTTATGCCTTACATTTCCCCGGTGGCGGTTCTGCTTTGCGTATAATTCGCAGACCGTCATTTTCTTTCCGATTGTGTCTATCCCGTCGTCAAGGTCTTTCTGTATCTCTTTTTCCTTTTCTCTAAGGGATATGTCGTCACGCTTCCCGGCAGGGGTCTTGTCCGTAGGCACTAACTTCCACGCATAGACAAATTGCACTTTACCAAAAGTATCGGTATATTTGTAAGCATATCTCCCGTCTTTTCTCTGGCTCTCTCCCGAACGCAAAATGCGGTTTCTATTATCACGTCTTTTCTCCGACATTGTTTTTGCTCCTTTCCGTGTCGGAAAGAGCCTTGATATGCCTAATCTTATTATAGCACATTCAAGGCTCCTTTTCACTATCTTTTTCGCTAAATTGCGTCCAGCGTGTCAATGATCTTTTCAAACTGTTTCCTCTTGATCTGAATACGGTTGCCGTTCAAGAATATCCAGCCCGCCGTAGGATTTTCTTCTGCAAGTTTCCGCAACTTGTTTTCCCCAATGCGGAAATATTTTGACGCTTCCTCAATGGTAAGCGTGTACTTTTCCCAAATAGGCACATCAGCATTGCTCATTCTATATATCCCCCTTTCAAAAATGGGTAAAAGGTTAATTGTGAAAAAGGGGCTGTGATCGGACGGTTATCAGCGTAACCTCACGGGAGTTTCACCCCTGCATGGTTCTCATGCAGCCCTACCCATTGCCTGCGACGCTTTTAACGCTCGGACTGTGGCGGTAAGGGAGTATCATTATATATCCTGCGCTGTCGTCGCCCGCAAGCTGCTAAACTTGCTCCCCGGCGCGGTGTTGGTCGCTCGGCTGTCCCGGCAGGGAAAAGAAAACCCCGCCGGGATAGCGTCGTGGCGCACCCGCCGTATGGCTCGGCGCAAAAGGGACGTATCCGATCTGCCCTATGCTGCGCCGCCGTTATCTTGCGCCGCTTTCTTTGTCAAGGTTCAAAATCAAGAGCTTGTCGGCTCACGGAAGCATACCGCGCTGGGCGGTATGCCCCGGTGAAATGACAAGCAGCCCGGAAGCGGAAGCGCGGAAAGGGGGACGCGCCCCGCTGGGGACAGCCTGTGTTTAGCCTACGTTAAAGGCAAGGGTGCGGGTAATCAGCCGCACTTGCAGCCTGTTCTTCATTTCCTCGTCAACGTAGGAATAAGTATTGCCCGCGTCGTCTTTCAGCGTCCGGGTGCAGAGCGTCGCTATGTAACCCTCGTAATGCTTCAAAACTGCGCACATGGCTTCCGTGTCGCCGCCCGCCGCTGCTGCAATAACAGGGAACGGCAACAGGGCAACGGATTTTTTATTTCTGTTCATCTGTTTTTCCCTCCATATACAGTTTGATTTTTTCAAGCGCGGTTTTCCTGTGCCGGAAAATCGTACTGCGCACAACATTCAGCAGACCGCCTATTTCCTCGTCGCTCATATCCAAAAAGTATGACAAAAGGATAATGTCACGCTTCTTTTCGGGCAGGGCTTGTAAGGCTTCGCCAAGCAGCTCATTTTTCACAAGCACATCATAGCCGGACACTTCAAAGCGGTAGTAATCGCTCTCGTACTCGTCCAGCGTGTAAAGCTGTGAGAGTTCCGCTTCGCTCATTTCCGAAAAATTCACTTCAAGGGCTGCGCGTTTGGAAAGCTCCCGGTAATAACTTCTTGCTTCGCCTTTGAGGACTTCTTTTGCAAGTGCGTCATACTGATGTTGGATCGTTTTCATTTCAGAAGAAGATAGCTCCATAGAGTTCACCTCCTTCCTTCGTGGTGTAAAAGACAAAAGGCTTGTCCTTCCGTCCCCTTTCACACCCTATCCGTATGGAAAAGGCTCTTTTGTTGCGCTTTCCAAGCAGCTTTTTAAGAAAACCAAAGGGCGCAAAAAAAGCCCGCCCACAAAAAATGCGGACAGGCAAAATAGCATTGATAACTGTATTAAGATGATTAGACAGTTCATATTGATAAGCGGAATTTTCCCCGGTGGTGGACGGGCTTTTTTTGATATGTCAATGACCGTCGGATTTTGTCGATAGGGTGTGTGCTTCATGGCGGCTACCTCCTTTAGCCGCCGCTTTTAACAGTGAAACCACGTCATTCCTTGAGAAGATAAAAAAGAAACGGCGGCTTTGATTTCTCAAAAGCCGCCGCATAAGAATAGGCATGTGAAAATACTTCTGCTGTACGACGGCTTTTTTTCTTTTGCCGTCGTGCGGCAGATTTGCTATTAACTTAGCAGACGTTATTCTTCACTGAATTATTTTGGTAAGGTATATTGCTCTTGAACAGCTATCGGAAGCTCGTCATATTGTATCTCGCTCCATTCGAGGACACCGCGAATAGGCATTACCGTCAGACGAATAAAAGCGTACTCTTTCAATTCCCTTGACGTTCCAAAGGTAATGTCCTTTTCGTTTCCGTCCTCGTCATAGCAGCGCAGCGTATAGGAGAAATCCATGCTCCCTTCGAAGTTAATTACACCTCCGGCAGATTCCGTCTGTTCGATCTTGCTGTTGTCAATCTGCGAATAATAGTAGGTGCTGCCTGCCCCTGAAAGCAGAAAAACGCCAAAACAAATTACAATTAAAAAGACAACACCAATTCCAAATAATATTTTTTTCTTCATGTGAAAGCCCTCCTGTTACCAACCTTTTTTGGGAACGTTTTTTTTTACCTTTTTTACGATTTTTGCCGACGAAGCATTTTTTGTTGTGGCTACAATAGCCGCAGAAATCAATAAAACAGTAATCATGCTAATACTACATAATCCAATATTCCAATATACGGCTGCGTCGTAGCTCCGATACTGAATTAGTCCCATACTTGCTGTTATAGGATAGATGTTTGCAAGCGTCATGTTTCCTGCCGCAAACATTCCTCCATAACCATAGACAAATGCAAGAATGACACCTATCATGTGTCCGTTAGGGATACGGACGGTAAAGGCTATAATCGGCGTTACGGCTATATATAAAAATAAAGTATTAAGAGTAATCTGTATCAAAGCCTGTATTACGGCTGTTGCCGAAAATCCCGGAAAGCCAACAAGTAATTCCGCAGCGACAGTAAAAGCCGTACTCGCTATACCCAAAAATACGGACAGGAAGCCGCAAATAATCAGTTTTCCTCCAATCAACGCGGGATAGGAAACAGGTATTGTCATAATGCTCTTTAAGGTATCATCAGATTTCTCACGCGCAATAACATATCCTGCAATCAGAGTAATACACATAGGAAAAATGGTTGTCGTATTATTTTGAATGACCCGCTCTGCCAAATGCGGAAACGTCCAAACTGTACCGTCTAATGCGGTAGAACTAAAAAGAGTAATTCCGACAGAAAGAAACATTAACAGAACACCTGCCCAAATGACATGGTATCTCTTTAGCTTCCATAATTCTGTTTTGATAATCCGACACATCATTATTCCCCCCTTTTCTTGTATAAGAAATCTATTAAATAGATTGATATAACAGCCATTAGCCCTAAAATGAGAACCGTCTGAAAGGTTGACGGAATAATCTTTTCCAAAGCTGTTACGTTTAATGGAAACCCGTGTTTTACCATATCTCCCGCACCCCAGAGCGTTGTCATGGGGATCGGCAGAAGCCAACATAACCATTTAGGCAATGTCCCGAATAGTGTTTCAACGGTAAGGCTTGCCACACTGTAAAACACACATAATAAAATGGAAAAAATATATGTCTTGCTGAAAAAAACAACAAGTACAATTATAGGCAAAGTTCCTGCTGTAATAAAAATACCAAGCTCGATTGCAACTAATAGTTTATAGGCAATCCCATGTATTTCCATTGAGAAACTACCACAAATAACAGTAGCAAACATGGAAGCAAGACAAAAAATAATTCCAAAAGCAAACAGGACAATGATTTTTGCCATAATCATTTGAGTACTTGTTATCGGGATTGTGCGTAAATTTTTGAACGTGTCATTATCACGCTCCATAAAAAACAACATAGCAGCAATGACCCCAATAATACATGGCAGAAGAAAGATAACACCATATCCCATAACCATATTGAATAATCCGTCAAAAAGAACCGTTTTGTTCGGATACCGTTCCAGCATCCTCGGTGTTGCCATAAGGAATGTGATAGGAATAGGGAATAAAAAGGCAGACAAAAACACAAAAGGGATAAATTTCTTTCTCTTTAATTTCATAAATTCACACTTTATAAGATCAAGCAATCCCTTCACCCCCTGTTACACGCTTAAAATAATCTTCAAGGCTTTCTTCGCAGATATAGGCTTCTGATACGGTAAGCCCGTTTTCGACAAAGGCGGTTACAATTTCCCCGACAGAAATATCTAAATTATGCAGACGCATCTTGTAGTCGTCCTGTATGGTAAACTGCGTTTCATGGAAACCTCGTTCTAAAATTCTTGCCGCCTGTGTTGTACTGGAAACGGTAAAACGGATATGTCTGCTGCTCTTTGCTTCCAGTTCTGCAAGGCTTTCTTCCTCCAATAATGCGCCGTGGTCGATAATGCCTATATCATCAGCCAACAATGCAATCTCGGAAAGAATATGGCTGGAAATCAATATTGTTTTCCCTCTTTCAGTACAGAGGTCACGGATAAAAGAGCGCACTTCCGCAATTCCAATTGGGTCAAGACCGTTAATCGGTTCATCCAAAATCAAAAGCTCTGGGTCGTGCATAATGGCAAGGGCAATCGCCAGTCGCTGCTTCATTCCAAGCGAATATTGGGAAAACAGCTTTTTGTCTTTATAGGGAAGCCCCACTAAATCAAGTGCATTTTTAATTGCATTGCGGTTCGGCACTCCCCGCAGGGTAGCAAAAATGCGCAGGTTTTCTGTGGCGGTCAGGTTCGGGTAAAATCCGGGTGATTCAATCAGACTGCCAATCCGGGGCAACAGCTTTTTCTCATTTGTCCGTAAAGGCTTTCCCCAGATTGCAACTTCCCCGGAAGTGGGCTGTGTCAGCCCAAGCAGCATTTTCATGGTCGTTGTCTTTCCGGCTCCATTTCTGCCAAGCAGACCGTAGATGCGTCCTTGCTTTACATGGATATTCAAATCCGCAACGCTTTTCTGTGTTCCGTATTGTTTGGTAAGATTTTTTGTTTCAATTACATATTTGCTCATTGCGAAACCTCCTTTTCATATTTGCTATTCTATCACGCTAACCTTGCCAAAACCTTGCCGAAACCTTGCTTTTTTCATGTTTTTACAGTTAAGCGAAATTTGACAAACTGAAAGGGGGTGTCGCAAAATCATCAAATCAGATGATTGAGCGGTACCCCTGCTCTA
>BLLU01000257.1 GCA_011959105.1 Lachnospiraceae bacterium | reverse complement strand
ATTTTTCTCTTGTTAACTCGCTTTTTCTCACTTTTTCATTTTTTATAGAGATGCTATCTACGTCTATGCCATTCCCCTAGACCAAAAATCATGGATATTAGGATGTTTGGGGTACACAAAACAAGACGTCATCTTATTTTGCTATGATTGGCCTTTCTTATCCCCAACTCCTTACGGCAGCCTAACCTCCCATGTCATACGGGATCACCTTCACTTCTGGGTCCTTAATTCCTTCGTTCTGCTTATCCATAAAGGGGCGTCATGATGCTCCTAAACTGAGTCTGTGCTCTGATGGTGAAAAATCTGACTTCGGCTCTCTATGTTTTTGTAATTCTTTCTGTTCCTTTCAGCACCTTCTGGTGGACGTCTTACTGAATCTCACAGTTGTCATTCTTATGCTGCCTGTGGCGGCCTATGAATATCAGATATCATCTTCTCCGGATCATAGGTTACTCCATTGGCCAGAATGGCATAGAAGACTCGTATCAGCTTACAGCTGATGGCAATCACGGATTGCTTTTTCTTTAACGGATTGTTTGCCCTGGTTGTATAATACTCATGCAATGACCGAAACTCCGGGTTCTTTGCTATCAGTGGAATCGCTGCATTGAACAGTACTGCTCGTAGCTTACTCCGACCTCTTTTACTAATGGTCGTCTGTCCTTTATGCTTTCCTGAGCTGTTTTCCCTTAATGAGAGTCCGGCCAGCTTTTGTATCTGCCTGGGCGATTCAAAACGTCTCACATCACCCACCTCAGCCAGAAATCCCGCTATCGTGATTATTCCTATACCTTTGATGGCAAGCATCTGCTCGCTTTCAGGTATCTTTTTACACAAACTTTCTATCTCTTCCATAATGGAATCAAGCTGTGCCTTCTTATATTCGTAATCCGCAAGCAAAAGTTTCATTTCATACTCGGCAGCCGAAGAGCCTTTCTTTAAGCCAATGCTTCGTTTCGCTGTTTCACACAGGGTCGTTGCCCTTTTCATTCCAACAGCTCTTAACTTTGCATCACGCCAGATTTGATTGATTTTCTTGGCTCCAAGTTCCACTATCGCTTCCGGAGTACAGGCTTTCTTTAGAAGCATCATGCTGCTTTGTGCTTCATAATCCCCAAACACTTCTTTATATTCTGGGAAATATATGGCGAACCATCTGGCAAATCTGTTTTTGATCTGGGTAAGTTCCCTGATGAGTCTCTTACGATTGGCCACCATAATTCTTAAATCAGCATACACACCATCTGGTGTATATGGTGCACAATACCGACCTTCGGTAACAAGTTTTGCTATTACCTTGGGATCTTTTCTGTCATTCTTACTTTGGCTGTTATCATCCAGTTCCTTGGTCTGCTTTACCGCATAGGGGTTAACCATAACCAGGAGGATGCCCTCATCCTCAAGATAAGCGCCAAGATCAAACCAGTAATGACCTGTTGGCTCGATACCGACAATCACATCTGACTTCTTGTACTTGTCCTGTAAACGCTGCATCCAGCCTTTGAAGTTCTCAAATCCTTCCCTGCTGTTGCTGAATGGAAAGACTTTCCCGAGTTCAATGCCCCGCCAGTCAAAAGCCCTGGCGTAATGTGTAGTACTTCCGATATCAATTCCAACTACCAAAGTTGATTCTTTTACTTGATTGATTTTCTCATTCTGCTTATAATTCATTTGTGGGTGTCTCCTCTGAACAATGATTTTTTTAACCGCCAAGTTAACAATCATTATTCTATGGTAGGCACTCATTTTTTGCAAACCCGCTATTTGTTACTTAACAGGAATGCTCC
>BLLU01000256.1 GCA_011959105.1 Lachnospiraceae bacterium | reverse complement strand
TAGGGAACGGAAGCCGTCCCATGCTGTATCCTGTCAAGCAGCAGGGAAATGCTTTTCTGTCCCAGCAGGGTCTTGTCCATATTGACTGAGGAGAGAGACGGCTCTATGTTATCGCAAATAAATATATTGTCGAAACCGATAACCTTCATCTCGTCCGGGATCCGTATTCCCGCTTCGTGAATCGCCCGAAGCACTCCCACCGCCATCTGATCGTTGGCTACAAAAACGCTGTCTATGGGAATCTGCTTTTCTAACAGACGCTTCATACAGGAGTACCCGCTCTCATGGGTGAAATCTCCCTCCTCTACATAGGCGGGATGATAGGGCAGCCGATACTTTTTCAGTCCGTCACGGTATGCCTGATACCGGCCGGCCTCAAACTGCGGCGCAGATATGTGCGCAATATAACGGCAGCCCTGAGCTACCAGATGCTCCATTGCGCTCGCGCCGCCCGCATACGTATCCGTACAGATAGAATCAATGCCAAATGCGGAAAAATCCCGCTCCATAGTAACCAGCGGAATTGCTTTCGGACCCATGGACAGCTGTTCCAAAAGCTCGGCCGCATAGGCTTCTTTCTGAGATTCCTGAATTACGGAACTCAGGATAATCCCGTCCACACAGCTTTCCACCAAAGCGGACATTGCCTGGCGCTCCACCTTAATGCTGCCGCTTGAGTCCATCAAGTTTACCGCATATCCGCTTTTGTTAGCAATTCTGCAGATCTCTTTGATGACATAGGGAAAAAACATTCCGCACATGTCAAGTACAATTACACCGATTTGCCGGGTCTTCTGACTTTTAAGATTCTTGGCAAATATATTGGTCTTATAATTCAGCTCCTTTATTGCCTGCTCCACGCGCTGAGCCGTATCCGGGCTGACATTTTTTGTATGATTTACTACATGGGACACCGTAGATATGGAAACCTTTGCTTTTCTAGCAACATCCTTAATTGTTGCCATATGCTTCTCCTCCGTTATTCTAAAAGAATATCTTTATTATAATATATCCCCTTTGGGAAAACAAGAGATACTGCCTTCCCCGCACAAAGGTGCTGTGATTGTCTGGTTTTTTATAATATCAATCATCCGGTCAAGCAGCTCCAGGCGTACCTCTTTTTTCCAGCCGCTTTGCTCCAGGAGCCGTTCAATCAGTTCCGCATAAAATTGATTTGCCGCCTGACATACAATTTTGCCGGCTTCCGCCTTGTCACCCTCAATCCTGCAATTTACAGTATGCTTTCTCATACTGGCCCGGTCCTCTTTTTCGATATTGATACATTCTATGCGGTTACTGCCCGTACTCTTTCCGAAAAGTCCCGGCTTCTTACCAGGTCTTCGTTTTCTTCGTTCCTCAAAGGTTTCCGCTATTGAACCATCGGTAAATCTACATTGCTTTCACTAATCTGCGGCCTTCTTAAGCCGGAGGAGGGAACCGTCTCTTTTCTGGGAAGGCCTCTCAAGGAGGCAGGCGCCAACATTGGATATATGCTGCAGAAGGATCACCTGTTTGAATGGCGTACGGTCTACAGCAACGTGACCCTCGGCTTGGAGATACAGAAAAAATTAACCCCCCGGCATTTATCCTCTGTGGATCATATGCTGGAGGTCTATGGTCTCTCCTCCTTTAAGGATGCCAGACCCTCACAACTCTCCGGAGGCATGCGTCAACGGGCAGCACTGATACGCACCCTGGCTCTGGAGCCGGATCTTCTGCTTTTGGATGAGCCTTTCTCCGCTTTGGATTACCAGACAAGGCTTTCCGTCTGTGACGATATTGCAGCAATTATTAAAAAAGAGGAAAAAACAGCGATTCTTGTTACGCATGATCTGTCCGAAGCCATCAGCATGGCAGATCAGGTTCTTGTACTGTCCAAACGCCCCGGACGGGTACAAAAATTGGTTCCCGTAACCTTTGCCATGGAGGAGCGCACGCCCATGCGTTCCAGAAATGCACCGGAATTTAAGGACTATTTTAATCTTATCTGGAAGGAGTTGAATATAAGTGGCTGAACCATCCCTTGCACAACAGAGCTTTCTGGAACAGAGAAAGCGTAAGCTGCGGGCTATTACCTTTGCCCGTATTTTTATTTTTCTTCTCTTTCTGCTTATCTGGGAAATGAGTGCCCGGCTTCATGTGATTGACGCCTTTATTTTCAGCAGTCCCAGCCGTGTTTACAAAATGTTTGTATCTATGGCCATGGATCACTCTATTTTTCTGCACATGGGGGTTACTCTGGCGGAAACACTGATTAGCTTTCTCCTGGTTTTTCTGTTCAGTCTCCTGACTGCCGTTTTGCTGTGGCTCTTTCACAGCCTTTCCAGGGTACTGGAGCCTTATCTGGTAGTGCTCAACAGCCTGCCCAAATCCGCCCTTGCGCCTCTTCTTATCGTATGGCTGGGGGCTAATATGAAAACCATTGTTGTGGCCGGTATGTCGGTGGCTGTGTTTGGAAGTATTCTTACCATATATACGGGATTTTCCGAAGTAGATCCGGAGAAGATCAAGCTCATTCGGACCCTGGGAGGCAATCGCCGGGATGTACTTGGAAAGGTGGTTCTTCCAAGCTCCATTCCTATTTTTATCAATACCATGAAGGTGAATATCGGCCTTTGCCTGGTGGGGGTGGTAATCGGGGAATTTATCGGCAGCCGGCAGGGGCTGGGGTATCTGATTATCTACGGAAGCCAGGTGTTTCAGCTTGATATGGTGCTGATGTCGATTGTGATTCTCTGTGTGATGGCTATGATTCTTTACCAGGGGATAAACCTTGTGGAGAAGCACTGTCTGAAGCGGTTTTGACAGCTCCGGGAATGTTCCGCTTTTGTTTTGCAGTTCTTTGTTGTTTTATCTAATAAATCAGGAGATGCAAAAAGCACCTCCTGGACTACATATTTCTATTGCATATAATATATTTTTCTTTGATTTTCCGGATGTCAGACCGCTGTGCCAATCAGAACCTTTTTTCCGCAAAAAGCAAAGCCGTACTTGCGTATTTTTTCTCGGGATATTCCCTTTTCCATCAGAATCGTTTCATATTTTTTCTTTTCTATCTGTTGCAGCGCCGCCTTCACGGTATCCGCAAGCTCCTTTTCATCCTCCATATCCTGTACTTTGAATTCCAGTATAATTCCGTCATCATCCTTTTTAGGCTCTAGCATCACGTCATATCTTCCAAAGCCGCTTTCACGATTGGAAGTTACCGCATAGCGGTCAGCTAAGTCTACTAACAGTCCCAATACAAAGCCATGGTAGAAACGCTCCGGTTCCGCAGCCTCTGAGGGTTTGTTCCCCGTATCAAAAGCACTGAACATCGCAAGCGCCATTTTATTCATATAATAATTCATTGCTTTCAAATCATCCGCCAACAATGCTTTGATAAAATCATTATAGTTTTCATCCTGCTCTGAAAACCATCCCCGAATCATATTTTCAAACATCATCCGTACTTCCCGGTTTGTCAGGGCCAGAGTATGGTACCAGCGTCCTGCTGTTTCCATATATTCTACCTGAAGAACCTTCAGGTAACCGCTTGCAAGGAGGAGACTCCAGACAGAGTTTCTTTTTGTATTCAATTCTCCATACACAATCTGCTCATCAATCTCCACCCGAAAAGCCTCACCGCGCATCAACCCCTCAAGCCTTTGCTTAACCTCCTTGCTTCCCTCTCGAATCAGCTTTCCTGCCAGGCTGTTGGAGCTGGAATTTGCCCAATATGCTCCCACCTTTCTTTTATCCAAATAGTTTAAAACAGACCAGGGATTATAAATATCCGTATGATTCCCAAAGATAAATCCATCGTACCAGTTTTTAACCTCTTGCTTTCTGTCCGACATTCCGAATTCATCCAATGCAGTGAATACTTCTTCTTCCGTAAACCCAAAGCAATCGGCATACTTTTCCGAGGTAGTTGTCACCACCTCCAGATTATTCAAATCCGAAAAAATAGATTCCCTGCTCACTCTTGTAATCCCTGTCATAATAGCCCTATTCAGATAGGGATTCGTCTTAAAGGTTGAGTTAAACAGACTTCTGGTAAAGGAAACCAGCTCTTCCCAATATCCGTTTACATATGCCTCCTGCATAGGAGTATCATACTCATCCAGAAGAATAATCACCTTTTTATGATAATATTTATATAAAAACCTTGATAACTGGTGAAGAGCCATCGTAGCCATA
>BLLU01000255.1 GCA_011959105.1 Lachnospiraceae bacterium | reverse complement strand
GTGTCATATCTGACTGATATTTTACAGAATACAGGCTAGACTCCTCAATCCATACATATTCTGTGAGTTCCCCAACATCATCCATGAGAGATTCTAACTGATTCATATCCATTCCAAGAGAAGTGAGAGAATCCAGTGCACCTGCTGAGAGAAGCTGCTGCTTGGCATCTTCGCCTGATGTCACGCAAGCATATTTATAGGCATTAACTCCGTCAATCTCTTCCATTCCTTCTAATGTATAATTAGCGCCATCATTGATAAAAGAAAGCATACTGCTGCCTGCGTCATATTGCATCATGTCTGCCGCGCCTACCTGCTGACTGTGCCAGTTGGCGCCGTCATACTGATACATCATTGCTGTGCCATCCTCCAAAACCTCTCCATAGATGCTCTGGTGTACGCTTCCTGCTGCCCCCATATCAGAATTCATTTCCACTTTAAGTTTTCTGGGATCGCTGAAAAATGCCATATCCATGGTGGTAACAGATTCTACCGACTCTGTCTGTCCATCTGCGGAAACTTCCATGTTCATCTCCATTACCATCAGTCCTTCCAGATTCGTCACAGATTTCATATTCTCAAGCGCGGCTGCAAACGCATCCGTCTCTTCCGGCGCTTCTATCTCTGACTCTGCTTCCTCTGCCACATCTTCTGTTGTCTCTTCTGCCTCTGCCGGCGTTTCCTCTTCGGAAGATGTCTCCTCTTCCTGTGTTTGTACCTCATTGCTTTCGGCAGATGTGCTGGTATCCTTTCCGCCGCATGCAGTCACGGACAATGTCATCATCATCGCCAAAGTCAGTGCCAAAACTCTCTTTTTCATAATTTTCCTCCCTTTTTACTCTTACCTTTTAACCGTTTTTATGATATCACTTAAAATCTTCTTGTCAAGTACCAAATATTGTCCCTTCTATTTCTGCAATTTCTCCCAACGGTATTTTAACACCTTCCTCCATCACCAAAACATTCCCATATCCGTCTATCTTTTTGACGCTCCCCGAGACGGACTTATATGCGCCGCCCTCTTTTCTTTCAT
>BLLU01000254.1 GCA_011959105.1 Lachnospiraceae bacterium | reverse complement strand
GCCTGTTCCGCGATCAGACGGTCCTGTTCCGCATCCCTCCGGGCATTTTCCGCCAGCAGACGGTCGTGTTCCTGATCCTTCGCCGCCTGTTCCGCGATCAGACGGTCCTGTTCCTCGTCCCTCTGGGCATTCTCCGCCAGCAACCGATCATGTTCCGCATCCTTTGCCGCCTGCTCCGCCAGCAGACGATCCTGCTCCGCATCCCGCTCCGCGTTCTCTGCCAACAACCGATCATGTTCCGCATCCTTTGCCGCCTGTTCCGCAATCAGACGGTCCTGCTCCGCATCCCGCTCCGCGTTCTCCGCCAACAGACGGTCGTGTTCCGCGTCCTTTGCCGCCTGCTCTGCCAGCATACGGTCATATTCCGCATCCTTTGCCGCCTGTTCTGCCAGCAGACGGTCCTGTTCCGCATCCCGCTCCGCGTTCTCCGCCAATAACCGGTCATGTTCCGCGTCCTTTGCCGCCTGTTCCGCAATCAAACGGTCCTGCTCCGCATCCCGCTCTGCGTTCTCCGCCAGCATCTTGCCATATTCCTTCTCTGTGTTCTCCTGCTGACTCAGTCTCTGCTCATGCTGCCTCATTTTCAGGGAAAGTTCATTCTGCTTGTTCATAATATCTTCCTGGGCCTTGAGCTGTTTAATGACATTGACGATTTCCTGCCTTGCCAGATCGCCCAGTTCCTTCTCCGAAGCCCCTTTCAGCTTCAGTTCCAGTTCCCGCACCACGGAACGGTTGGCTGCCAGATTAGCCACACCCAGACCAAACAAATATTGGGTAATCTTTCCCAGTTTCTCCTGATACACAAAGGACAGCTTCTGTGCCTCTGCCGCGCTGACCTGTGAATCGGCCAGGTTCACCGCCGCGCTCTGCAGGGATTCGATGGCATTGCGCTTCTGGAACAGGCCGGCGGAGTGGCTGTAAGCCCTGTCCGCTGACTCCTTCGCCTCCTCGGCCTTTTTCATGGCCTGCTCCACGCTCTTCTGCAAATTGGCAATCTCCTTGAACTGTGAAGTAATAATAGAGGGAATCTCCTCCTCTTTCACATCAAAAGTCCGTAATTCATCCATTTTCGTGTTTTCTCCTTTCCCATATGTATGTATCATGCCTTATCCCCAAGTAAGGATATCCTCGATTTCCTCCAGCAGACCGGCGTTTTTCTTCCCGGCCTCCGGAGCATACCGGCCTATTTTATCCAGATTTTCTTCCATCTCCCGCATGGAATCCATCCAGAAAGCCGTGGTTTTCTCCATCATGTCATATGCTTTTTCTATAGCCGCCCCCGCGCTCTCCGCCGCAATCCACATATCTGCCTGCCGATAAAAGACTTTGGCGCTGCTCAAGGCAATCAGTTCCGTATGCAGGCGTATTCTCTCGTTTCTCAGCCTGCTGCGCCTGATCCCCATCCCCACGTCTGTCCCCAGGGCCACCACAAATCTTCCAATACCCATAAAATTCACCCGCAGGACCATATTGGCCAGAAATGCGGGCGCCGCCACTCCCCCGGATTTAACTGCGGAACGCACTGCCGCGTCAGCCAGATCTATGGCGGTAAAAGTGCCTGTGGAGATGGTAAGCATACGGACAATGGTACGGTTTCCGGCGGGCAGCGTTTTTTGCCAGTCAATCTGCCCCAAATCCTTAAAACCACGGACTTTTTTGTCCCGCAGTTCAAAGAAAAACCGTCGGATAAAATAAAAGCCCCGCACAATGCATTCGTTTATAACCACAGGAAGGGCCTGTCTCCCCAGTTCATGAGCCACCCCGATCTCCGTCCGCAGATCAAACTTCACCTTTTCCGTAATCTTCCCCGCCTCGTCCCGCCTCGCCAGCAGCGTACCGTTAAACAGCTTGGATATCCAGACAGAAAGCTGCATGTCATTTATATCCATATTCTTAAAGAAAGGCAGCACCGACAGTTCCTTGAGCATGGAGACTAACGGCCCCGGCAGCCCGGTTCCGGCCCCGGCATTGGTACTGGATCCCGCCATATCACTCACCATGTGGAAAACCCAATACACCACTCCGAACAGGATCTTTTGAGGAATATCTCTCCCGATCATGCGCCTGTCCGCGATCTCACAGACCATGAACATCCCCTTGGTATCCGTGCCATACGCCTTTCCCGTAAACTGTGTCAGCAGGGAAAACAACAGGCCGCAGGGCGTGGGATGATGAGAAAAATCCCGCAGATGATGCTGCCTGCCCCCGCCGAAATCCGGCGTCATACTGTCGCTGGCCAGGCCATAGTTCCCCTCCAGATATCTTATGGCTCCCTCCAGATCCTCTCCCTTGTATCCCCTGGACTGCGCCACCTTCACCACAAAGTGGTTCACCTTTTCGTCCCCCCAGGAGTTGGCTCTGTCAATGGAAAATTCCCCTACCCACACAGAGTCGATTACCCCTGCAATGATGCCGCTGGCCACCGCCACCATATAATCCAGACCATCCGCATGGTTGGTAAGCCGGTCTATCTCGCTGTCCAATGCACGAACCCGCTCTTTGCCGGCTGCAATGCGTCCTTCAATCTCCTCCAGATTCTCCGCAATCTCCCTCCCTCTGCCGTCTGCAGACGGCTCTGCCAGGGTCACAACATCAAATTCTACCTCGAAATCCTCCCCCGGGTAATTCACAGCGCCTACAGGATCCAGGAGGGCTTCTTTAAAACTTAAAAGCGTGTCCATTTTTCCCCCTATATGTAAAAAGCTACTCCACGTTTTTGCGGAACCAAAACGACAATTTTTGATAACCCAGATGCTCATAAAACCGATGTGCGCCTGTTCGCTGGAAACCTGACGCAAGTCCAATAACCGAAGCATTTCGCTCTTCCGCCAGTTTCTCCACATGTCCCATCAGCATTGTGCCGATCCCGCAGCGTTGAAACGCAGGCAAAACGGCCAGTCCATTCATCTTGATATACCCATTGGGATGATCGATTGCTAAAGTTTCAACGATCGTGGCAAAGCCAACAACCGCACCGTTTATATCGGCGACAAATGTGCAGTAGCGATTGTCGTTCTTCATCTTTTCATATGTTCCAATAACATTCTCATCCGTTGCTGTCAAAATACCCAGCACATCACGCCAAATTGCCGCTACGGATTCATAATCCTTACATTCAATCTCTCTTATAACAATGTCCATACTCAAATTCTTACCTCTCTGCGCAAACAAGTTCGTTCAACCGCAAACAGCAAATATATTATAGCAAATGCCCTACATTTTGTCTCCAAAAAACAATACAAAAAAAGAAAAAAAACTGTTGCATTTTTTCCTGTTACCCGATATAATAAATTTCAGTGCTGAAATAGCTCAGTTGGTAGAGCACTTCACTCGTAATGAAGGGGTCGTGGGTTCGAGTCCCATTTTCAGCTGATAAAGAAGGTATCAAACCGGCTGATTTATTCAGTAGCTTGATAACCTTCTTTTTTTGTCTCATATTATACGTTCAAACGACCGCTTTGTTTTCGAAAAAAGAGAGACCACTCGCCGATTATTCCGCATCATAGTCTCTCTCCTATTGAATTGCAGTCTATCAGCCGGTTAAATGCTCCGCCGACGAAACAATCCATACTGCTGAGTTTGCTTACGACAGTTCTCTGTCGCAGAACTCCAGTGCCGCCGCAATCACTGCATCCATATCATAGTACTTGTATTCTCCCAGCCTTCCGCCGAAAAACACCTTCTTCTCTCCGTCAGCCAGTTTTCTGTATGCCTCATACAATGCGCTGTTTTTCTCATCGTTCACCGGATAATAGGGTTCGTCACCCGGTTTCCACTCCGAACTGTACTCCCGACTGATTACCGTTCCCGGGAATTCTTTTCCCTCTTTGTCCCTGCCGAACACAAACCACTTGTGCTCGATGATCCGAGTCCAGGGCGTCTCCCGATCCGTGTAATTCACCGCCGCGTTGCCCTGGAAATTGGGTATGTCCAGCACTTCCGTCTCAAAGCGAACGGAACGGTACTCCAGCGCCCCCAGCCTGTAGCCGTAGAATTGGTCTATGGGCCCGGTATAGATCACCTTGTCCGCCAAATCATCACACTCTTCCCGGCCTTTCAGGTAATCCATGTTCAGACGCACCTCGATCCCCTCCAGCAGATTCTCCACCAGCCTGGTATAACCCTCCACAGGAATCCCCTGATAAGCGGCATCAAAATAATTGTTGTCAAAAGTGAACCGCACCGGAAGCCGCCTGATAATAAACGGGGGAAGTTCCCTGCAGTCCCGGCCCCACTGTTTCTCTGTATAGCCCTTTATCAATTTCTCAAAAATATCCCGGCCCACCAGGGAGATGGCCTGTTCCTCCAGATTCCCAGGCTCGGTGATGCCCGCCTCCCGCTTCTGCTGCTCGATCCTGGCCGCCGCCTCCTGGGGCGTCGCCACTCCCCACATTTTGTTAAAAGTATACATATTGAAGGGCAGGGAGTACAATTCCCCCTTGTAATTGGCAACGGGGGAGTTGGTGAAGCGATTGAACTGCGCAAACCGGGTAATATAATTCCATACCCGCCTGTTGTTGGTATGGAATATATGAGCGCCGTATTTGTGTACGGGAATTCCCTCCACCTCTTCCGTATAAATATTGCCCGCCACATTGGGCCTCTTGTCCACCACCAGCACAGATTTGCCCCGGGCTTTGGCCTCATGGGCAAAGACCGAGCCATACAGGCCCGATCCCACCACCAGATAATCATAATGCATATTGCAAGTCTCCTGCTCGAATTTCCGTCCATCCAAAAAACCGTTTACAATTCCTTATTTCCCTCATGTCCCAGGACATGAACATCCAAATGAGGATATGGAATCTGAATGCCGGCCTGGTCCAGAACGGTTTTAATCCCCTCCGTCAGGCGGTAGCGCCCATCCCAGTATTCCTCGTTGGTAAACCAGCAGCGGACGATCAACTGTATGGCGCTTTCCCCCAACGCATCCACCACCACCCGCATGTCCCTGTCTTTCAGCACCGCCGGATCGGCTTCCAACATTCCCATCAGGGCCTCCCGGGCCGTCTGGAGATCGGATTGGTAGGAAATGCCCACGGAAATGTCACACCGGCGGTATTTGTCCGCAGTCACATTCACCAGGCTTCCGTTGGCCAGAGCCCCGTTGGGCAATATCACGGTCCGATTGTCCGGGGTCAGCAGCCTGGTGTAAAATAGCTGAATCTCCGTCACCGTACCCTCCTTGCCGCCTCCCTCAATGATATAGTCCCCCACCAGGAAGGGTTTCAGAATCAGGATCAGCACCCCTCCCGCCAGGTTGGACAGGCTTCCCTGCACCGCCAGACCGATGGCCACGCCCGCAGAACCCAGCAGGGCTACCACGCTGGCCGCGTCCACGCCAAATCCCCCGGCGATCATAAATACCAGCAGGATATACAGCACCGCCTTGAGAAAGGAGTCGGTAAACTGCCTCACTCCCACATCCACCTTGCCCCGCTCCAGGGACCTTCTCACAATCCTGCGGGCCAGCTTGATCAACTGCACCCCCAGCAGAAATACCACCAGGGCCAGCAGGACACGCAAACCCATGCGCAGGGCTTTTTCCGGAAGGCCGGATATAAATTGTTCTATGGCATTAGGATCCAGCACCGGCGTCTGTTGGGACGCTGAGGAGACGATCCATTCCAAATGCATTGGCTAAACACTCCCTTCTATTGGGATACGGCTTTCCCGCTCTTCTTTTCGCTCTTCTTTTCGCTTTTCTTACTCCCGGCAGCAGTCTGCTTCGTGGCTTTCTTGGGGGTTTTCTCCTTGATCAGCGCCAGCTTCCTGCGCACCCGCTCCTCGATCACCCGGTTCAGTTCCTCCTCGGAGTAGGGCTCAAAACGCAGAATACTCAGAGACAGAGGCGCCAGCTTCACGCTGATGGACACGGCCTGTTCGTCCCACTCCATATCCTCCGCCGCCAGAGCCCGCTTATTCACCACTCCTGTGCCGCCGTATATGGTTTCGTCCGTATTAAATATTTCCTTATATTTGCCGTCAAAAGGCACGCCCGTGCGGATTTCCTGGGCCACGCCCGCAAAGTTTGCCACCACCAGCAGCATATCGGCAGCATCACTGCCCTTCCGAAGAAAACTCAGATAGCAGTCATTGCCGGAAATGGCATTGAGCCAGGCAAAACCGGAAGGGTCCTGGTCCAGTTCATGGAGCGCCGTCTCCCTGCGGTACAAATGGTTCAGATCCTTATACAGTTCCGCCACGCCCTTGTGCTCCGGCACCTCCAGCAGTTCCCACTGCACCCGGCGATTCTCGTTCCACTCGTCAAATTCCCCCAGTTCCTGGCCCATGAACAACAGCTTCTTGCCGGGATGGGTCATCATATAGGCGTAGGTCAGCCGCAGATTGGCCAGCTTTTCCTCTCTGGTGCCGGGCATCTTGCCTGCCATGGTGGCCTTGCCGTGCACCACCTCGTCATGAGAGAACACCAGCTGGAACTTCTCACTGTAGGCATAGATCATGCTGAAGGTCAGTTCTCCATGATGGTGACTGCGGAAATAGGGATCCATTCGGATATACCCCAGATAATCATTCATATAACCCATATTCCACTTCAGATCAAATCCCAGACCGCCTTTGTCCAGATCCTCGGTGATCAGCGGAAACGCGGTACTCTCCTCCGCAATGGACAGCACACCGGGATTGCGCTTTTTCAGAACGGAATTCAGGTGCTTGATCATCTCCATGGCCTCCAGGTTCTCCTTGCCCCCATACATGTTGGCCACCCACTCCCCGTCATTTTTACCATAGTCCAGATACAGCATGCTGGCCACTGCGTCCATGCGGATGCCGTCCGCATGGAATTTCTCTACCCAGAACAGGGCATTGGCAATCAGATAATTGGACACCTGGGGCCTGCCGTAATTGTAGATCAGGGTTCCCCAATGGGGATGGAAACCCTGTCGGGGGTCCTGGTGCTCATACAGGCAGGTGCCGTCAAAGCCGGACAGGCCGTGGGTATCCCTGGGGAAATGGGCCGGCACCCAGTCCAGGATCACACCGATGCCCGCCTTGTGCAGTTCGTTCACAAAATACATGAAGTCCTCCGGGCTGCCGTACCGGGAAGTGGGGGCATAATAACCGATCACCTGGTAGCCCCAGGAGCCGTCAAAAGGATGTTCCATGACGGGCATCAACTCCACATGGGTATAGCCCATTTCCTTTACATACGACACCACTTTGGGCGCAATCTCCCGATAATTGGCATATGTTTCGCCTTCCCGGGGATCCAGGAAGGAGCCCATGTACATCTCATAGACACTGATGGGAGCATTGCCGCCCTGGAACTGCCCCCGGGCCTGCACAAACTCCTCGTCCTCCCACTTGAAGCGGCCCAGTTCTGTCACCACCGAAGCATTGTCCGGCCGCAGCTGGGAGGCATTGCCATAGGGATCCGCTTTCAGAAAAGTCAGTCCGCCCCTGGCCTTTATCTCGAATTTGTAAAGACTGCCCTCCTTCACCTGGGGGATGAACAGTTCAAAGATACCGCTGTCCCAAAGACGGCGCATCTGATGGGCACGTCCGTCCCAGCTGTTGAAATCTCCCACCACGCTGACCCGCATGGCATTGGGCGCCCAGACGGCAAAATAGGTTCCCTCCTCTCCCTCCAGGGTACAGGGATGGGCTCCCAGTTTTTCGTAAATGGTGTAATGGATGCCCGCGTCAAACTTTTCCGTGTCCTTTTTCGTGATCAAGGGCCCATGGCGGTAAGGATCCTGTACCTGAACCGTATTTCCGTCCCTATCCACCACCTTATAGCAGTACGCCCCTATCTCTTTTTCGGGAACCAACACGGCAAAGAAACCTTCTTCGTCCGCCATATCCATGGAATACTCCCTGCCGCTTTTCACCAGCCGGAGAGTCATCTCCGCCGCTCCCGGGTAAAAAGCCTGCACCAGTGTCTGGCTGCCTGCCTTATGGGGACCCAGCAAATCGTGAGGATGGTCGCATTCGGAGTAGACGATCTCCTCAATCCCCGGCCAGTTCATCAGTTTATACAGCTTATTGTCCATAGTCGCCTCTTTCTGTATGGCTTTTTCTATATTCTCCATTGTTCCCTCATACTGCGGATGCCATACTGCCGCCGGAAACTCATATTTCACTTCTCCGTATCCTGTCTGCCTGTGATTTCACAAGAACCCCGCCTCGGACAGTTTCCCGGGCACGCCCGGTTCCCCTCCCGGGACGCGGGGGCTTACAGGGTATGTATAAACAGCCCGCTCCTCAGCTTAGGTTCAAACCAGGTGGACTTAGGGGGCATTAATCTGCCGGCGTCTGCCACGTCAAAAAGTTCATAGATGGACGTGGGATACAGGGCAAACGCCACCTGCATGTCCGTCCGCACCCGTCTCTCCAGTTCCTCCAGGCCGCGGATCCCTCCCACGAAATCAATGCGTCTGTCCGTCTTGGGGTCGCCGATGCCCAGAACGGGAGCCAGCAGATGATCCTGTAAGATGGACACGTCCAGTCCCTCCACCGCATCCTTGCTTCGAATGTCCTCATGGGCCGTGAGGCGGTACCATTCTCCCTCCAGATACATGCCATACTCATATTTTTTCCGGGGCCTGTAAGATTTTTCTCCCAGACATTCCACACTGAATTTTTCCCCTATTTTCTCCAGAAAAGCATCCTTTTCATACCCGTTTAAGTCTTTCACCACCCGGTTATAGTCCAGAATCTTAAGTTCCTCCGCAGAAAACAGTACCGACAGAAAGAAATTATATTCCTCCTCCCCGGTGTGTGCGGAATTGTTCTCCCGGCGCCGCAGACCCACCTTCACGGCAGAGGCGCAGCGGTGATGTCCGTCCGCAATATAGATCTGTTCCATTCCGGCAAAAGTATCCCGGATAATCCCCATCTGCTCCTCTTCCCACACCACCCATACCCGATGGGTGATCCCGTCCGGGGCAGTGAAATCATACAGGGCTTCCCCTGCCGTCACCCGGTCGATCACCTGCCGCAGCGGAGCCTGGCTGCGATAAGCCAGAAAGATGGGGCCCGTCTGGGCCTCGCAGACATCCACATGGCGGATTCTGTCCTGCTCCTTGTCCGCCCGGGTATTCTCATGTTTCTTAATCACCTGATTCTGATAATCATCAATGGAGGCGCAGGCCACTATGCCTTTCTGGCTCCTCCCCTCCATAACCTGTTCATAGATATAATAGCAGGGCTTGTCCTCCCGGACAAAACGGCCTTCCCGAATCCACTGCCACAACAGATCGTGGGCTTTCTCATAGACGCAGTCCGCATAGGTATCCACCTCCGGAGCAAACTGCGTCTCTGCGCGGTCAATGGCTAAAAAAGAGCCGGGGTGTTTTTTCACCTCCTCCGCCGCTTCCTCTCTGTTATATACATCATAGGGCAGCGCCGCAATCTCCGATTCAAGTCCCGCCGCCGGCCTGTATGCCTGAAATGGTCTGATATCTGCCATGGTTTTCCTCCATTTTCTTTTTATCATACCAAAAATAACTATGCACCACAAGCGTTAAAGTGGTATAATAGAAAAAAAATTTGTGAGGAGTGATGGAAAATGACAGACGAAAATCGTGCTATTTTAAAGAGAATCAATGATTACGCAGAACAGGTAATGGGGGATATTGATCCCCAGAAAGTGCAGGTTTCCGCACAGATTGAGAAACTTAAACCGATACTGCAGGAAATCGCCGATGAGAAGCAGATGGCGCTGGAGGACATGTTTATCCTGTATATGGATATCCAGTCCGAAGCTTCCTGCGCCACCCAGCAGAAACTTACGGAGGAACTTCAGGACCTGAATGGCGGAAACGGCATGCCCATCCTGATTCGTTAGCAGGCGGGCTGCCTGTAAAACAGCGTTCCCGCCGGGAGGCTTTCCCGGCCAGGAACACAGTTATGCTTTTGCTCAGATCTTCCTTCCCTTTGAGGCCTGCCCGCCGATCACTCGATAGTAGAGCCGCATAGTGTAAAGCGCTGCCATCACCGGCAGCCTGCGGAGCCATCCGCCTCGCTTTGCCCATCTCACCAGACGGGCCAGAGACTCCCTTCTCTCCTCTTCTGTTATATCATATCTGTCCAGAAACAGGAGTATCAGATAGAAAAATCCTGCAATCATGGCGATAGTCGCATACATTTCCAGCGGAACCCCATCGGCGGTCCTGGGTTCCCTGTCCTTGCGGTTGTCTGCGGTGAGAAGATTCTGCAGAAGCCAATCGGCGCCGTTCTCCGTCTGCGGCAGAATGTTCCCGCCAGAACTGCCTTCTCCGGGAACCCCTGTACCGTTCCCAGGAGCCCCTCCGGCATTATTCCCACCCGAATTATCATTGCCGGGGCCGGAAGGATCACCCCCCGGATTGTTCCCCGTGACCGATGAATCGCCCCCCGGATTGTTCCCTGTGACCGATGAATCACCCCCCGGATTGTTCCCTGTAACCGATGAATCTCCTCCAGGATTGTTTCCCGTAACCGATGAATCTCCTCCAGGCGTCGACGTTTCTGTGGCAGGAATAGATTCTGTCTTTGCGGCCTGACACCCAGGGCAGCTATATCCCATGATACCTGCTTCCGTGGCAGTGGGAGCTTTCAATATTACTCCATTTCCCCAACCGTGAGCCGACACATCCCCTTTTCCGCCGCAGGCACATTCGTGCCAGTGATACATCCCATCATATTTCCAGTCTGCACCAAAGCTATGGGTGTGTTTCTCCAGAATAAAATCTCCCAGCACTCCCCACGCCGCCTTATATACATCCTCGCTGCCGTTGGGAACCACGATCCCCTTGGAATCGTCTGTCACAAATTTACACTGGTCAAAGACGGCAGAGCCAAGGGAGGGCGGCGTTGTTCCCTGCATCACCACTTTCCCCAGATTGCCGCAGTTCATGAACGCACTGTCCCCAATGCCCTGCAGACCCGGGGGAAGAGTAATCTCTCCCAGGGAGAACGCGTTGGCAAAGGCCCGGTTCCCTATACTGACCACCGTATCCGGAAGAACAACGGCCACCAGATCTGCGCAGCCGCTGAACGCATCCTCCGGGACTGCCGTAACGCCACTCCCGATCAGAATATTTTTCACCTTCGGAAAGTTTCCTTCCGCCCTGCCGTTTTGCGCCCAATCCTCCATGCCCGCCTGACTGGCGATGGTCAGATTCCCGGCCTGGTCCAGAGTCCATCCCCTGTCCGGCAGCGGAGGAAGCTGAGGAATAGGAACTGCTTCCTCCGCCGAGACGGAAAATCCCCCATGTCCGGCCACAACCACCAGCTTAAGGAAACCTTTCCCTTCCGTGGTCGCCGCTTCCAGGGTAAAACCCGCCACCGTTATGGTAGAATCAATCTGAAAATACTTGTCTATCTCCTTCTTTATCGTGATTCTGACTTCTTCCACTGTGGTATCATTGGATACGGACAGATTTGCAAGAATCTGCTGCAGCTTATTTTGCAGAGCCTCCTCCGTAACAGTGAGAGAGCCCTCCGTGACAAATGCGCCCAAAGTTCCCCCCAGTTCCTGCTTATATGCATCCCCGCTTCCCGGCGGCACCAGAATTCCCCCCACGGAATCCGTCACAAATTTGCAGTCGTCAAACACGCCGGACCCTACAGCAGGCGGCGTAACGCCCTGCATCTCCACTTTCTCCAGGGACACTGCTCCCGCAAATGCGGAATCTCCTATATCTGTCACTGTGCCGGGAACGGAAACGGAGCCCAGATTGTCGCAGCCGGAAAAGGCATGGGGCGGAATGGTAATGACCCCATCCTGAATCAGCACATGTTTCACATCCGAGAGATTGCTCTCTCCCCTTCCGTTCTGTAACCAGTTCTCCATCCCGGCCTGACCGGTGATGATCAGGTTTCCGGCACCGTCCAGCGTCCAGCCCTTGTCCTGGGGAGGCAGAGGCAGCCTGGAAATGGGAATTCTGGCGCTCCTTTCCGCAAGGACATTTCCGCTTCCGGCAGACACGGTAAGTTCCAGGAACCCTTCATTCTCAAAGGTTGCATACACAAGGTTAAAAGAAGAAACCGTTATAACGGAATCTATCTGTAAAAACCCATCCAGAGAACGCTTCACCTGATCCCTGGCCTCTTCCCGGGTGGTACTGTTTGACACAGACAGATTATCAAGAATTATCTGAAGCCTGTCTCCCAGAGTTTCCTCCGTGATCCCCGCTTCCGCCTCCTCCTTGACATGTGTACCAAATACTCCTCCCAGATTCTTATATGCGTCCCCGCTGCCCTGGGGCACTATGATGCCGCCCGTGCCCGTAGAATCTGTGGTAAACTTACAATCATCAAAAACCGAAGAGCCCATGGCCGGAGGCGTACTCCCCTGCATCACCACTTTTTCCAGGGAGGTACAGCCGGAAAACGCACCATTTTCTATGCTCTGCAAATTGGACGGCAAGGTGATTCCTCCCAGAGAAGAGGCTCCCGCAAATGCCGAATTCCCTATTTCCGTCACGGATTCCGGGATGCTGACAGCCCCCAGTCCGCCGCAGCCGCTAAAAGCATTGTCCGGGATTCGGATTACGCCGTCCATAATCTGAACTTCCTTCACCAGTTCCTTATTGTCTGTTTTTCCGTTAATAGCCCAGTCCTCCATCCCCGCCTGGCTGATGATAACCAATACTCCTGCACTGTCCAGGGACCAGCCCCTTTCCCCCAGGGTGGGAAGCATGGGGATCGTCTTGGTAATTTGCCTCTGGGCCGAAAATCCGTTAAATATAACAGACACATCCAGTTTAAGCGTACCTGCCATCCCGCTGACGGCATAGACCGGTTCAAAAACCGTGACCGTCACTGTGGAATCTATATCAAAAGAACTGTCAATCTGTGCTTTTATTTCTTTTCTCACGTCTCCGTCTGTGGTACTGTTTGTCACAGCCAGGCTGACAAGCGCATTCCACAGTTCGGTATCCAGAGCGGGATCGGTAACCGTCCTCCTCCATGCGGCATATATATTGGTTGTATCCGTGATATTTCTGGTGTCAAACGGAAATTCTTCCTTGCCGCCATAGACCGTTCTCCAGCCCGCAAAAGTGTACCCCGGCTTTGTGGGATCAGGAACAGGCCGGATCGCTTTTGTGTCAAATTCAACGTATTTTTTATTCAGGAGGCTGCTGCCATCCATATAATTGACGGAGTAATAAGTTTTTTCTATCGTGTATGCGGGCTCATTATTGTTAAAGGAAGCCGCCCTATTTCCATCCACAAGCCAGTAGTAATTATGGTTGCGGGATAATCCCGTCACCGCATAAGACACTATGCCGTCCTGAACGCCCACCACCGGATCATAGATCTTGTTATTGTCATCCGTCAAATACACCGTGAAAATTCCCGTAGGCGTTCCCATATAGTCCGGGAATGCCGCTCTAAACCAGGCAGTCTGCGTCTCCTCAGCCGCCCACGCATCCACAGCCCCTGTTCCCGCCGTCAATCCTGCACAAAGAACTGCCGCAAGCAGCACTGCCATGGCTTTTTGCCAGAAATTGCCCCGTCGCTTTCTCATTGTTTCCTCCTACGCAAAGTAAAAAATGTTGACAATTTCATTTTATGTTGTCAAGGAATTTATGGTTCTTTCCAAAGTTAGTTGATTTTGCATTTTAATTCGAGCCGCAATAGCTTC
>BLLU01000253.1 GCA_011959105.1 Lachnospiraceae bacterium | reverse complement strand
AAACAAGGTAATACAGGAAGGAGAAGTGGTAAGCATAGGCGTGGCACCTAAACGAGACGGGCTTTGCGGGGCACAGAGAATATCGGTAGTATGCACAAAGAATCCATCTGAAATTACGGATCAGCATAAGGTTCTGGCGAACTTCTTAGAAGGAGCATTTCAGTTTTCCGTAGAAGAATTTGAACGTATCGTAAAGGAAAAACTTCCCGGAAATACCCATGAGAAATCAATGATCCAGTATTATAAGGATAGGGAAGAGGAGATCGGGAAAAAATTGGGAATTTCCATTCAGCAGTTCAGTGAGCTAAAAGGTTATGTCACATCCCACAATTCTGGCTATACCGAGTGCCAGGAAATGTATGGCGCGCTGTCAGAGAAATTTAATGGTGAACTTCCTGAAAACCTCGTTCTGATGATGGATGTGGGACTGAAGGGATACGGAGAGGATTGGTCGCAGGTCAGGATTCCGGGCTTAGATTATCTGGTGATTGAAAAGACACTGATCAAAGAAGGAGAACAGGTAAGAGTGCTGAACCATCTGCCGGCAAATGTGCAGGAATTGGTGGGAAGAAGTGTTTAGGTAATGTAACAGTCCAATTTGAAATGGAAATGTTTTCAAGTTTTGTAGCAGGAGGCACAGACGATGTTAAGACATTGCGCTGCCTCCTGCTATTTTCGGCGTGTTTATTCTTAACTACACATGGACAGTTTGCCTTTGAAATCAGAATCAGGGAGATAACGATTTATTTGGATTTTCTATATTTCTGATTCCTACTGTTCGGCTTATCGGGAATCGTGCGCTCGATAAGTTTCAGCTCCAAGGCGGGATTCAGATAGTTTTGGCGGAAGGTCGGTCTGTGAGAAAGTCCAAGCCGTTCCATAAGCTCTGCAACCGGGAGGGTTTCATCGCCAAGAGCAGAGAGGAGCAGTTCAGTCGGTATTTTATCTTGGTCGGTTACTTGGTCACTAACTTGATCGGTACTGTGACCAACTATCGTAACCTCCGACAGGCTGTCCCGGATGATTTCGAGCATCAGTTCCACAAAACCTGCGCTGTCGGTCTGTGCGTCCTCCGCACCGAGGGCATCGTAGTATTCCTTTTGCCGTGACTGAATTAATTCTTCAATCGGCAGTCAGAAGAATAGTTCCTTCCACTGGCTGAGAAAGAGGCTGTGCCACATCCGTCCCATGCGACCGTTGCCGTCTGGTAATGGTACAATGGGAATGCGAAAACTATTTATAAATCTCCCAACTTGCTAAATTGTTGTATTATGAAAGTCTACCCATGCAGG
>BLLU01000252.1 GCA_011959105.1 Lachnospiraceae bacterium | reverse complement strand
TATTTCCGAAATGGAACTGACAACAAGAGTATATTCGCCATTTTTCAGGCACTGATAAATTTTATTATTTCTTCTGTTAATAGCTGTCCTGCACACCAAAAATATAGCTGCCATGACACAGAATACAAACACAGGGACAATGAATGACCTTATCATTTCTGCATTGGTTTTTTCACCATTCCTCGCTTCACAAAAAAGATGATAGCAAAGAAAAACCAACACGGCTCCACTCCCTGCGAAGAATGCCGCTGTCAATGCATTCAAAATCTTCCTGTCCCCCGGAAGACCATACTTAAAATTATCAATTTCCGCTTTGGTCAGTTGATTTTCCCCCATACTCCCTCCTGTTTTTACGCTTTTTTCTCCAAAGGCAATAGGGCAGCTCATTTGCTCCGGTTCTCCTGAAAGATACAAAAGTGTGTCTGCATATGCCTTCTTGTTTTCATATCCTGTCTTTTTCAACACCGCTTCGTCACAGGACAGCCCATATCGCTTTCCATAAAGTGAAACGCCGCCCAGACAAAGGGATTGAACCAGTGCAGGCATACCCTGGCAAAGGCTATGGGCTTTATCAGATGGTCTCTCCGCCTGATATGCATCAGTTCATGCTCCCAAACCAGCTCCTGCTGCTCTTTGGACAATCCTTGGGGAAAATAAACTACAGGCTTGATGATTCCGAAAACGAAAGGCGCTTTTATCCCCTTCGCCACAATCCTCCTGCATATCCTTCCATACCTCTCCTCTTCGCCAATTTCCATGCTTTTCAGCCTCTTCCGCGTCGTCAATAAACTCCCCAGACAGTATAAAAACAGCAGACATGCCCCTGTAAAATAAATACCGATTACAGCCATCCATCCCCTTGCCGCCGATATGCTCATATTCAATATTGTAATAAAAAATTTGATCATTCCCTTCCCTCCCCTGCATCTCCCCCCAAATTTTCATCGATAAGCCTTCGCATCTCCTCCGCTTCCTGCAAAGACAATTTTCTTCCGCTGCAGAACGCCGTCAGAAAACGGGGCAGGGAACCTGCAAACATATGCTCCACATACTCCCTGCTCTGCGCCCCGTAAAATTCCTCTTTGCTCATCTTCGCGCGCACCAATGCGTTTTCATTTTGAAAAATCCCCTTATCACACAGTTTTTTCAATACTGTATATGTGGTTGATTTCTTCCAGTTCATTTCCTTTTCACAGATTTTTACCAGCTCCGGGGATGGAATCGGCTCCCTGTCCCAGATGATCTCTGCAAATCTCTTTTCCGTATCCGCTAATTTATATCCTCCCATATACCCGTTCCTTCCCTGCATAAATCTTTCGGCATTGCCGATAGTCTATTCTTTATAGACCAACGTATACGAATAGTCTATCGCTTATAGACTGCATTGTCAAGGAAAAGTTCATTCTCCATCTGCGGAATTATAACAGTTCGGTGAAAAACGATATGAATATTCCGTCCTCTCCGTTAATTGAAAAACTGAAAAAAGGGCTTATGTCGGTTGATATTTTATACTCTCATTTGCGCACAAAAGAAGGATCCATCACTCATTATGATGAACCCTTCCAACTTCAAGAACATCTTGCAGACTAAACTGTTACAAATACTGTCCTAAATCGGGATTTTTCAATTTTCCAAATCAACAGGCACTACCACCGCGCCTTCCCACCCTTTCTGCTGTTCAAATAACTCTCTGGTAATGCAGGTATAGCCGGATAATCCATTGGTATCATAGTAAAACGCAATCTGATCAAAATTTCCATCCGTTTTCTCAAAAAAGTAAGTGATGTCGCTTGAAAGCAGTTCGCCGTTTTCGGCTATATAAAAGGCATAAACCGCCTTATACTCCTCATGGATTCCAAGCTGCTCTTCCAAAAAACGCTGCGCATCCCGGCGCCCCTGCGGCGTCCTCTCCTTTGCCTGCTCTTCCGTCAGCCTGGGCGTATTCCGCATAGAAGGTATGCTTACACTTATATACATAATGCTGCCGTCCACCGTACTGATAGAAAAATAGTAATAGCAAACGCTTTGAATCTCATAAGTAATATGATAGGTCGGGACATCGAACCATTCTTCATCCAGATAAATTATCTCCTCCATGCCGTCGGTAGATACACCGAAGAAAGTATTCATCCACTCCTGCGCCACTGCAACAGCCTCCGCTTCGCTGATGCCGCCGCCTGCCTGCACCTGTGTCTTAATCTCATTTTGCTCTTTCTCATGGTTCTCTATCACCGCCTGCACTTCAGGGTCTAATGTCAGCGCATATTCCCGCTTATAATTAAATTCTATAATTTCCAGAATCTCTTCGTCAGTCAGCTCACGGTCCGGAAGATAAAAGCACCCCGTACTTTCCAGATAGCAAAGGGTATCTTCCGTCACTTGTTCTTCCTCCTCTACTATAAGCAGCTGCCTCTCGGGAAAAATACCATTCTGATAGTCCCTGAAAAGCGCTTCCATCCGCTGCTTTTCGTTTGGAGAATACTCCCTGGAAAAAAGATCTGCACCATTCGTCTGCTCTTTCTGCATTTCCAGAGTCTCTTCCATCTCCTCTTTGGGAATGCTTTCCATTCTCTCCTTTATCAGATAGCGGATACCCGCCTGAACCGGGATACTGACAATTCCCACTGCCAGAAGAATCGCTGCCACTGCCGAAAGGCTTCTTTTAATGGAATGAGGTTTATGATGATATCGATACCGTCCCTGCTCTTCCTGCCTGCGAAGGTTCTGTATCATCTCTTGCTGCACAGCCTCCGAAATATTTATCTGTTCTATAGCTTCTTTCAATTGCATGTCTTCCATCTACCCTCTTCCTCCTTCCATGACAGCCGCAGATATTCCCTGCCCCGCTGCATCCTCTTTTTCACTGCACTTTCTGTAATCTTCAGGATATCTGCAATTTCCTTTACACTGTAGCCATCTACATAGTGAAGATAAATAACCGCTTTCTGCTTAGGCGGCAATTCCATCAGCACTGTC
>BLLU01000251.1 GCA_011959105.1 Lachnospiraceae bacterium | reverse complement strand
GTTAAGACATCGCCCTTTCACGGCGGTAACACGGGTTCGATTCCCGTTGGAGTCACTTTTATATGGTGCGATAGCCAAGTGGTAAGGCATCGGTCTGCAACACCGTCATCGCCGGTTCAAATCCGGCTCGCACCTCTGGAAAGGATCCCGACTGTTCGGGGTCCTTTTTTACGATAACTCTGATTCTGTATGGAAATTGCTGCTGCAGCATTGGAGAAAACGGAGAAGGATTGTAATGGGCCACAGGAAGAAAACAGGAATTACGATTTTTTTGAGTATATTTGTCTGTCTGATCGGACTGGCAGGCAGCATGGCGGGCAGTCTGCGCTATGGGTTACGGGATAAGGCAGTTGATACACTGACGAGGGAGTGGGATCTATCCCAGATGCAAATCACAAAGATTGCGGCGTTTATGTCCATGGCTCAGTTTTTTGTGGTGATGGTAGACACCCCGGGGATTCAGGAAGCAGGGGCCATTAAGCTGTTGGATGCGTCGTATACGAGAGATTATATTGCTGCCAAAATGCGGGATTACCGGGATGATCTTCTGACAGGCAACGGAAAGGGCAGATTTGATTTTGAGGAGATCCGGCAGCTGGAAGAGGCGCACAGGGAGGAAGTCTGCCGGGATCTGCAGTACAATATTACTGCTGAGGATATGACAAAATACGAGACTATTTGGGATAATCTGGGATTGGCGGACAGGACCGCCCTGGAGTATTACCGAATTGACCGGCCGGGGTTGTTTTCTGCGGCGGGAATGATATTGTCCGGCTGGTTTCTGTTTCTTTCGGTACTGCTGGTGGCAGGGACAGGTGTGGGGCTGTGGTTTCTCAACGGACACAGCTTTGCGGGACATGGGATTTATGGAGGAGCTTTGCTGGCTGTCGGCATACTGGACTGTGCTGCCGCAGTGTCCTGCGGATGGGCAGCGGAGGCTGTAAACCGCTTTGTGGATATGCGGAGTAATTTGATGGCGTTGTTTTTTTCTCCCGTAGGCAATATGCTGCTGGGACTGGGAGTAATTTCTGCGCTGCTGGGTGTACTTGCGATTGCACTGTCTGCCCTGGAGAAGAGGAGATAGAGATCTGAAGGACCTTGGCTGCGGAATGCAGTCAAGGTCTTTTTTACGGAGGATACAGGGAGGTAAGTTTAAAATGAGTATAATGGGCTTTGTGATCGTGATTTTAATTTTTATTGTGGGCATCGGTCTGGTCAATGAGAAGTGGATTCACCTGCAGAGTGATATTTCTTTGGTGCTTTTCTCTTTGATTGTCAGCCTGGCGCTGCTGCTGATAGACATGGCGGTACCGGGGGAGTCACTTTCGGAACCGCTGCATCAGATTGCCAGTTTTGAGTTTGAGGCATATCTGCTGGACACGGTGCTCTGCTTCATGCTTTTTGCTGGGGCCAGCAAGGTAAATCTGGGAAAATTCCGTCAGAATCTTAAGGCCATCAGTCTGCTGGCACTGTTGACCACGGTGCTCTCCTCCCTCCTGTATGGTGTGCTGTTCTGGGGGGCGGCAAGATTGTTCCATGTGCCGGTGGATATATGGGTGTGCATTCTGCTGGGCTGCATAGTTTCCCCCACCGATCCCATCGCTGCCACCGGCATTTTAAACAAGCTGGGACTGTCCAAAAATGTGACTTCCGTGATAGAGAGCGAATCCCTCTTTAACGACGGCACAGGGGTGGCGCTTTTTGTATTTTTTAAAAGTATAGTGGGTCGCAGCGGGGGGAGTAATTTCCTGGTGGTGATGCTGAAGGAAGTGATGGGTGCGTTGGTGGTTGCCCTGGCCGTGTCTTTTCTGCTGGGCCAGTTAATAAAGCTGACCCGTGAGCCGGTGAGGCAGATTCTGATCAGTGTACTGGATGTGGCGCTGGTATATGCGATATGCGAACATTTTGGATTTTCCGGGGTGATCGCTTCGGTGGTCTGCGGCATGTATTTTGCCTATGTAATGGGAGGACAGGAGCGGAAACGTCAGGTATATGACCCCCATAACCTGTATGTGGACTTCTGGGAAATATTGGACAGCATACTGAATGCGGTTCTCTTTGTGATGATCGGACTGTCGGTGTTGAATGTGCATATCAGCTCCCATATCCTGTTTATTCTGCCGGTATCGGTGGCGGCGGTGATCCTGTCCCGTTTTGCCGGTGTGGCCCTGTCCAGCCTGCTGTTGGGAAAACACAAGATTCCCAGCAGCTACAGTCTGCTGGAATTCGTGTCTCTGATGACCTGGAGTGCCTTGAAGGGCGGCCTGTCTCTTGCTTTGGCCATGAGTACCCGGGAAATTCTGGATTCGGATGTATACCTGGTGGTACTGAACACGGCCTATATCACAATCCTCTTTACGGTGGTGGTACAGGGGCTGACAGTAAAAAGCGGCTATCGTCTCATTGAGCAGCACAAGGCCCGCCGGGTCCGCCGGCAGAGTGAGCGCAGGCAGGAAATATAGAAATTCACGGATAATTACGGACAGAAGGAGAAGAGCAGATGAAAATTATTATAGTGGGGCTGGGGCAGACGGGGACTTTACTGGCTCGGCGGATCGCGGCAGAAGGGCATGACACAGTGGTAATAGACTGTGACAAGGAGAGGGTGGAGGCGGTCACCAACCTTTACAATGTCAGTGGGGTGTGCGGCAGCGGCGCGTCCAAGGAGATTCTGCTGCAGGCCGGGGCCGCCACGGCGGATGTGGTCATAACAGTATCCCCCATAGACGAGATCAACATGATGGCATGTATGGTGGCTAAAAAATGCGGCGCCCGATACACCGTGGCCAGGATTCACAGACCCGAACTGTCAGGAGACGGGGACTATTTTGCGGAGGCTTTTCAGATTGATTATATTACCAATCCCAAGCTGGATACGGCGCTGGAGATGTACCGGCAGATCGGAATGCCCGGAAAGGTAAAGGCGGATGCTTATTTCAGCGATGTGGCCACAATCATACGGATCAACATGGACAAAAACATTATCCCCGGCGGCAGCATGCCTCTAAAGGATGTGAAGGAATTTTTCGGCACGGATATGCTGGTGGCCACTGTCACCCGGGGAGAGAAGCTGTATATCCCCAAGGGGGATTTTGTGATCCAGCCCGGAGATGTGGTGGGCATCATTGCCGCAGATACGGTCATCCCCCAGATCATCATGAAATTGGGTCTGGCCCATAAGACTGCCAGGAAGGTGGTGCTGGTGGGGGGCGGAACAGTGGCTTATTATCTGGGAAAGAAACTGTTGGAAAATAAGAAGAGCGTTACAATCCTGGAGAATGACCGCAAGCGCTGCGCAGAATTGGCGCAGCTGCTGCCTCAGGCGGAAATCAGTTTTGCGGATGGGGTGGATGCCGAAGTTCTGCTGGAAGAAGGCATGAAAAAGGCAGATGTGTGTGTCTCCCTGACCGGAAACGACGATGCCAATCTGGTGATTTCACTGTTTGCCTGGTCCTGTGGTGTGAAGTCAGTGATTACCCGTGTCAATGCCACTGCCTATGAGAAGCTGCTGAACAAGGTAAACATGGATATCACCATCTCCCCTGCAGTGATTTCCGCAGACCGGGTTATGGGCTTTGTGAGGAATGTGACGGTTCACAATGCCAAGGGCAATGATATCCAGTGTTTGTACCAGCTGGCGGGAGGCATGGCAGAGGCGATAGAGTTTGTTGCCTATGACAACTGCAAAAAGCTGGGAGTGGCTTTCAAACAGCAGGAGTTTAAGTTGAAAAAAGAAATTTTGGTGGCCATGCTGATCCGTCAGGGACAGGTGATTATTCCGGATGGCAACAGCTGTATCCAGTCCGGGGACCGGGTGGTGGTGATCAGTAAGAGAGGTCACGGACTGAACACGCTGAATGATATTTTTGCCCTATAGCCCTGCTTCCAGCGCGGCGAACACCTGGCCTATGGGTTCCTGGATGCACAGATCCGCAAAGCGGTCCCTGGGAGTAGGGGACATGTTTATGACGATCAGATGCTTTCCCTGAAAATAGTCGATGAGACCGGCGGCGGGATAAACCGCCAGGGAAGTGCCTCCGATGATCAGCACATCTGCCTGCCGGATGGCGGTGACGGCTCCGTTTACAGTGTCTTGGTCCAGGCCTTCCTCATAGAGCACCACATCCGGTTTTACCGGGCCGCCGCATTTGTCACAGCGGGGCGCATCTTTTGATTTCATTATATAGGCCAGGTCGTAAAAGGCATGACAGTCCTCACAGTAGTTGCGGAGTACGGAGCCGTGGAGTTCGTAGACATTCTTGCTGCCGGCGGCCTGGTGCAGGCCGTCAATGTTTTGGGTAATGACGGCGTCCAGCCTGCCCGCTTCCTCCAGGCGGGCCAGCATCCGATGGGCCGTGTTGGGGCGGGCATCGGGAAAAAGCATTTTATTGTGGTAGAAACGGTAGAACTCCTCCGGGTTTTTGCGGTAAAAGCTGTGGCTCAATATGGTTTCCGGCGGGAAGTCATACTGCTGATTATACAGCCCGTCCACGCTGCGAAAGTCGGGGATTCCGCTCTCCGTGGAGACCCCTGCGCCGCCGAAAAATACGATGTGACGGCTGTCTTTTATAATCTGTACGAAACGATCTGATTCCTTTGACATGGAAGTTTCCTTTCTGATTTAGAGTTCCGCATCTTCTCTGCAAGCACACGATGCAGGTGCTCCCCATGCGCCCACAGTGGTGTGCGCCTGTGGAGCAGTGTACTTTCCGAGAAGATGCTGATTAGAGTTCCGCATCTTCTCTGCAAGCACACGATGCGGGTGCTCCCCATGCGTTATTTTAAAAAATGACCGGGCAGTACAGGAAAGCACTTTCTCCTATTCTGCCTCGGTCATTTTCAATGGCCCTGTCCACACAGACTTTTGTCTATCTGTTATGGCGGGCACTGGGACAATTATATTTCCTTATAGGCGGGAACAAAGATGGGGAAGGTGTCATTCCCCTTGAGTTCCTTGCCGGTAGAAATGGTTACTTCCTTATCTGTGATTACATATTCCATCTCCACGTTGCCCATGATGGTGGTGTCCTGCATCAGAATGCAGTTCTTCACCACAGAGCCGCGGCCAACCTTGACGCCTCTGAACAACACACAGTTTTCTATCTCGCCCTCAATTACGCAGCCATCAGCCACCATGGAGTTCCTGGCTCTGGATCTGCCTATGTATCGTGTGGGATTGTCATCCCGCACCCGGGTATAGATAGGGGAGCGGTCGAAAAGGGCGCTCAGGTTCTCGTCCTGCAGCAGGCGCATGTTCTCGTTAAAATAGCTGTTTTTGTCACTGATGCGGGCGGTGTAGCCGGTGTATTCATAGCCGTAGACCTTCAGCTGCTCCAACTGGGGAGCCAGGATGTCGCGCTCAAAATAGCTGAAGCCATGGGCATATGCATTGGATATCTGCTCGATCAGTAATTCCCTGTCAATCAGATAGATATTCATGGAGAAATTCTGGGGGCCATGCTCCTTGGGGTTGGTCTTGATCTGTGCCACCCGGCCGCTGTCCCCGTCCAGATTCAGAGTATAGTACAGATCGGTGGTCAGGGTGGGCTGCAGATTCATGAAACCGTAAGGAATTTCTTCTTTTTTATATGCGATAGTCACATCAGCGCCGCTGGCCACATGGGCATCAATCATGGCATTAAAGTCAAAATTGGCTACGATGTTGGCATCGGAGATAACCACATATTTCTCTTTTTGTATCTTCAGGAATTCCAGTATGCTGGCCAGCGCCTCCACTCGGCCATTGTAAACCTTAACGGTTTTCTCGGCGAAAGGGGGGACAATATTCAGACCTCCATGTTTGCGGGTCAGGTCCCATTCCCGGCCGGAACCCAGGTGACGCATCAGAGAACGGTAATTTTTGCGCACAATTACGGAGATATTGTCTATACCGCAGTTTACCATGCTGGACAGCAGAAAGTCGATCATGCGGTAACGGCTTGCAAAGGGGATGGAAGCCATCAGACGCTCGCTTACCAGTTCGGGAACCTGGTTGTCATAGCTGTTGGGAAAAATAATGCCCAGGGCATCCTGATTTGTATTTACCATAGTGATTCACCATCCTTTACATCATTTTCTACCATGGCCTTGGGACCCACCAGTGCTCTGGCGCCAATGTGCACGCCGGGTCCTACGGTGGCAACGCCGTTCTCATCATTCTCCGGCATTGCGCCCACCACGGCATTGACGCCGATCTCGGCATTTTCCGCCACGATGCAGTGCTTTACGGTGGCACCCGCATGAATGACGCTGCCTCCCATCACCACGGCGTCCTCCACAGTGGCACCGGATTCCACTTTGACGCCCGCAAAGAGAATGGAGTGCTTCACATGACCGTTGATGCGGCAGCCGTCCGTGATCATGGAGTTTTCCACCACGGCGTTGGCCCCGATCTTGTGGCCTGTCATACCGCTGTTGCGGCTGTATATCTTCCAACTCTCATCAAAAAGGTTGATGCCCGAGGTCTCGGGATCCATAATTTCCATATTGGCTTCCCAAAGGGAGGAAATGGTACCCACGTCCTTCCAGTAGCCGTTGAAATGGTAGGCGTACATCTGGCGGCCGTCCCGGAGCAGATTGGGTATAATATTATTGCCGAAGTCGTTGGAGGAGTTGGGATCCGCCTCATCCTCCACCAGATATTTCTCCAGAATGTCCCTGTTAAAGATGTAAATGCCCATGGATGCCAGATTGGATTTGGGCTTTTTGGGCTTCTCCTGGAACTCCGTGATCTTGTCATTCTCATCGGCAACCATCAGACCGAAACGGGAAGCCTCTTCCCAGGGTACCTCCATGACAGCCACACTGAATTCGGCGCCTTTTTCTTTATGGAACTGCAGAAAATCATTGTAATCCTGCTTGCAGATCTGGTCGCCGGAGAGGATGATTACGTACTCAGGGTCATACCGCTTGATGAAAGACAGGTTCTGGTAGATGGCGTTGGCCGTGCCCTTGTACCAGTCAGACCCCTGCGCCTGCTGGTAAGGGGGAAGCACATGTACCCCGCCATACAGGCGGTCCAGGTCCCAGGGCTGTCCATTGCCGATGTATTCGTTCAGTACCAGCGGCTGGTACTGGGTCAGTATACCAACAGTGTCAATTCCCGAGTTGACGCAGTTTGATAAGGGGAAGTCGATGATTCGATACTTTCCGCCGAAAGGAACTGCAGGTTTAGCCAGCTTCTGTGTCAGGGCATACAGCCTAGAGCCCTGTCCGCCGGCCAGAATCATTGCAATCATTTCTTTTGCCATACGGATTCTCCTTTTTGATACTTATTTGGTGTAATTTGCATATTACACTTTGTTATATATTAGCATTTCTGGACAATATAAACAAGTACTTAATGAAAAAAACAAAAACTCTTTTTAAATAAGAAAAATTTAAGAATTCCGACACGCTGCGACAGTTGAGCAAGTTTGAATTTTCTGCTATAGTAGAAAAATAGAAATGGTTTACCTCCGGCAGGGGGCAGTATCGGGAAGGAGGAAGGGCATGCGCAGGAGAAAAAAGGATGAATTGATTCCCTACAGCAAGACGAAGAGGGTCATATATGTTTACCGGCGGGGAAAAAAGCGACCGGCCGGCGTCATAGCGGGAGGAATATTGCTGGGGATCGGAGGCCTTTGCCTGTTATATTGCCTGTTTATTCTGTTTTTTGTGAGTTTTGGATCCTGGTTTTTTCTGGTGTGGGGCATTGGCGCACTGATACTGCTTCTATGGGGAGGTCTGCTGGCAGCCCGCAGGACGGAGCGGCTTCCCCGCTGGGTTAAAATTTGCTGGGGACTGCTGGTGGGAGTGGGGTTGACGGCTTTTGTTGGAGTGGAGGGGCTGATCCTTACGGAGTTTGGAGCCAGAGCCCGGCCCGGGGCGGACTATTGTGTGATTCTGGGTGCTCAGATAAAGCCCCATGGACCCAGTGATATGTTAAAACGCCGCCTGGACAGGGCTGTTGTCTATCTGACGGAGAATCCGGAGACCCAGGCCATCGTATCCGGCTGTCAGGGCAGCAATGAGCCTATGAGCGAGGCCAGGGGTATGTATGATTATCTGGTGGGTGCGGGAATTGCCCCGGAACGTATCCTGCTTGAGGAAGATTCCCGGAATACCTGGGAAAATCTGGAGTTTAGCGGCAGGCTTCTGAATCCTGGGGAGGACAGGGTGGTACTGGTGAGCAACAACTTTCACATGTACCGGGCGCTGCGGCTGGCCGGTGGTGCAGGCTACAGAAAGGTAGAGGGACTGTCAGCCAGTTCGTATCCCCTGATGCTTCCCAACAATATGCTCAGGGAATTCATGGGTGTGGTAAAGGATTTCTTTGCAGGGCATTTTTAGCTTGCCGTCCTGCCGGGAGCAGGCTGCCGGCGCAGCAAAAACATCAGTGAGGTATACACTATGGAGATTAATATAGGTGACATTCTGAAATTAAAAAAGCAGCATCCCTGCGGCAGCAGGGAGTGGGAGGTACTCCGGGTGGGAGCGGACTTTCGGCTGAAATGCAAGGGCTGTGGACATCAGATCATGATTGCCAGACGGTTGTTGGAGAAAAATATCAGGGAAATTGTTCCGGCAGAGTGATTTTTTGGGAATTTTCGGGGGAATGCAAAGTTTTTGCTTGCTTTTCCAAAGGCAGTATGTTATCATTGATAGCTGTGATATATTAATTCCTTGCTCCCGGCGAGGCGGGGGCCAGAGACCAAAAGGAGGTAACTTTAATGAACAAGTACGAATTAGCCGTTGTTGTTAGCGCTAAGATCGAGGACGAAGAGAGAGCACAGGTTGTTGAGAAGTGCAAGGTTCTCGTGGAGAGATTTGGCGGTACCATCACAGAGGTGGACGAGTGGGGCAAGAAGAGGCTTGCTTACGAGATCCAGAAGATGAAGGAAGGCTTTTACTATTTCATTCGGTTTGATGCAGAGCCCACCGCGCCTGTAGAGATCGAGAGCCGTGTCCGTATTATGGACAATGTCATCAGATACTTAGTCGTTAGACAGGACGAGGCATAAAGAAAGCGAGATAAAGCATGAACAAAGTAATTCTTATGGGACGTTTGACCAGGGATCCCGAAGTGAGATATTCACAGGGAGCCAGCCAGACTGCGGTGGCGCGGTTTTCCATTGCGGTGGACAGGAGATTTAAGCGTGAGGGAGAGCCGGACGCCGATTTCTTTAACTGTACCGCATTTGGCAAACAGGCCGAGTTTATCGAGCGCTATCTGCGTAAGGGCGTGAAGGTTGTGGTTTGCGGCAGGATTCAGAATGACAACTACACCAACAAGGAAGGTCAGATGGTCTATAGTGTCCGCGTCATGGTGGATGAGATTGAATTTGCCGAGAGCAAGAATGCATCGGCGGGCAATGGGGACGGCGGATACAATGGCGGTGGCTACATGGGCGGCGGCAACAGCGCTCCTGCGCCCAGTGGTGCAGGCGATGGCTTCATGAACATTCCCGATGGGATTGACGAGGAATTGCCGTTTAACTAAAAGGACGATTATTTAAAGATAGGAGGCACTGAAAATGGCTTACAATAAAGCAGAGAAATCTGATTCTCCCATGAGGAAGAAGGGCGGTATGCGCAGAAAGAGAAAGGTGTGCGTATTCTGTGGCAAGGACAATGTGATTGATTACAAGGACACCAACAAACTCAAGAGATACGTGTCCGAGAGGGGCAAGATTCTTCCCCGCCGTATTACTGGCAACTGTGCCAAGCATCAGAGAGCGCTGACTTCCGCAATCAAGAGAGCGCGTCATGTTGCGCTGATGCCTTACGTTCAGGATTAAGGCCGGAAATAAAAAGTCGAAATAAAAGGGAACACTGTGGATTAAGAGCGTCAGCTATTTCACAGTGTTCCTTTTTGGATTTGCCTGTAGAGCGCACATTTTTTATAATTGATGATGGGATATTATGGCGTCACGAAATTCTTCATAGCTATTCGCCTTGGCGGCGGCCTTGTGCCAATGACGCAGGACGCCGGTATCTTCTTCCGCATATATGCGGCTTAGAATGTCCTGCGGGGTTTCGCCCAGATCCTCTAAAAGCTCTAAAATATCCTGGCGGCGGCGCTTCAAATCGCCAATGTTTTTCCCTTGCTCCAGCCCCTGCTGCCGACCTTGCTGCAATCCCTGTTCCAAACCCTGTTGGTGGCCTTGTTCCAGCCCCTGCGCTCGCCCCTGCTCCAGTCCTTCGGTCATTCCCATAGCCTTTCCTATGGACTTTCCTTCATTTATGGCAATATTTCTCAGATAGATCCGGTCCCGCTTTATTCTCATATGTTCTTCATACAATGCCCTTAGCCGTGCTCCAAGATTCATAGTCATTACCTCTTTTACTGCCTCCATGATACCCGGATTTTCACTATGTATCATATGGAGGTCCTCTCTGTGTTCCGCTCTGAACAACCGAACCCAGTCATCAAGCCTGTGTCCGGTGAGTTCTTTGTTCAGTTCGATAACATGTATTTCGAATTGATCTGAATACAGCCTTCCTTCCTGGTCACGTAGAGAATATACTTTGTGATATCCCGGATAAGCGTCCCAGCTAAATCCCAGCACACATATTACTATGCATTTCTTTAACAGGGCGTAGTCCTCTCCGGCATGCACCCCTTCCACGTACATCCTGGACAGGTAAAACAGGCTTCGCTTGTCCCAGGCAGGGATGTTTTTGATCTGCAGTTCAATATTGACCCGGCAATCATTATTGAACAGCAGCTTTACATCCAGAATACCTTCCTTATCCCGTCTGCCGCGCCTGCCTAAATATGTATTTTCCAGGCGCGTTTCCGAGATTTCCTCCGGGGGGATTCCCAGAACATCGCTGATAAAATATCTGCGCACTGTTTCATTGCGCATCAGTTCTTTGAAAGCCACATCTGACTTTGGGGGAAGAAACTTCCCCTGCATTTTTTGCTTTTTCACTTTGCACCTCCTTGGCTTGCAGGAGATGCCGGACAAAGACATTTTCCGATCGCAAAAAAAATATTTCTGCCGTGAAAATCTCCTGCTTTTTTCAATTGTTCTTTTTTGAATTTAAAGCATAGATTTTCCGATAATTTGAAAATTGACTTGCTTTGTCAAAAAGTGAAAAGAAATATATGCTTTAAAAGTATATTAGCATATAAGAGAATGATTTGCAAGAGATTTTGTAAAAAAGTATGCCTGAAAGCCGATGCGAAATGGAAATCTGCGGCGAAGCGCCGGCAAAATTTTTTCATCCCCCCATTTTACCCGGATCTGTCAGGACTCGGGTAAAGGTTTTGTATTATGACAAATTAATTAGTGGAATAATGCGGCAAACTATGGTACAATATAACCGTATTCGAACCGGGAAAGGACCGGAAACATCCGCGCCATACCCGGAAAAGGCTGGGGCAGCAGGCTTAACCTGCGCAATGCGGGCAGAGGTAATTATGGCAAAACATATGAAAAAATACATCAGACTAAAGGGACGAATTAAGACCTATCTGAACTTTATTATATATCTGGGGATACTGCTTTGCGCCGTATCGGCGGCGGTATTCCTGATTGATTACCGGGCCGGCGGCATTGTAACCTGTTTTACCGTGTTTTATCTGGCAATCACCCTTACCCTGTATTTTTATAACAAGCCTCTGATCATGAACGAACTGATCAGCTTTGCCACGGAATACGGCCAGATCCAGAAAAAACTTCTGCGGGAACTGGAAATCCCCTATGCGCTGCTGGACGACGGGGGAAAAGTGATCTGGACAAACACCGCTTTTGAGATGGTGGTACACCAGCCAAAGGGTTACAGTAAATCTCTCACCAGCCTGTTTCCCACTCTCACCAGGGACCGGCTGCCGGATGACAGCGGCCTGGACGAGGCCCAGTATGAACTACGCTATGAAGGAAGCGAGTATGTGGTCCGTTTCAAGAGGATTTCCCTGAAGGAGATGGCTGAGCACAGCGATATGATTCAGGCGGAGGGATATAATGGCTATCTGATTGCCATGTATCTTTTTGACGAGACGGCGCTGCATATCGCGTTGCAGGAAGTGGACGACCAGTCTCTGGCAGTGGGAATGGTCTATCTGGACAATTACGATGAGGCGCTGGAGAGTGTGGAGGAAGTAAGGCGTTCCCTGCTGATCGCTCTTATAGACAGGAAGGTCAATAAGTACATTTCCGGGCTGGATGGTATATCCAAGAAGCTGGAAAAGGACAAGTATCTGATCATCCTGCGGAAAAAGGCGATTGCCCAGTTACAGGAGAACCGCTTTGAACTGCTGGAGGAGGTCAAGACAGTCAATATCGGCAATGAGATGGCTGTCACCATCAGCATAGGCGTGGGTTTGGACGGTCTGACTTATGCCCAGAATTATGAGTTTGCCCGCAACGCCATAGACCTGGCCCTGGGCCGGGGGGGGGACCAGGCGGTGATTAAGACCCCGGAAAGTGTCACTTATTATGGCGGCAAGAGCCAGAAGGTGGAGAAAAATACCCGAGTGAAGGCCCGGGTGAAGGCTCATGCACTGCGGGAGATCATCACCACCAAAGACACGGTACTGGTGATGGGGCACAGAATTCCGGATGCCGACAGCTTTGGGGCTACGGTGGGTATCTATCGGATCGCGCAGACCCTGGAGAGAAAAGCCCATATTGTGCTGAATGACGCACCGGCCTCCATACAGCCTCTGCTGGAATTGTTCCGGCATAATCCGGACTACGAGGAAGATATGATCATCGACAGCCAGCGTGCCATCGAGATCGCCGGAGGCAATGTGGTGCTGGTGGTGGTGGATGTGAATAAGCCATCCATCACGGAGTGCCCGGATCTGCTTCGGTTCTGCAAATCCGTGGTGGTGCTGGATCATCATAGAGCCGGCAACGAAACCATTGAAAACGCCACACTTTCCTATGTGGAGCCCTATGCGTCCTCGGCCTGTGAGATGGTATCGGAGATCCTGCAATATACTTATGACAATATTAAAATCCGCCCGGAGGAGGCGGACTGTATGTATTCCGGCATTATGATCGACACCAACAATTTTGTCAGCAAGGCCGGCGTGCGTACCTTTGAAGCGGCGGCGTTCCTGCGCCGCAACGGTGCGGATGTGACCAGGGTGAGAAAGCTGTTCCGGGAGGATGCCAATGAGTACAAGGCCAAGGCGGACGCCGTCAGCCAGGCCGAGATATACAGGCAGAATTTTGCCATCTCGGTATGTACCAGCGACGACTTGCCCAGCCCTACAATCGTGGGGGCCCAGGCGGCCAACGAACTTCTGAACATCAAGGGGATCAAGGCCAGCTTTGTGCTGACAGATTACCAGGGGAAAATCTATATCAGCGCCCGCTCCATTGACGAGGTAAATGTGCAGTTGATCATGGAACGTATGGGGGGCGGGGGGCATATGTCCATTGCCGCCTGCCAGATGGAGGGTACGGGAGTCATTGAGGCCATAGGCGTATTGAAATCCACCATCGACAATATGCTGGAGACAGGAGAGATTTAAGAGCAGCCGGACGAGGTCAATGGGTGCCGGCAGGGGAGTACGGAACCGGGACAGGAGGAAAATGTTGAAAGAAAAGCGCTTTCAACTATTGATTTTGAGTCCGCCAAAGCGGATAGGGGGTATAATATGAAAATAATTTTGTTACAGGATGAGAAGAAGCTGGGGAAGAAGGGCGATATTATCGAAGCCAGTGACGGATATGCGAGGAACTATATCCTGCCGAAAAAAATCGGTGTGGAAGCTACGCCAAAGAATCTGAATGAACTGAAGCTGCAGAAGGCTAACAGCGAGAAGGTCGCCCAGGAGCAGCTTGACGCGGCCAGGGCCCTGGCCGCCGACCTGGAGCCCCGCCAGGTGGTGGTGCGGATCAAGGCCGGTGAAGGGGGAAGGACGTTCGGCTCCGTATCCTCCAAGGAAATTGCGGCCGCGCTGAAAGAACAGCATGGTATTGAACTGGACAAAAAGAAAATACAGCTTGGAGAGAGCCTGAAGAACTTTGGCAATTACGAGGTGGCGGTGAAACTTCATCCGCAGGTAACGGGAAAGTTCACTGTAAAAGTGACAGAGGCATAGGGGCCTGCGGGAAAAATGTATGGATGAAATAGCGATTAAGAGGATTCTGCCCCACAGCGTGGAGGCAGAGCAGGCGGTGATCGGTTCCATGATCATGGACCGGGAGGCCATTGTGGTGGCTTCTGAGATTGTCCTGGGGGACGATTTCTACAATAAGCAGTATGGCATCCTGTTTGAGACTATGGTGGAACTCAACGACAAGGGTTATCCTGTGGATCTGGTCACATTGCAGGACAAGCTGAAGGAGAAGGATGTGCCGCCGGAGGTGAGCAGCCTGGAGTTCGTCCGGGATTTGCTGGGGATGGTGACCACTTCTGCCAATATCAAATATTATGCCAATATTGTGGCTGAAAAGTCCACCCTGCGCAAACTGATCCGGCTGAACGAGGAGATCGCCAATACTTGCTATGTGGGGAAAGAAAGTCTGGAGAACATTCTGGAGGATACGGAAAAAAAGGTGTTCCAGCTTGTACAGAAGCGCAATACCGAGGACTTTACTCCGATTCGGCAGGTGGTGATGAACGCCATGGACAGGATTGAGGCGGCTTCCCGACAGAAGGGAACGGTTACGGGTATTGCCACAGGCTTTCTGGATCTGGATTACCGGACAGCGGGTCTGCAGCCCTCCGACCTGGTGCTGATTGCGGCCCGTCCGTCCATGGGCAAAACGGCATTTGTGCTGAATATTGCCCAGCATATCGCTTTCAAGCTGGATCTCACGGTGGCGATTTTCAGTCTGGAAATGAGTAAGGAGCAGTTGGTAAACCGACTTTTTTCGCTGCAGTCCAGCGTGGATGCCCAAAATCTGCGCACCGGCCAGTTAAACGATGAAGAGTGGGAAAAGCTGATTGAAAGCGCAGGGGTGATCGGGCGATCCAATCTTTTTATTGATGATACCCCCGGAATCAGCATCGCAGAACTGCGTACAAAATGCCGCAAGCTGAAGCTGGAGCACAACCTGTCCATTATTATCATCGACTATCTGCAGCTGATGTCCGGCAGCGGCAGATCGGATTCCCGGCAGCAGGAGATATCTGATATTTCCCGGGCATTGAAGGGCCTGGCCAGAGAACTTCATGTGCCGGTGGTGGCATTGTCCCAGCTCAGTCGTGCGGTGGAACAGAGACCGGATCACCGTCCCATGATGTCGGATCTTCGTGAGTCCGGCGCCATCGAGCAGGATGCGGATGTGGTTATGTTTATATACCGGGATGATTATTACAACCATGACACAGAGAAAAAGGATATTGCGGAGATTATCATAGGAAAACAAAGGAACGGTCCCATCGGTACGGTAGAACTGGCCTGGCTGCCCAGGTATACCAGATTTGCCAACTTGGAAAGATAAGGGAATAGAACATACGAAAGAGAGTGGAAGGGAAAGTCCATTCTCTTTTTTTACATATGCGGAACTGAAAATGGCATATGATCGGAATATGCGGGACTTTGATGAGAAAGGGGAAAACTATGGGAACTTATTTGCTTATATCGGACGCCGCCAAGGAGGTCAGGGTGGAGAGCCATGTGCTGCGCTATTGGGAGGAGGAACTGCGGCTGCCTATCAAGCGCAATGAATTGGGGCATCGGTACTATACCCAGGAGGACGTGGAGCGCTTTAAACAGATTAAGGCTATGAAAGAAAGGGGATTGCAGTTGAAGGCAATTAAGATGATCTTGAAAGATGGAAAGTTGGATGTTCTGCCCCAGGAGGGCTTCCGCGAGAGGACAGGCGGGATGGAGACAGTCTGTCTGGGAGGTGCACAGGAGACCGATGCGGATCAGTCCATGGCGATTGAAGTGGTCTCTGTCAGGGATTCTGGGGAGTGTGCGGAGGAGTCTGATGGCCTGATGGAAGCGCAGCGGGAGATGGCGGAGCCGATGCGGCAGAGAACTTCGGAATTGTCTGCGGAGAGCCGGGAGGACAAGGCCCGTCGCCTGCAATGGCTGCTGCAACAGTTGATTCGTGAGACACTACGTGAGAACAATGACGAACTCTGTCAGAATATAAAAGAAAGTCTGATTAAGGAATTGGATTACCAATTCCGTAACCAGGAAGAGCGTGAGGAAGAGAGGGACCGCCTGGCCCAGCAGCGCAGCGAGGAATACTACCGGAAGATGGACGAGCTATTGTGCAAAAAGAGTCGCCGGAAAGTGGAGAAGAAGGATAAGAAGGCGCAGGCAGCGGAGAAAACAACGCCTCCCAAGCCTGCCGCAGGCAAGAAAAAAAGGCATTTCGTTTTTTGAAATGCCTTTCGCCCTCACAAATACAGTTACTCTTCGCTGATGGTGCCTACAGGGCACTGACCGGCACAGGAACCACAGGAGATGCAGGTATCGGGATCGATTACCGCAACACCGGTTTCCATGCTGATTGCGCCTACAGGGCACGCACCGGCACAAGCACCGCAACCTACGCAAGCGTCGCCTACTACAAATGCCATATTCTTATCCTCCCTATTAATTAGAATTGTATACTTAATACCTCTCTTATTGTAATATAGAATGTGGCTGAATACAAGTATTATTTTTTCTCGGCGCGGCGTTTTTTGATGCCATCCAGAATGACCTGTTTTTTCTCCACCACCTTTTCCTTGTCCATGGCGGGAACTCCGGCCAGTTTGTAGGGAAGCCCCAGTTTCTTGTACTTTGCCTCCCCCATGGTGTGATATGGAAGCACATCCAGTGCCTTCAGATTGTCGAACTGACCGATAAAATAGCCCAGGTCAAACAGGTACTTATCATTATCGGTAAGGCCCGGAACCACCACATGGCGGATCCACATATCTACTTTTTTCTCGTTCAGGTATGAGGCAAATTCCAGAATATGCTGATTGGGCTGGGAGGTCAGTTCCCGATGCTTGTCCGGATCAATGTGTTTGATATCCAGCATAACCAGATCCGTCAGTGTCATCAGCTTATCCAGCTTTTCCAGCCAGGCCGTGTTGGAAGGATTAAAGGCAATGCCGGAACTGTCGATGCAGGTGTGTATATTTTTCTCTTTTGCCAGTGTAAACAATTCGGTCAGGAAGTCTACCTGCATCAGGGGTTCTCCTCCTGTGACTGTCAGACCGCCGCCGTTCTGATAAAAGGCGCTGTTTCTTTCGTACTGTTCGATAATGTAGGCGGGTTCCATCATGGTTCCGCCGTTCATTTCCCAGGTGTCCGGGTTGTGACAATAGGCACAGCGCATGGGACATCCCTGCACAAACACCACAAAGCGCGTGCCGGGGCCGTCCACAGTGCCGAAACTTTCAAGTGAATGAATTCTTCCTTGCATATTTACCCCTTTCCCATTGACCAGAATTCGGAAGATATTTCCTGCCTGGCCTGTAAAATAATTATAGCAGAAACAGGAACAAATGAAAAGGTGGATTTCCAGTGATATAGTATTTCCCACCGTTTGTTTTCCTATTTAGATATATGATGGAATTGAAATAAATAAATTCTTCCCGGGTAATGGGCAATTCCTGCGTAAAAAAGAGAGCGTCCGGCAAAGGACACTCTCTCTCTGGATTCGGTCTGTATGATCTTCCGAAACCTGACGGCGGACTAGATTGCCTCGTGGAAGGTACGGGAGATAACGTCAGCCTGCTGCTCCGGGGTCAATTTGATGAAGTTCACGGCATAGCCGGACACGCGGATTGTCAGCTGGGGATAGTTCTCAGGATGAGCCTGAGCATCCAGTAAGGTATCCCTGTTCAGTACATTCACGTTCAGGTGATGACCGCCCTTAGTAGCATAGCCATCCAATAAGTTTACCAGGTTGTCAACCTGTGCTGCACTTGCTGCCATAATTTTTTCCTCCTGATTATTATTTTTAATATTATATGCCGCCCACCCGTAGGAGGGCGGCATGGGTTGCTTTATTCGTAATCGTCCAGCCCCTGATGCAGGGTGGGTACGCTGCAGGCCAGAGGGGTGCGGGAGCAATCCGAGCAGCCCATGGTCTGAACGGTTTTGTTTTCCTCGGCGTCGTCGCGGTCCACATTGATGTGTCCCATGCCTCCGGCCATGCCCTGATCGAGCATTTTTACGAGGTCATCAATCATCTTGTTCTCATCCATATTATCCTCTTTCCTGCATGGGCGGAGTCCGGCACAGGCCAAACTCCGGCCACAATATTGCACTTAGGCTGGTCTCGGTGTCCGCAGCATTTACTTGCTCAGATCCAGTTCAATATCACCGGAGAACACCTGGTCTTCCTTACCCAGAGCGCCGGGAATGATGGTGAAAGTATTGGAGATACCGTCCTGCGCATCATTGAAAGGCAGCTTGGATACGGATGACAGGGAAGCCACTGCGCCATGGGTGTCACGGCCATGCATCGGGTTAGCACCGGGAGCAAAAGGCTGTCCTTTTCTGCGTCCATCGGGGGTGTTGCCGGTTGCCTTGCCGTAAGTAACATTGGAAGTGATGGTCAGGATGGAAGTGGTAGGGAATCCATCTCTGTAGGTGTGATGCCTTCTGATAGCGGTCATGAACTTATGAACCACATCCTGGGCAATACTGTCAACGCGGTCATCATCGTTACCATACTTCGGGAAGTCGCCGGTGGTCTTGAAGTCGACGATGATACCGTCCTCATCGCGGACAACTTCAACCTTGGCATACTTGATGGCGGACAGGGAGTCTGCCACGATGGACAGGCCGGCCACACCGGTAGCAAAGTATCTTTTTACATCTCTGTCATGCAGAGCCATCTCGGCTCTCTCATAGCAGTATTTGTCGTGCATATAGTGAATGATATTCAGAGTGTTTACATACACATCGGCCTGCCACTCCAGCATGTCGATAAACTTGCTGTATACATCGTCAAAGTCCAGAACATCGCCGACCACAGGGCGGTATTTGGGTCCAATCTGTTTCTTGCTAACTTCGTCTACACCGCCGTTCAGAGCGTACAGCAGGCACTTGGCCACATTGGCGCGGGCGCCGAAGAACTGCATCTCTTTGCCGATTCTCATGGAAGATACGCAGCAGGCAATGCCATAGTCGTCGCCATGGGTTACTCTCATCAGATCGTCGTTCTCATACTGGATGGAAGATGTGCTGATAGAGGTCTTGGCGCAGAAGCGCTTAAAGCCTTCAGGCAGCCTGGTGGACCACAGTACGGTCAGGTTGGGCTCGGGTGAAGCGCCCAGATTATACAGGGTCTGCAGATAACGGAAACTCATCCTGGTAACCATGTGACGGCCATCTACGCCAACACCGGCCAGAGACTCGGTTACCCATACGGGATCGCCTGCGAAAATCTGGTTGTACTCGGGTGTACGGGCAAACTTAATCAGACGCAGCTTCATGATGAAGTGGTCAATGAACTCCTGAATCTGCTCCTCGGTGAACACGCCGTTCTTCAGGTCTCTCTCTGCGTAGCAGTCGATGAAGGTAGAGGTACGTCCCAGAGACATAGCCGCACCGTTCTGCTCCTTTACTGCGCACAGATATCCGAAGTAGGTCCACTGAATTGCCTCCTGCACATTGGCAGCGGGCTTGGAGATATCGCAGCCATAGGAAGCGGCCATCTCCTTCATCAGCTTCAGGGCAACGATCTGCTCGGAAATCTCCTCGCGCAGACGGATTACATCATCGGTCATCACGCGGCCGGTGGAAGCCTTCTGCTCCTCCTTATCCTGGATCAGCCTGTCAATACCGTACAGGGCAACTCTTCTGTAGTCGCCGATGATACGGCCGCGGCCATATGCGTCCGGCAAACCGGTTATAATATGGGAGGAACGGCAGGCTCTCATCTCCTGATTGTAAGCGTCAAAGCAGCCGGCATTGTGGGTCTTTCTGTGGGTGGAGAAGAACTCGCTGATCTCGGGATCAACCTCGTAGCCGTTATCGGCGCAGGCCTTCTCTGCCATACGGATGCCGCCGTAAGGCTGAAGGGATCTCTTGAAGGGCTTGTCGGTCTGGAAACCAACGATGGTCTCCTTGCTCTTGTCCAGATAGCCGGGACCATGGGAGGTGATGGTGGAGACAACCTTGGTGTCCATATCCAGAACGCCGCCGGCCTCTCTTTCCTGCTTCTGCAGATCCAGTACCTGTGCCCACAGATCTTTTGTGTTTTGTGTAGGGCCGGCCAGGAAAGCGTCATCTCCGTCATAGGGATGATAGTTTTTCTGGATGAAATCACGGACATTGATTTCATGTTCCCACTTGCCGCCTACAAACTCGTTCCATTCAGGTCTCATTTGAAATAGCCTCCTATAAGATATTGAATTAGTGAATGTGTTTTGGTAACTCCTAATCCTTATGCCACTATTATAGGAGAAAGAATCGGGATAGTCAAGGCTGGCAGTGTACTTTTTCCTGTACATAATTGCTATTTTGCGTATGGTTTTTATTAAAATTTTATAAAAACTGTCCATAAAGAATGTGACCATTCCCTGGCACGGCTGTTTGCCGGGATTGTATGTCTCCCGATTTGTGATAAGTTTTGCGGAATAGAATGGTTAGGCTTGTCAGAAGAAGGGAAAAGTATTATACTGAAAAAGATAATTTTCACACTTTTATGATAAGGAGGTACAGAACAATGGAAGGAATCACCAAGGAAATGACCATCGGCGAAATCCTGCGGAAGAACCCGGATGTGGCCCCGATCCTGATGGAGGCGGGCATGCACTGCCTGGGATGCCCGTCCGCCCAGGGCGAGAGCCTGGAAGAAGCTGCCATGGTGCATGGCATTGACGTTGAAGTATTGATGAAGAACATTCAGGAGGCATAATCCGGGGGCGCGGAGTCCGGCGGAAAACCTCAAAAGCCTGTGGGCCGTCAAACCCACAGGCTTTTATTATGCGTCTCCAGACATGTATTATGCCCTTCAGATTTGTGCCAGAGCCTGCAGCGCGTTCTCCAAAAGCAATGTCTCACAGTGCTCCTCCAGATAGGAGGGGGTGGAGGGCGTCACCTTTGTAAAGGAACCGTATTCCGAAAGGATATTGCAGCATCTGTTAAAATCGGAGGCATCCTTCTGGGGGTGAGACAGGAGAAGCAGGTAACAGTCCTCCCGGGCATCCTTGTATAGGGAACTGCTGCCGGAAATGCCTTCGGAGACTGTGGCGGCGGCCGACAGCAGCAGATGCAGGGATGAGAACTTCAGCATTCTCATGGTCGGCGGGTCTCCTGCATCCGACGAGGGTTTTGCGCCGGGCGCGTCCCCCGAAGGCAGCTCTTCGCTGCCCTGCAGCCTGCGGAACAGGTCCAATACCTCATCGGCGCCGCCGGAGGCTTCCTCCTCATCCTCCCCCATTTCCTCATGCACGGAGGGGGCAAAACGGGCGAACCGGGTATCCAGCTCTTCCGGATCCTCAACTTTTGTTATAATCAAAACGATGCATTCCGCGTTCATGGGTATGGCTTCAATCATCAGCGGGATGTCCTCGGCCTCGAAGCCGAATTCAAAATTGGCCTGCTGCATCATATCACGAAACAGATTTTTGGCTTTTTCTGTCCCATAAGCCAGTTCGCTGATCTGGAGTTCACGGCTGGCCAGGTCTTCCTTGGTCAAGGTGCAGCGAATCTGGTTTTCGCTTACTTTTTCTATTTTCATAGGATAACTCCTTTCAGAACCGTACAATAAACCGCTATTTGGACTTGTACCATCCAAACTTGCCTTTTCAGCATATACTTTCCCAGGTTCTTCGTCAATAGACCTGGGAATGTTTTTAGAAAAAATTTAATTTTCTACTTGCCAAAATCTGACAGAAGACTTATAATGCATCTCAGGAGATGCTTCCGATATTCCGTACAGGAAGGGAGGCAAGCGGTAAAATATCTTTATCTATTCCGAAAATCCGGAACTTTTCGTTCCTCTCATCCCTTTTATTTATAGTATGAGTCAGTCTGATTTTTGCTAAACTAATTTGGGATGTCTTACAAGCGGTTAATGCGTGCTTGATCGGTCTATATAATATATTTCCCACTTTTAAATTTTAAGTCACATTATAATTCAAAATCTACATTTTTATATTTTGCGTTGTACTGTCGGAGCTCTCTGGACCAACTATCCCCTGTGTCACCCCAATACAAATATGGAAACTGCTGGCATAATATATCACATTTTTCCTTTTGGATGTACAGCATGCGGGGAGGAGGGATAATTTGAACGAAGAAGAAGTCCAAAGCGTCCGGGAGATGATGCGGATGCAACTGCAGAAAGTGCAGGAGCGCGGTGTGGGCCTGTATATGGATGACCGGCCTGCTTCCCCTGAAGAGGTGGTCCGCAAATGCATGCAGGAGCAAACTGTCTATATGCCCGATTATGTTCTGAACGATATGGGCATTCTTGAACAGGTAAGGTTTGACAGAATCGATCCACAGTAAGCCATGGATCAGATCAGTGCCTCGAAACAGGGCGGAACGGATGCCTGCGGCGGAGAATGCCTCTCTAACAAATAGCGGCTGATAAAAATAATATGACGTTCTGCCGTATTTTGTCAAAATAATTGGTGACGTTATGAGGATAGTTTGGTATACTGTTACATATGGGCGGAAGGGGTATTTCCCCCTTTCGCCGGTATGTATGGTGTTTGTTCGTATAGTGTATACAATATTTCATATGAAAATGTATGAAGAAGGGTAAGGGAAATAATTTTATGAAGAAAGCGGTTCCGGTAATCGTTGCGGTGGTACTGATCCTGGTGATCGGCGCGGTGACTCTGGGCAGTATGCTGGTGGAAAAATACTCCTACTCCAAGGAAAGGGTGAATCTGGCCGAGTATTATGGCCTGCCGGAGACGGGAGCCGATGGATGGACAGCCGTGTACCTGCAGGATGAGCGGCTGGATATGCTGGCTCCCATGAGGGATGGAATATGCTATTTTCCCATGGATATGGTGCATCAATATTTTAATGATACCTTTTACGCGGACCGTGCGGAAGGGCTGCTGCTGTACGCCCTGCCGGAGGAGGTGGCGCGGGTGGTGCTTGGAAGTTCCGTGGAGGAGCGGGAAAGCGGCAGCCAGGATCTGGGCTATGTGATTGCCTATGAGGAGGACGGCCAGGTCTATGTTGCGGCGGATTATGTGCGGCGTTACAGCAATATGGAATTGCAGTATGCCCAGTGCCATGTACAGGTGTATAACCAGTGGGGCGTGTCCCTTCAGGCTACGGTGGCCAAGGACACGGCGGCGCGCGTAAAAGGGGGTATTAAGAGCGAAATTCTGTGGGACGTGCCCGGGGGCAGCCAGGTGAAGGTGCTGGAGCAGATGGAGACCTGGAGTAAGGTGCGCACCCAGGACGGCTACATCGGTTATGTGGAGAACAAGCTGCTTCACGAAATGATGGAGGTCCAGGAAATCCCTGTGACGGATTATGTGGAGCCGGTATACAGTTCTCTTCGGCTTCCCGGTAAGGTCAGTATGGCATGGCATTCCATTGGAGGCGTGGGGGGCAATGATACTCTGGAGAGTATGGTGGCCGGTACCAGGGGCATGAATGTGATCGCCCCCACCTGGTTCAGCCTCAGCGATAACGAGGGCAATTTCCAGAGTTTTGCAAGCAGTTCCTATGTGCAGCGCGCTCACGGGATGGGACTGCAGGTATGGGGTGTTCTGGACGATTTCAACTATAACAATGTGAACCATGCGGGAATCAACGACTTCCAGATTCTCTCCTCCACCACCATCCGGGGACGGCTGATTTCCAACATTGTACAGGAGGCGGTGAACCTGGACCTGGACGGCCTCAACATTGACTTTGAGAAAGTGACGGCGGAGTGCAGCGACCACTATGCCCAGTTTATCCGGGAGTTGTCCATTGCCTGTCGGAAAAATGGACTGATCTTATCTTTTGATAACTATGTGCCTTTCAATTTTAATGACCATTACCGCAGGGATGTACAGGGAAAGGTGGCTGATTATGTAATTATCATGGGGTATGACGAGCACTGGCACGGCAGCGGCGATCCGGGATCCGTAGCCAGCATCGGCTATGTCAGCGGCGGCATAGACCGCACGCTGGAGCAGGTACCCAAGGAGAAGGTGATCAATGCCCTGCCCTTTTATACGATTCTGTGGACCATAGACGGAGCAACGGTTACGGACGAGTATCTGCTGCTGTCCAACACCAAGGACTATCTGCAGCGGATCGGCGTGGAGGCCAGCTGGGACGAGGAGACTTCCCAGATGTACGCGGAGTGGCAGAGTGGGGGCAAGACCCACAAAATCTGGGCGGAAACAGAGGAGTCCATACAGGTGAAGCTGAACGTGATGCAGAACCGGGGAATTGCCGGTGCGGCTGTATGGCAGATCAGCTATGGCACACCTGCGGCCTGGGAATTGATAAACGCCTATGTGAACGCGCCGTAAAGGGGCGCTGCATACGGATGAAAACCCGGACATATATTGATAATTAAGAAGAGTCTGGGATGAATTATCAATATGCAGGAACGAATGGAAAAGATTTTTTCGCTGTCGCTGGGGGTGCTTCTGGCCCTGTCCATGATTTATGTGGCTCACAGCGCGGCAGTGTTTGTGAGCGGCAGGAATGTGGAGGGGGAGAAGGACGGAGACAGTTCCGGGCAGCAGGTATGCGTGGTTGTGGATGCCGGTCACGGGGGAGATGATCCCGGCAAGATAGGCGTCAACCAGGTGCTGGAGAAGGATGTGAACCTGAGCATAGCCCGCAAAGTGCGGCAGTACCTGGAAGCCCAGGGCATCCGGGTAGTCATGACCAGAGAGGATGAGAACGGCCTGTACGACAGTGATGCCTCCAATAAAAAGGTGCAGGATATGAAGCGAAGGGTTGCCCTGATCGAAGAGGCAAAGCCTGCCATTACCGTCAGCATACACCAGAACAGCTATCCTGAGGAATATGTACACGGCGCACAGGTGTTTTATTATGACGGCAGCAGGGACGGCCAGTTGCTGGCGGATTTGCTGCAAAAGCAGCTTGTGGAGAAACTGGACCCGGAGAACCGCCGCCAGATCAAGGCTAACGACAGCTATTATCTGCTGAAAAAGACGGATATACCCATTGTGATTGTGGAGTGCGGCTTCCTATCTAATCAGGCAGAAGCGGCTTTGCTGGCCCAGGAGGACTACCAGGACCGGGTGGCCTGGGCTATACATATGGGAATATTACAATATCTTGCGGAGAGCCATTAGACAAATTCAGCAAAGTGTGCTATGATAGATAAAATGTGGAAATATGTTGAGAAGCGGGGGCATAGGTTTGCCCGAATGCGTAAAGGATATTGGAAATGAATACGAAAATCATAAGGATACAGGGGCAGGGAGAGAACTTTTCCGGCGGGGAAGATATGGCTCTGCGGGAGGCCGGAGAGGTGCTGCGGCGGGGAGGTCTGGTGGCCTTTCCGACAGAGACGGTGTACGGCTTGGGCGGAGATGCCCTGAATCCTGAATCCTCCCGGAAAATCTATGCCGCCAAGGGACGGCCTGCGGACAATCCGCTGATCGTCCATATCGCCCGGACGGAGGACCTGGCCCGCATTGCCGATCGGATTTCGGAGTCGGCTGTGCAGCTGGCCCGGGCGTTTTGGCCGGGGCCCCTGACCATGATTCTGCACAAGTCACAGGAGGTACCCTATGAGACTACCGGAGGGCTTGATACCGTGGCGGTGCGGATGCCCTCTCACCAGGTGGCCCGCAGGCTGATCTCTTATGGCGGCGGTTATGTGGCGGCTCCCAGCGCCAACCTGTCCGGCAGGCCCAGCCCCACATCGGCCCGGTATGTGAAAGAGGATATGGATGGCAGGATCGATGTGATCATTGACGGAGGGGATGGGGAGATCGGCCTGGAATCCACGATCGTGGATCTGACAGTCAGTCCGCCCCAGGTGCTGCGGCCCGGGTTTATTACCCGGGACATGCTGGCCGGCGTATTGGGGCAGGTCGATTTGGATCGGACCTTGCTGAGGGCTGACAGCGGACAGGCTCCCAGGGCCCCGGGGATGAAGTATCGACATTACGCGCCCCAGGGCGAACTGACCATCGTGTCAGGGCAGGCGGAGCAGGTGACGGCCTATATCAACGCATGCGCCGCGGAGGATGGAAGCCGAGGGCATAAGGTGGGGGTGATCGCCACGGACGAGGAGTTGCCGGGGTATCGCGCCGATCTGGTCTGCAGCCTGGGCAGCAGGCGGGACGAGGAAGAAATCGCCCGGCGCCTGTACGGCATACTGCGCCGTTTCGATGATGAGAAAGTGACCCGGATCTATTCGGAATGCTTTGACGACACAGGATTGGGACAGGCCATTATGAATCGCCTGTTGAAAGCGGCCGGGCACAGACTGGTGGTTCTTGAAGGCAATCAGAAATAGGCTTTTGCGGGCATGCCCGTATCTATAAGCGACAGAAGGAGGCAGATATATGATAGCAATAGGAAGCGACCATGGCGGTTATGATTTGAAGCAGCTGGTGATTCAGTATCTGGAAGAGAAGCAGATTCCCTATCAGGACATGGGATGTGACAGCAGAGCGTCCGTGGACTATCCCGTTTATGGGAAGGCTGTGGCCCAGGCTGTGGCAGACGGCAGCTGTGAAAAAGGAATTGTGATCTGTACCACAGGGATCGGAATCAGCATAGCCGCCAACAAGGTGCCGGGAGTGCGCTGCGCTCTGTGTTCGGACACTTTGTCCGCCAGGATGACCCGGCTTCACAACAATGCCAATGTACTGGCTATGGGAGGCGGCATGATCGGTCCTAATCTGGCGCTGGACATCGTGGAGACTTTTCTGAATACCCCTTTTTCCGAAGAAGAAAAACATAAGAGAAGAGTGGACATGTTAAACGCATAGAGGAAATGCGGAACTCTAAACAGCATATCCCCGGAAAGCGTACTGATATACATCCGAACGTCGAAGCGTTTGGATGTATATCAAGGGAGTGGTTGTGCTTGGAGGGGAGATGCGGAACTCTAAATAGGAGGATAAATAAATGGCTAAAGTTGTAATAATGGACCATCCCTTGATCCAGCATAAGATCGGTTTGATTCGGAGGACGGAGACAGGCACAAAGGATTTCCGGCAGGCCATCAGCGAGATTGCCATGTTGATCTGCTATGAGGCCACCAGGGATCTGCAACTGGACGAGGTACAGATCGAGACGCCCATCTGCTCCGCCACGGTAAAGGAATTGCGGGGCAAGAAGATGGCAATTGTGCCGATCCTGCGCGCGGGCCTGGGCATGGTGGACGGGATGCTGAATCTGATTCCCGCGGCAAAGGTGGGACATATCGGCCTGTACCGGGATCCGGAGACATTAAAACCTGTGGAATACTACTGCAAGCTGCCTGCAGATTGCGCAGAGAGGGAAGTGTTTGTGGTGGATCCCATGTTGGCCACCGGCGGTTCCTCTGTGGCGGCTATCCAGATGCTTAAGGACAAGGGATGCAGAAATATCCATTTTATGTGCATCATAGCCGCTCCGGAAGGAGTGGAACTGATGAAGAAGGAGCATCCGGACGTGGATATGTACATCGGAGCGCTGGATGAGAAGCTGAATGACCATGGTTATATTGTACCTGGCCTGGGGGATGCGGGGGACCGTATTTTCGGCACAAAATAAGAGGATGGGGTTATGGGCGGAAAGAGAGAGGACTATATAAGTTGGGATGAGTACTTTATGGGGGTGGCCCAGCTTTCGGGCATGCGTTCCAAAGATCCCGGAACCCAGGTGGGGGCCTGCATTGTCAGCCGGGAGAATAAGATTCTGTCCATGGGTTATAATGGTTTTCCCAACGGCTGTGCGGACGATACCTTCCCCTGGAGCCGGGAAGGGGAGGAAGAACTGGACACGAAGTATCCATTTGTGACCCACAGCGAGCTTAATGCGATTCTGAATTACCGGGGAGGTTCCCTGGAGGGGACTAAACTGTATGTGTCCCTGTTTCCCTGTAATGAGTGCGCCAAGGCTATTATCCAGGCGGGCATCAAGACCGTGGTATATGCCAGCGACAAGTATGAGGGACTGCCGTCCAATGTGGCGTCCAAGCGTATGCTGGACGCGGCGGGGGTGGAATATATAGCCTATCATAAAACGGGAAGAAAAGTGGAACTGGAGTTGTGAGTTAGATGAAGACATATCATAACACCAAGGGAAAAAGGATGATTTTACTGTTGGCAGCGGTGGCGCTGGTGTCGGCCTGTGTACCGTTTCCTTCGTATGCAACCAGTTCAACCAGGCAGGAGATTGAGGAAAAAGAACAGGAGAAAGACCAGCTGGAGAACCAGCAGGAGGCCAACCAGCTGGAACTGAACGGGCTCAAGGGTGAACAGAAATCTTTAAAGAAGCAGTTGGCGGAACTGAGTGAGCAGCTGACGGCGGTCAGCGACCATCTGGCGGAACTGGAACAACAGATTCGGGACAAGGAACAGGAAATCGCGGATACTATTCAGGCACTTGAGGATGCCAAAGCCACGGAGGCCTGGCAGTACGAGTGTATGGAAAGAAGAATCCAGTACGCCTACGAGAGAGGCCAGGACAGTTTGCTGAACATTTTTTTCAGCTGGGAGAGTTTTGCCAGATTTTTGAACCTGTCCACTTACACAGAGCACATCGCCCAGGCGGATGATGAAATGCTGGATCAGATTATTGCCAACAGGGAATTTATTGAGTCCGAGGAGATCCGTCTGCAGCAGGAGAAGGAGGAGTTGGACTACCTGAAAGTACAGGCCGAGGCGGAGAAAAGCAGGGTGTCCGGACTGATCAGCCAGACCAGCAGCCGCATGGCTGACTATGCCGATCAGATCTCGGATGCGGAGGCAGAAGCCAGGGCGTATGAAGCCAGCTTAAAAAAGCTGGAGGAAGATTTGAAATATCTGAAGGAAAAACTGCGGCAGGAGATCGCCATGTCCCAGCGGGCGGCCAACGCTACCTGGCGCAACATCTCGGAAGTGTCTTTTGCGGAAGGGGACTTGTATCTGCTGGCCAATCTGATCTACTGCGAGGCGGGCGGGGAGCCCTATGAGGGGAAACTGGCCGTGGGCGCGGTGGTGATCAACCGAATGTTAAGCAGTGTCTACCCGGATACAGTGGTGGGTGTGATTTATCAGAGAAAGCAGTTTTCTCCGGTGGGCAGCGGCCGTCTGGAACTGGCACTGGCATCCAATAAAGCAACGGCGGACTGCTATAGAGCGGCAGAGGAAGCCATGTCGGGTATGAGTAATGTGGGAAATTGTGTGTATTTTCGTACACCTATACCGGGGTTGTCCGGCATCTCCATAGGAGGGCATATATTCTATTAAGAGTATCGGAATCTTGCAGAAGCCTCGGACATTATAGTCCGAGGCTTTCCAGTTGTGCCTGCAGTTGGTCAAATTTATCCTTATAAATATATGTGAGCAGGTGGTCCAGCTGCCGCAGCGCGGCGGAAAGCTGTGGGGCGGTCAACAGGCCCGTGTCGAAAGCCTGAGCCAGTTCATCCAGATCCACCACTTTGATCCGGCCATCGGGATAGACAATCACGTCTGCCAGCAGATCCGTGGCAGTCAGAGTATGGGCCTGTTCATCCCGGGCATACTCTACAATGTCACAATACCAATATAGCAGAGAGCCGTCCTGACGGTAGAACTTGCTGATCTTAAAGCCCTCGTTCAGGAAGTAGCAGGAGCAGCCGTGGCTGAAGGCGATCTTGGGGTTTAATGTATTCCAGGAGGTGATGACCAGTTCCTCCGTCTGTTTTACGATAATGTCGTCCTTCAGCAGGATACATTCATCGGGGATCAGGCGTCTGCGGTACAGTTGTAATTCGCTCATGGGGCCTCCTTTTGTGTGGCGGGACGTCTGCGAGCCGGCATAAATCGTCAAAGCCGCACCCTGTGTCTGATAAAATCATACTACAATGCCCCCGTTCGGAAGTCAACTTTATTTTGTAGAAATTTTTATAGAATTTTCTTGGGATATTGGCTGCTTGTGCTGGACTTTTTTAAAAATTTTATATATAATATTGGAATGAGTAAAAAAGCGCCTTATGACAGAAAAGACAAACAGGATAAAAGCGTGTACCGGGCATTGGTGCTGGTAATGCAGTTTGGCATTAATATGCTGGTTCCCATCGGGGCCATGTCCTGGCTGGGGATTCTGCTGGACCGCAAGTGCGGCACCTCTTTTTTCATGGTCCTTTTCTTCTTTGTCGGCGCTGTTGCGGGATTTCAGAACATCTGGCGCATGGCCAGGTCGGTCTATGAGGAAAAGCCTGGGACGCAGTGTAAGGAAGAGTCGTCCGGGGAACAGGATCTCCAGAGCAGACAGGGGGATGCGGAAGAGAGGTAAAGGGATTGCTGCGGTTGCGGAAAAGATGTCGGATATTGCCGGAAGGGGCAGAGGAGAGCCGGATGATACACAGAGTGAAAGAGATGAACCGGGCTCTGCTGGAATTGGATCTGGGAATCCTGTTCGGCGGTGTGGCCTGTCAGGCTGTGGGCATGTGGTTTGCCGGCAGCAGGGGGCTGTATGCTGCCGCCCTGTGGCTGGGCATCCTGCTGGCCCTGCTGGGAACCTGGCATATGTACAGGACCCTGGACCGGGCGCTGGACCTGGGGGACGGGGCATCCAGAGCAGTGGTGACAGGGGGGCTGCTGCGGTATGGTATATTGTGCATTGTTCTGGGAGTTATCATGCTGACGGACGTGCTTAATCCCCTGGTGGTATTTCTGGGATATATGATGATGAAAGTAGCGGCTTATCTCCAGCCGTTTACTCATAAATTATGCAATATGCTTTTTCATGAAACGGACCCGGTGCCCGAGCCCATGCCGGAAGAAGAGACAGAGGCAGAGCCGGCGGAGTAAAGGCATTGGAAGCCATGGAAGAGCATAAAGATAAGAGGGAGGTGAGAGTATGCAAATTGGACCTTTGTTATCCTCGGCTGACGGGATCGATTTTATGATCCATGGCCTGTTTAAATACAGTTTTTTCGGCCATGAAGTGTGGATAACAACATCGCATGTGTGCATCCTGATCGTCATGTTGATCATTATCGGCTTTGCCATCGCGGCAAACCGGGCCATGCGGAAAGCCACGGAAGTGCCCAAAGGCCTTCAGAATGTGGTGGAACTCATGGTGGAGAAGCTGGACGGCATGGTGGACAGTCCCATGGGGAAGAATGCCCCCAGGTTCTACAATTATATTGGAACGGTGTTTATCTTTATTCTGCTGTCCAATATATCGGGACTGCTGGGACTTAGGCCGCCCACAGCGGATTATGGGGTGACGCTTCCGCTGGGTATCCTCACTTTTGTGCTGATTCATTTCAATCAGTTTAAGCATCAGAAGCTGAAGGATATCTGGGTGGATATGTGTTCGCCGCTGCCGCCATGGCTGCCCATATGGTTCCCCATCAACCTGATCAGTGAGATCGCGGTGCCGGTGTCCCTGTCCCTGCGTCTGTTTGCCAACGTGCTGTCCGGCACGGTGATGATGGCGCTGGTATATGGACTGCTGGGATGGTTTGCCACCATCTGGCCTGCGGCGCTGCATGTGTATTTTGATTTGTTCTCCGGAGCAATTCAGACCTACGTATTTTGCATGCTGACCATGACATATATTAACAATGCCATCGGCAGCGAAAATTAACTGACAAAGAGGCAATCGCACCAGGCTGTGCGATGCATACGCAGTTGTCCCGGGGCCGGATTCGGTTCTGATAAGTCCTGTGTCTGCGGGGATATGCGAAATTTATTTTAGGAGGAAAAAAATATGGATTTCAACACTAACTTTATTTTGGGATGTTCTGCAATCGGCGCAGGTCTGGCAGTAATTGCCGGTATCGGACCTGGTATTGGACAGGGTATTGCGGCCGGCCATGCCGCCGCCGCAGTGGGACGCAACCCCGGCGCCAAGTCCGCCATTACTTCCACCATGCTGTTGGGGCAGGCCGTGGCAGAGACCACAGGTCTGTACGGTCTGTTGATTGCCATGCTGCTGTTATTCGTAAAGCCGTTAGGTAAGTAAGCCTCCGGGACAAATAAATTCTACATCGGAAACGGTGTACTATGGAACGATTATAAAGGAGGCAGAGAATGATACTTTTAACGGCCCAGGAGCCCATGGAGAGACTCTTCGATCTGGACTTTCAACTGCTGGCTGACTCCATGCTGATGATTATAGCGATCTTTGTACTGTTCCTGCTGCTGAGTTATTTTCTGTTCAATCCGGCCAGAAAAATGCTGCAGGATCGCCAGAACAAGATCAGGAGTGAGCTGGACGATGCCCAGAGCAATATGGAGCAGGCCGCAAAGCTGAAGGAAGAGTATGAGGCTAAGATAAGGGAGATCGACAAGGAAGCGGAGGAGATCCTCAGCGATGCCCGCAAGCGCGCGCTGGAGAATGAGAACGATATCATTGCCAAAGCCCGGGAGGAAGCATCCAGGATCATGGAGCGAGCCCGCACGGAGGCTCAGTTGGAGAAGCAGAAGATGGCTGACGAGGTGAAGCGTGAGATGATAGGTATCGCTTCGATGATGGCAGGCAAGGCTGTGGCTGCTTCTATCAACACGGAGATCCAGGACAGCCTGGTAAATGAGACTCTGAAGGAAATAGGTGACAATACATGGCTAAGCTAGTGGAACAGACATATGGAGAGGCTTTGTTCCAGACCGCCATGGAGGCGAATCAGGTGGATGCATTTCTGGAGGAGGTGGAACTCATCCAGACGGTGCTGAAGCAGAATCCGGAATGGGACAGACTGATGAAGCACCCTAAGATTTCCAAGCAGGAAAAGGTGGAGATCATGAAAGGGGCATTTGCAGGCAGGATCAGCAGGGAGATGACAGGCTTCCTGGAACTGATTCTGGCCAAGGAGAGATATGGGCAGTTGCAGGCGGTTTTCCGGTACTTTACGGAGAAGGTAAAGGAGGAGAAAAAGATTGGCACGGCCTACGTGACCACCCCCATGGAATTGTCCGAATCCCGCAAGGCGGATATACAGGCCAGACTCCTTGGCACCACTCCCTATCTGACCATGGAGATGCACTTTGCAGTGGATCCCTCGCTGATCGGCGGGATGGTGATCCGCATCAAGGACAGAGTGGTAGACAGCAGCATCCGCACAAAGCTGGCGGATATGAAGCGGGAATTATTACAAATCCAGTTGGGTTAGACCAACCGGAAGAAAGGTGCGAACCAACCTATGAATTTGAGACCAGAAGAAATAAGTTCCGTAATCAAGGAACAGATTAAGCGGTATGCGTCTGAGCTTAATGTATCTGATGTGGGTACGGTCATTCAGGTGGCGGACGGCATCGCCCGTGTGCATGGTCTGGAGAATGCCATGCAGGGTGAACTGCTGGAATTCCCAGGCGAGATTTACGGCATGGTGATGAACCTGGAAGAGGACAACGTGGGTGCGGTACTTCTCGGCAATCATAAAAACATTAACGAAGGCGATACGGTTAAGACTACCGGCAGGGTAGTGGAGGTCCCGGTGGGCGACGCCATGCTGGGACGTGTTGTGAATGCGCTGGGGCAGCCTATCGACGGCAAGGGTCCGGTGCAGAACAACAAATATCGTAAGATTGAGAGAGTGGCCAGCGGCGTTATCACCAGGAAATCCGTGGACACTCCTCTGCAGACAGGAATCAAGGCTATTGACGCCATGGTGCCCATCGGAAGAGGACAGCGCGAACTCATCATCGGGGACCGTCAGACAGGCAAGACGGCGATTGCCCTGGATACCATCATTAACCAGAAGGGCCAGGATGTGAAATGCGTGTATGTGGCCATCGGCCAAAAGGCTTCCACAGTGGCCAATATTGTAAAGACCCTGGAGGAATACGGGGCCATGCAGTATACCACCGTGGTGGTATCTACTGCCAGCGATCTGGCACCTTTGCAGTATATTGCTCCCTATGCCGGATGTGCCATCGGCGAGGAATGGATGGAAAACGGAGAGGATGTGCTGGTGGTCTACGATGATTTGAGCAAGCACGCCACCGCATACCGCACACTCTCCCTGCTGCTCCGCCGTCCACCCGGGCGTGAGGCATATCCCGGCGACGTATTCTATCTGCACTCCAGACTGTTGGAGCGTGCGGCGCGCATGAGCGAAGAATACGGCGGCGGCTCCCTGACGGCTCTGCCCATTATTGAAACTCAGGCGGGGGACGTATCGGCCTATATCCCGACCAATGTGATTTCCATCACCGACGGGCAGATTTATCTGGAGACGGAGATGTTTAACGCAGGTTTCCGTCCTGCGGTCAATGCAGGTCTGTCCGTGTCCCGTGTGGGCGGCGCGGCGCAGATTAAGGCGATGAAGAAGATTGCGGCTCCTATCCGTGTGGAATTGGCTCAGTACCGTGAACTGGCAGCTTTCTCTCAGTTCGGGTCGGAGTTGGATGCGGATACCAAGGAGAAGCTGGCGCAGGGCGAGCGTATCAAGGAAGTGCTCAAGCAGCCCCAGTATCAGCCCATGGCCGTACAGTACCAGGTTATCATCATCTATGCGGCAACCAATAAGTATCTGCTGGATGTGCCTGTGGACAGCATCACCCGTTTCGAGAAGGAACTGTTCGAATTCCTGGACACCAGGTATGCGGAAATTCCCCGGGCTATTGCGGTGGAGAGAGTGATCTCCGGGCAGACCGAGGAGCAGCTGGTTAAGGCTATCAAGGAGTTTAAAGCGCAGTTTCACTAGTGTGTAGAGAGCAATGCGGCATCATGGGGTCCGGCCGTTGCCGGACTTTAGATGCTGAATACGTATTTATGCAATATCGCAGATAAATCTGCGATATGCGGGAAAGAGGTAATTATGGCATCAATGCGTGATATCAAGCGTCGGAAGGGGAGCATACAGAGCACCCAGCAGATCACCAAGGCCATGAAACTCGTTTCTACCGTAAAGCTGCAGAGGGCCAGAGCCAGTGCGGAGAACTCCAAGGCTTATTTTAACTGCATGTATCAGACGGTTAACCGCATACTGGCCAGGGTGGGCAATTTGCAGCATCGGTATCTGCAGCCTGCCGAAACTGTCAAAAAAGCGGTGGTGGTGATTTCCTCCAACAGAGGACTGGCAGGGGGATATAATTCCAATATTGTAAAGCTGGTGACCCGTCATGAGGGCTGGGACAAGAAGGACGTGCTGATCTATGCCGTCGGACGCAAGGGCAAGGATGCTTTTGTCAGAGAGGGCTACGAGGTGCGGATGGACCTGTCCGATGTGGCGGAAGAGCCTGCCTACCCGGACGCTATGTTGCTGTGCAGCGAATTGCTGAAGGCATACGCAGAGGGGGAAGTAGGGGAAATCTACCTGGCCTACACGGCTTTTAAGAACACGGTGAGCCATGTGCCCACCCTGTTGAAACTCCTGCCAGTAGAGCAGGGGGAGGAGATCAAAGGAGAGGAGTCGGAAGTGCCCATGAACTTTGAGGCAGACGACGAAGAGGCTCTGGAGATGATTATCCCCAAATATGTGGCCAGCCTGATCTACGGAGGGCTGATGGAGGCCGTAGCCAGCGAGAACGGCGCGCGTATGCAGGCCATGGACAATGCTACCAGCAATGCGGAAGAAATGATAAGTGACTTGACGCTGAAATACAACAGAGCTCGTCAGGGCTCTATCACACAGGAATTGACAGAGATTATAGCCGGAGCGGAGGCAATTTCATAGTTTTTCACTCCTGCGGAACTCTAAATCAGCATCCGGCCCGAAGTGCCTGGAGTACAAAGCAGCCGAAAGGATGATTTGTACTCCACCAGGAAAGGTGCTGAGGCGCTGGATGCGGAACTCTAAATCAGCATCTGGCCCGAAGTGCCTGGAGTACAAAGCAGCCGGGAGGATGGTTTGTACTCCACCAGGAAAGGTGCTGAGAGGCCGGATGCGGAACTCTAAATAAAGAAGGGATGTTTTATGACAGGAAAAAATATAGGAAGGATTACCCAGATCATTGGTGCGGTGCTGGATATCCGCTTTGGTGAGGGCCAACTGCCGGAGATCAACGAGGCAATCGTGATTCCTGGCGGGGACGGCGGTGAACTGACGGTGGAAGTATCCCAGCATCTGGGCGACGATACTGTGAGATGTATTGCCATGGGCACCACGGACGGCCTGGTGAGAGGCATGGAAGCCATCGCCACCGGCGCGCCTATTACTGTGCCTGTGGGTGAAAACACCCTGGGACGTATCTTCAATGTGCTGGGAAAGCCCATTGACAACAAGCCTGCTCCGGAGGGTGTGAGTTTTGAGCCCATCCACAGGGCGGCGCCGGATTTTGAGGAGCAGTCCACAGAGACGGAACTGCTGGAGACCGGTATCAAGGTGGTAGACCTGCTGTGCCCCTATCAGAAGGGCGGTAAGATCGGCCTCTTTGGCGGCGCGGGTGTGGGAAAGACCGTGCTGATTCAGGAACTGATCCGCAATATTGCCACGGAGCACGGCGGCTATTCCGTGTTTACCGGCGTAGGCGAGCGTACCCGTGAAGGGAATGATCTGTATCATGAGATGAGCGAGTCCGGGGTTATCGACAAGACCACCATGGTGTTCGGACAGATGAACGAGCCCCCCGGAGCCAGAATGCGTGTGGGTCTTACCGGTCTGACTATGGCAGAGTATTTCCGTGACAAGGGCGGTAAGGATGTGCTGCTGTTTATTGATAACATCTTCCGATTCACCCAGGCGGGCAGCGAGGTGTCCGCTCTGCTGGGCCGTATGCCCTCCGCAGTGGGCTATCAGCCCACGCTGCAGACAGAGATGGGCGCTTTGCAGGAACGTATCACATCCACAAAGAACGGTTCCATCACATCCGTTCAGGCAGTATATGTGCCTGCGGACGATTTGACTGACCCGGCTCCCGCTACGACCTTCGCTCATTTGGACGCTACTACCGTGCTGTCCCGTTCCATCGTGGAATTGGGTATCTACCCTGCCGTGGATCCGCTGGAGTCCACCTCCCGCATTCTGGATCCCCGCATCGTAGGCGAAGAACACTACAAAGTGGCTCGGGGTGTGCAGGAAATATTGCAGAGATATAAGGAATTACAGGATATCATCGCTATTCTGGGTATGGATGAACTGTCTGAGGATGACAAGCTGGTGGTTTCCCGTGCCCGTAAGGTACAGAGATTTCTGTCCCAGCCTTTCTTCGTGGCGGGCCAGTTCACCGGTATGGAAGGCAAATATGTGCCCATCAATGAGACGATCCAGGGCTTTAAAGAGATTCTGGAAGGCAAACATGATGATATTCCGGAAAGCTATTTCCTGAACGCCGGCAGCATCGATGATGTCCTGGCCAGAGTGAAATAGGGAAAGGCAGGTTTTCCATGGCAGAAAATAATTGCTTGACTTTGAAGATCATCACCCCCAACAGAGTATTTTATGAGGGCGAGGCGGAGATGGTGGAGTTTAACACATCCGAGGGCGAAATAGGCGTGCTGCCCGGACATCTGCCAATGACGGTGATCGTAAAGCCCGGCGTGCTTACCATTACGGAGCCGGAGGGCGAGAAGGAAGCCGCGCTCCATGCCGGCTTTGTGGAGATTCTGCCGGACAGGGTCACAGTTCTGGCAGAGATTGTCGAATGGCCGGACGAGATTGATGCCGCCAGGGCGGAGGCAGCCAAAGAACGTGCGGAAGAGCGTATCCACGAACATGCCAGCGACACGGACATAGCCAGGGCGGAGACCGCTCTGCTGCGGGCGATGGCCCGCATTCAGGTCATAAAGTAAGGCCCGGCCTGCCTTCCCAGTAACGGCGGGTATATCGGATGCATATGTTATAGAAAAAGAAAAGGCATCATGGACATGGATTTTGAACGCAGAATCTTACCTTTTTATATGACATATCCGGCGGCAGGCTATGGGAACGGTACTCTTTACGGCAGGCAGGACGGGGACGTGCTGCGGGATCTGGAATATTTCCGGCAGATGTATCCGGCGCAGATCAGGCATTACCAGACCAGGGTCGCCGAGATTCTGGATAAGCTGGACTATGAGGGCAGCGTGATATACGATGAATATCCTGACCGCTATACCTTGGAGCGCACGGCTGATAATATAACCGATATCATCCGGCGGGAGGAGAGGCAGAAGTATTCGGACCAGGAGAATCCGGGCGACGATGGGGAGCCCAGACAGCCGCTGATATTTGTGCTTCTGGTAAATGAAGTTTATAAGCGCCGTCGGGGCGGCAAAAGAGGATTTTTCAGCTTGAGCTGACAGGGAAATATAACAGGCAGGGCCACGGGAACCACGCGTTTTCGTGGCTCTGCGGGACTAAAGACATAAATTTGTGGAACTCTAATTAGGGAGAGTTGGGGATGGACGAGTTAAGCGGATTGCTGAAAGAGATGATGAATGAAGGGCTGGTACAGGCGGTATTGAGTAACAGCAGGGACAAATCTTACGGGGACAAGCTGAAGATTCGTCCGGTGCTTCTCAAGGGAGAATTACGCTTCCAGGGGACAAGGTATGCCGGAACCCAGGTATTTCATGAGAATCATAGTGCGGGAGAAATCTGTGAACTGGTAGAAAAGCTGTTGGCCGGTACATTCTGCCAGTGTGAGATCATGGCAAAAGACAGGAGTGCCACTGTGCTGGTGAGTAAGAAGGGCAAAATAACGGTCAAAACCAGACGGATATCCTGTAACATTCCCAAGGAACTCTCCCATAACCGTGAGAAGCAGTATATCCTGCAGGAAGGCCGTCCGGTGGATTTCCTGGTGGGATTGGGAGTTCAGACCCCGGACGGCCGGATCACCAGGAGTAAATATGACAAATTCCGCCAGATCAACAGATATCTGGAGTTTATAGAGGATATATTGGACCAGCTGCCCGGGGAGGGGCAGATCCATGTAATAGATTTCGGCTGCGGCAAGTCGTACCTGACTTTTGCCATGTATTACTATCTTCATGTGCTGCAGGGCAGGGATATCCGTGTTACGGGACTGGACCTGAAAGCCGATGTAATCCGGCGCTGCAATGAACTGGCCGGAAAGTGCGGTTATGAGAATCTGCATTTTCGGGTGGGAGATATCAGTACTTATGAAGAGAACCAGAGGGTGGATATGGTGGTATCTCTCCACGCCTGCGATACAGCCACGGATTATGCGTTGGAAAAAGCCGTGAGTTGGGGGGCCAGGGTAATCCTGGCGGTTCCCTGTTGTCAGCATGAGGTAAACAGACAGATTCATTGCCGGGAATTGGAGCCATTACTGCGATATGGGCTGATCCGGGAGCGCATGTCTGCTCTGATCACAGACGCGGTAAGGGCGGGATTGCTGGAGCAGCAGGGTTATGACGCCCAGATTCTGGAGTTCATCGACATGGAACATACCCCCAAGAACCTGTTGATCCGGGCGGTAAAGATGCAGCCCGGGACGCAGGGCGCCGCCGGGGCACAGCATATGCGTAAAAGGCGGGAAGGCTGCCGGGATCAGGGGACTCCGCTGCAGGAGACCATGGAACTGCTGGGGATATATCCCACGCTGGCGCGTTTGCTGGAGCAGTGACGGAGCAGGGGATACCCGCAATAATAAAGTGTGGACGGAAACCATGAAGCATTGCCGGGCTGAAGCGTAGATACAGGCGGTCCCGCAGCGTATGGGAAAGGAGCGGCCATGAAAAAAGTAATTATAAAATGGGTGATTTTTCTGCTGACTTTTGTGGTCGCTTTGCTGGTGGCAGGCAGGGTAATGAATCACGACAACCGGAATATGACAATGGAATTATCGGCGGCCAGTTTTCCCGTTATCACCCTGGAGAAGGGGGACATTGTTTATAATGAACTGCATGGGTATGCTCAGGCGATGGACACCGCCTATCAGCGGGGGACTATCGCGGAACTGGGGACGAACAGGGAACTGGTATTTCGGATTGACACCTATGGGATCAACCTGGCGGGAATCCGCATGGAGGTGCGCAGCCGGGACGGCAGTCGCCTCATAGAGAATACCGAGATCACGGAGTTTTCGTCCGGGAGTACCATACGGGTGGAGACAGCCCTGAAGGATCTGATTGAGAAGGACAAGGAGTATTCTCTGGCGCTGGTGCTCACCGATGACAGTGGTCGGGAAATCTGGTATTACACCCGGGCCATATGGAGTGACAATACCTGGGGATATGAAAAATTGCAGTATGTGTGGGACTTTCACCAAAAGACTTTTGATAAGGAGGCCGCCAGGGACTTGATCAAGTATCTGGAGAGCAGTTCTCAGGGGGACAATACTACTTTTCACAAGGTGGATATTCACAGCAGCTTTCAGCAGATTACCTGGGGAGATTTGGACGTGAGGCGCCTGACCCAGCCTGCCGTGAATCTGGTGGAACTGGCCACACAGACAGCTTCCATGGAACTTCATTACCTGGTGTCCACAGGCAGCGGCCGGGACCAGGACTGCTACCTGGTGGAAGAACTGTACCGAATCCGCTATACCCCGGAGAGGGTATATTTGCTGGAATTTGAGAGGACCATGGACCAGATTCCCGCTGTGAAGGGGGATATTTATGGCAGCGACAAGATTATGCTGGGAATTGTGGGGGAGGACACGGCTCTGTTGGAGAGTGAGGACGGCAATATTGTGGTCTTTGAAGCGGCCGGAAGACTTTGCAGTTACAATGTGACCACCAACAGACTGGCGCTGCTTTTTTCTTTTTATGAGGACCAGTCCCAGAACAATCGGGTACAGTGGGATGTCCGCGAGATGTACCGCCGGTTCAATCTGAAGATCCTGGATGTGGACGAGGGCAACAATGTGCAGTTTGCCGTATACGGGTATATGAACCGGGGACGGCATGAGGGAGAGGTGGGCATCCAGCTCTATACCTACAACAGCGGGCGGAATACCATTGAGGAACTGGTATATATTCCCTATGACAAAACCTATGAGATTTTGGAGCGGGAACTGGAGGAACTTCTCTATCTGAACCGGGAGGGGAAGCTTTATCTCTATCTGGATCACGGCATTTACGAAGTGGACACTCTGGAGCGGACCAGCAACAGGATTGCCCTGGTGGAGAGCGACGAAGCCATGGTGATATCCGCCAGCCACAAGATCGTAGTGTGGCGTCAGGATCAGGGGCTGCAGATCATGAACCTGGGGACGGAACAGATTACCCGGATTGATGTGAACGCGGACGAAATAGCCCGTCCGCTGGGCTTTATGGGAGAGGACATTGTCTACGGCGTGGCAAGACAGGAAGATGTGACCAGCGATGCGGCGGGACGTCTGTTTTTTCCCATGTACCAGGTGTGCATCAGAGATGCATCAGGAAAGCTGCTGAAAGCCTATCAGCGGGATAATATTTATACGCTGTCCTGTCAGGTGGAGGAGAACCAGATCACTTTGGAACGGATTCTGCGCAGGGAAGACGGCAGCTTTGTGAGTACGTCTCAGGACCATATTATGAACAGTGTGGCCCAGGATGAGGGTAGAAACCGGCTGGTGGTGGCAGCGGTGGATACCTATGAAAAGCTGGTCCAGATTCAGGTGCGGGAAGAGATTGATGTGAAGGGGCTGCAGGTCCTGACCCCCAAGGAAGTTATTTTTGAGGGGGGAAGAGATGTGGTACTTCCCATGGACAATCAGCAGGAGCGTTACTATGTGTATGACCTGGGCCGTGCGGCGGGTATTTATTACGATCCGGCGGTGGCCATCCGCCAGGCGGATGCCTGCTTCGGTGTGGTGGTGGACGAAAGCGGCAGAACCATATGGGTCAGGGGGAACCGGGTGCTGCGCAACCAGATTATGGCCATCACAGCCCAAACGGCTACGGAAGACAAGGGCAGCCTGGCCGTGTGCCTGGATACCATGCTGGCTCTGGAAGGGATCGTGGGAAATACGGATAATCTGCTGAGTCAGGGCAAAACGGCCAGGGAGATTCTGGAAGAAAATCTGGAGGGACAGGCGCAGGTGCTGGATCTGGGGGGCTGCAGCCTGGATTCCATGTTGTATTTTATCAATCAGGACATTCCGGTACTGGCCCGTCTGAAGAATGGGGAGGCAGTGCTGCTTACGGGCTTTAACGAGTATAATATGGTGGTGATGGAGCCCGCAACAGGCAGGCTGTATAAAAAGGGAATGAACGACACCCGGGAGTGGATGGAGGAGAACGGCAATTCCTTCATCACCTATATCAGAACGATACAATAGTGTTCCGACACATCGGAAAGAGAGCGCAAAAGAAAGATGCCGGTTGCGGGGAGAGGAAACTGGTAAATATGCAAAAGAACAGGATTCGGTATCTAGACATTTACAAAGGACTTGGAATTGTGCTGGTGGTGCTGGGCCATATGGAGGCAACTCCCTACTTCTGGAAACTTCTGCTCAATGCTTTCCATATGCCGCTGTTTTTCGTGGCAGCAGGCTTGCTGACGGGAGAGGGGAGGCTGTATGAGCGGGAATCGGGTTCTGTGATCAGAGACAGAGCCCGCTCTATTCTGATTCCATATTTCTGGTTCAGTCTCATTGGCATTTTATGGGACTGCGCAAAAGAGTTTTTTGCTCCCATGCCCCATTCTTTCACGGGAATATCCGGCAAGGTATGGGACGCCATTTCATTTTTCGGTAGTTCCGTGCTATGGTTTTTGCCGGTATTTTTTGTGGGAGCCACAGGATACCAGCTTTTGCGTAAAAAACTGGCTTATCCTGCGGCGCTGGCTTTACTGGCTTCACTGGCTGTGGGGCTTTGTGCCTTTAAGGGGGTGCCGGGCCAGGCAGCGGGGATGGAGATGTCCGCCGGCGTGTTTCTGCTGAAACTGGCCAGTACGGTTCTGCGCGGTTGTATGGGTATGTTTTTCTGTGCGCTGGGGGAGGGCATGGGCATATTGGTGAGATGCCTTGCTGAGCGGAAATGGGTGCTGGCATTGGCCGGTGCCGGCCTGACCGGTGCGGGATCCTGGCTGTCTGTCGTCAATGTCCGGGTGTCGGGTTACCCGGTATCTTTCTGTTATATGCTATTGGGGAATGGAGCCCTCTTTATCCTGGCAGCCTTGTGCCTTACCGGCGGAACCCTCTTCCTGTGCTGTCTTCCGGGACGATTTGCGCCCCTTGAATATCTGGGGAAGCATTCCCTGGCCATCATGGTGACACATCTGGATATGCGTGTCATTTATATTGCCCAAAAGGCGGGGGGCTTGGCCTTGGCGGCCACAGGCCGGCTTTTTATTCAACATATTGCGCTGTTTGCGGTGATGGTCATATTGGAACTGTTTTGGATCTGGCTGCTCAACGGTTGTTTGGGATTTCTAATGGGAAAGAGAAAGAATACAGGAGCACAGATTGTACAGAGGGAGGAGAGACGGAAATGAAAGTAGTGGGAAAACAGAGAAACAGCAAAATGTGCTTTATCTGCGGCATGGATAATCCGGTGGGTATGAAAGCCCAATTCTATAATATGGAGGACGGCAGCGTTATGACTATCTTCCGATATGAAGAGGAACACCAAAGTTTTCCCCAACGGGTTCATGGGGGGCTGGCCGCAACTATGCTTGACGAACTGGGGCTGAGAGCGCTGTGGGCCCGGGAGGGGGAGTCGGTTCTGGGAGTTACCATGTCCATGGCAGTAAAATACAGAAAGCCTGTGCCCTATCAGGAGGAACTGGTGGGGAAAGGAATCCTGGTGAAATCTACTTCCAAGTTTGCCACTATGAGGACGGAGATATATGATTGGAAAGGCATATTGCTGGTCAGCGCAGACCTCAGATATATAAAACTGGATGCAGAACAAATCGCGGGAGATGTGGATGCCCATGAAGAGATGTGCTACCTGATTGAAGACGAGGTGAGGGAGATCATACTGGAACTGTAAGGAATCAGCTTATGAGAACATCTGCTATGAAATAGCCAGGCTCTATTATTGGAACAGGGGGGAATGGATAATCCATTTGTATGAGAGAGAATTATGAAGAGATCGGGAACCGTCGGCAAATATGCAGGAAAAATTGCAGAAAGCGGAAAAAATTGCCAGTTGGTTCCCGATTAAACGCATATGCCAGAACTGTCCTGTAAACAAATAATAACGGCTGATATATACTATGCCTGAGACTGTCAAATGCGTACACCCTTGTTCCAAAGGTGTTTTTGCTGCTCAAATAGCGTTGCAGAAGCCACTTTGCGCAATGGTTAGTTTATTCCTTTGCCGATGCGGCAGGAAAAATATATTTTTTATACTTTTGCAGCAACAGAAGCAGCAATATTCCCAGCACGCCGCAGGAAAGTATTTCTCCCAAGCCCACGGTGAGCATGAAATAGGGGATGGAGCCGGGAATGTGATATGCGAAATACAACACCATCGGCACGATCAGCGTGTTGGCCACAATGGGAGGCAGAGGGGCCAGCCATTTGCAGCGCCGCAGCAAGTACGTGCCGACAGCGCCCAGCAGTGTTGCCAGACTGCCGAATATTATATCCCATAGAATGGCGCCGGTGAGCAGATTGCTGATCAGGCATCCCAGGAACAGGCCAGGTATGGCGGCAGGGGTGAAAAAGGGTAAGATGGTGAGCGCCTCGGAGAAGCGAAGCTGGATGGCATAGTTTGCCAGGCCCAGAGCGTTGGCAAGCAAAGTCAATACCACATAGAGGGCGGCAATCAGCGCCGCCTGGGAAACAAAAAGTGTTTTACTGTTTTTCATTGTATAAATCTCCTCTAGTATTTTTTTTACGAGTGGAAGGTCTCGAACACTCGGTTTGGATCTTCTGACACCCATGTCAGTGAGACTCCTGCAACGAAAAACAGTTTAACACATTTTTGCTGGAATGGCAAGGGGAGGCTTATTCTACAAATCCGGCTTTTTTAAGCTGCCTGCGAACCAGACCGCCCAGTCCCAGAGTAATGGCAATTTTGATCATGTCGGCAGGAATATACGGGATTACGCCTATCCACAGCGCCTCCACGAAAGTGCGTTTCAACAGGTAACCCAGCCACAGTGTGCCGAACAGATAGCACACCGCCACCCCCAATACCATGCCGACCAGATGAAGAGGCCATTTGGAGGGCCATTTGCCGATAAAAAAGCCTGCAATCAGGGTCAGGAATATGTATCCGATGAGATATCCGCCTGTGGGTCCGAACAGTTTGCCCACTCCCCCGGTAAATCCGGTGAATACAGGTAAACCCACCAGTCCCAGCAGAAGATATACCAGGCAACTCACCGTGCCCCATTTCATCCCCAGCATATAGGTGGCCAGCAGTACCCCCAGAAGTCCCAGGGAGATGGGGACCGGGCTGACAGGCAGCGGAAAGGAAATGGGGCCCAGCACGCAGATTACTGCGGTCATCAGGCCGATCAGAGCAATTTTCTTTGTATTCATTTCTTTCTCCTTTTCGTTTTTTTGATGTTCTACATTGACAATCCCGGATTTGAATTCTCGGTGCTGATGCCTTACCGGCACAGGCAGTCATTAATCTGCCCGAACCGGGAATTAACTTATGGGGATTGGAAATGTACATTATAATGTAAACTAAGTATACAATTCATAACGCAGATTGTCAACCAAAAATTAAATACAGTTTACAATCTGCGTTATTTTTGCACAAGGTTCGGCATGACACCGTATACATATGAGTGAATTTTAATAGGAACACTGTAATATCAAGGCTTTTCGGAGCCTATATCCACAAAAAATGTAATCAGAGCTATCACATTACGCAAAAAGCCGTCCGCCAAGAAAAGTCGGGCTGCTTTTTTGCATGGATAGCCGGGAGGCAAAAAATAGTAATAAGGTTTTAACATAAGAATTTTTGAGGGCCCCGGCTCAGTAAAAATTTCGGAGTGTGGCCACATCCGAATTACTTGCCGTTTTGGGCGGGTAATGAAAATAGATGTTCTGATTTGTCGTATGTTATGCATCTATCTATTTTTTTGAAAGCAGTTGACAATCTAACGATTGTTAGGTACAATGAACCTAACAATCGTTAGAATTGGAGATATGACAATGCAGGACACAAAGGAAAATATTTTAATGGTTTCTTTAGAGCTTTTTTCCCAAAGAGGATTTCGGGCAGTTTCTATCAGAGATATTTGTAAAAAAGTAAACATCAAAGAGAGCTCAATATATTATCACTTCCAGGATAAACGGGCAATTTTGGCGGAATTGCTACGACGTTTTCAAAATACGGCGACCACCATGATGGGCCAGTTAGAATCTATGCTAAATGATACGAGTGGTTCACACAATATTGGCTCCCATGATATAATAGGAAATTACTTCTTTGAACAATACTTGATGGATGACTTTTGCAATAAGGTGATTCGCCTGCTCCTTATTGAGCAGTTCAACAATGAGGAGGCTCAAATAATTTACGACCACTGGATTTTTGCCAAACCTCTTGCATTTCAGAGCAGGGTATTTTCTGCGTTAATGGAAATGAAGATTATTAAACACGCAGACAGCTACTATTTAGCCGAAAAGTACTATGCACCAATTTTTCTGTTTGCCCAGCGATGGCTATTTTGTGGCCCACTGACCGATGAACATAAGCAGTCCTTTCGGGCAAGCGTATATCAGCATATACAAAGATTTTTTGAAGAAATTGCGGAGGAAAACTAAAATGGGAAACATCATTATTGTTGGCGCAAATCAAGGTATCGGATATTATATGGTAGAAAGATTATTGGAATTGGGCAATTCCGTAACGGTATTGGACATTCAGATAGACGCGATTGAAAAACTACAGAAGAACTACCCCAAAACTGTTTTGCCCATTCTTGCGGATGCTAAAGTTTTTGGGAGCATAGAAAACGGCGTAAAACAGGCGATGGGACGTTTTGGGAATACTGATATTGCTATTCATAACGCTTGCCTTTGTGTATATGAAAACGAACAGAATATTGGTTTCGACATTTACCAAGATGTGCTGGATGTCAACTATTTCGGAGCGCTGCGGCTGGTAAAATCCGTTCTTCCATATATGCGTAAGGCAGGTAAGGGACGTATGATTTTTACAAGCTCTGGTGTTGGTGTAACTGGTTTTGAGAATATTTCTCCTTATGCGGCCTCAAAAGGAGCAATAGAATCATTGGCTAAATGTCTACAAATAGAAAATGAAGAGTATGGTATCACTTTCCATTTATTTCATCCGCCATTGACAAATACAAAATCAGCATCAGGAATTTCTGTTCCAATAGAATTCAAGGCAGAAGCAAAAAAAGTTGGATATGGGCTGGCTGATCGTATCTGGAAAAAAAAGTTTGTGATTTGTCACTCTGCAATTCAAACAGCACAAATGAAGTTTTCTTATCGACACCCCTTATTCATTGGAAAAATGATGACTAAGGCAACAAAAAGAGTCGTTGAAGTGGAAAAAAGTGAGGATTTGCAGTGAAAAGATATAGAATGGCAGCATTTATTATTCTCATACATGAATAAATTTTTACTTTGGTAAAAGATTATGAGAAATATTAATACTTCCCATCGCCTTAACGACCAGATAGCCGCAAAGGAAAAGGAATTGATGAAAATCACCCGCTACAAGCAATCACTGTATCAAGATTGGAAAGACGGAGAAATTTTCCAGCAGGAATACAGGGAAATGAAAGTCGATTATGAACGGCAGGCCGCCAGGCTCTCGGATTTGCTGGCCCGGCTGACGGCTGAACGAAAACAGCTTTCAAATGGCGTTGACCAGCAGCATGCCGCGCTGATAGTCTTTGCGAAATATCAGAACATCGAAAAGCTGACCTGCGAAATTCTGATTGAGCTGGTAGACCATATCAAGATTTACGAAAACGGCAATATCAGCGTTCACTTTAAGTTTGCGGACGAGTTCTGTCGGATTTCCGAGTATATTGAAATCAATACCATTGACACCGCCGAGGCGGGCTGATACCCGCTAAAGCATAAAATCCTTTTGACAGTGCGTTTCTTATATAAAACGCAAGCGTATGAGACGAAGGGATTGGGGGATTCCCAGATCGGGAAAGATAAAAGGACCTGTCGCAAAACTGTAGATTTTGCGACAGGCTCCTTTGTTGTCCGCAGGTCAGGAAGTTTACAGTTCCCCATTGCGGTATCTGGATACAATGCTCTGGATCCTCTCGTTGGGATTCAGCAAATCGCTGATAGAGGAATCATGGTTCAGGGTATCAATGATGTAAGCGATATACTTACTCATATCACAATTAATATACCATTCCCGTTCCAGGAGTTCCGGAGTCTGGTAGATCAGGTTAGTGGTAAGAATTTTGGTAATCAGGCCGCTTTCATGGGCCTTATCGAACTTTTCCAGTCCTCCTGTAAACAGACCGAAGGTGGAGAACACAAAAATCTTGCCTGCCTGGCGCTGCTTCAGGGCGGCAGCGGTTTCCAAAATGCTGTCGCCGGAGGAGATCATATCGTCAATGATGATCACATCCTTGCCCTCTACACTGGAGCCCAGGAATTCATGGGCCACAATGGGATTGCGTCCATTTACCACCTGGGTGTAATCCCGGCGTTTGTAAAACATGCCCATGTCCAATCCCAGCACATTGGCGATATAAATGGCCCGCTTCATGCCGCCCTCGTCCGGACTGATGACCATCATATGACCATTGTCAATCTGCAGATCTTTTACATGGCACAATAGGCCCTTGATAAATTGATAAGCGGGCTGTACAGTCTCAAACCCGTGCAGAGGGATGGCATTCTGCACCCGGGGATCGTGAGCGTCAAATGTGATGATGTTATCTACTCCCATACCCACAAGTTCCTGCAGGGCCAGAGCACAGTCCAGAGATTCCCGTGCCGTCCTCTTGTGCTGGCGGCTCTCGTACAGATAGGGCATGATCACAGTGATCCGGCGGGCTTTGCCCCCCACAGCGGCGATAATACGTTTCAAATCCTGATAGTGGTCATCGGGGGACATATGGTTTTCATGCCCGCATAGAGAATAGGTAAGGCTATAGTTGCAGACATCTACCAGCAGATACAAATCGCAGCCCCGGACGGATTCCAAAATCATGCCCTTGGCTTCTCCGGAACCAAAACGGGGCACTTTGGTGCTCAGAAGGTAGGAGTTTCTCTGATATCCCGCGAAAGCCAGAGAATCCCGGTGCTCGTGTTCCCGCTCCGTCCTCCATTTTACCAGATACTTGTCTACCTTGTCGCCCAATACCTTACAGCCCTCCAGAGCGATGATGCCCAGGGAACCCACAGGGATGGTCTCTAAGTTGCGCTTCTCTTCACGATTTGGCATGTATACCTCCTATTGATGGTCTTTAGATCTTCGGTTCTGCATATCCTCTGCCGCTACACAGGTCAGGGCTGCTTGTCCGGCCCCTTCGCTGTCCGGGTATGGGGCAGTGGACCCCTTCGAGGACATGCTGTTGAAAGTTCTGTGTGTTATCCTGCCCGCTTAAGGCTGAATACATTACTTTCCCGGAAACCTTTTTTTGTACATGCGGATATCCGGGCCGGTGAGTTTGCATAGGGAGTAATTGCTGGTGATGCGGGAAAAAATGCGGTCGGAATAGCGGTCTCGCATCTCCTCCAGATTCAGATTGGTGGAGATGATAGTGGCTTTCTGCCGCAGGTGCCGCTCATTGAGCAGGGAAAACAGCTGGGAAGTCACAAAACTGTTGGTCACTTCCGTTCCCAGGTCATCAATGATCACCAGGTCACTATTGTAAAGGTCCTTGCAGAAATTGTAAAGACTTTCTTTGGACTTTGTGTCAAAGCTATACCGGGCCAGAGTCTCGAAAAGCCCGCTGGCACTGAAATAGATCACGGCCCATCCCCGGGACAGCAGTTCTCCGGCAATACAGCCTGACAAAAAACTTTTGCCTGTCCCTACTGTACCATAAAACAGTAAATTTTGATAGCTTTTTTTGAATTCATCCACGAATTTATGGCTGATGGCAACAGCGTTTTCAAAGCGCTGCAGATCCTCCCCCTCATAATAGGCAGTGGAAAGAGTATCGAAATTTTCCCGGGCAATCATCTCCTGGATGCCGGATTGCTCATATAGCAGAGTGATTTCCTGCTGACGGAAGCAGTGGCATTTCTCGCTGCCGATATAGCCGGTGTCCAGACAATCGGGACAGTCGTAAAAAGGTTCCAGATAGTCGGGGGGATATCCGGCCTGGGACAAAAGAAGCCTGCGGCGTTCCGCTTTGGACGCCAGTTCCCGCTTCAATTCTGCCAGTGAGGAATCGTCTCCGTCCAGCAGCAGGCGGGCATGGGCCACGGAGGTGGCTCCCACGGAAGCATCCAGTTCCCGGTATTCCGGAAGCTGTGCATAGACCTGTTGTCTGCGCTGGGCCAACAGCCGCATATTCCGGGTCTGCCGTTCTTCGTATCCTCGCTTTATGCTGTCATATTGTGTCTTAGTCAATGCCACGGCGGTTTCTCCTATTTAGAGTTCCGCATATTCCCTACATGCACACACAGGGGGTGCTTCCCGAATGCCCGCCCCGGCGTTCATTCGGAAAGCAGTGCGCATTCCGGGAATATGCTGTTAAGAGTTCCGCATATTCCCTGCATGCACACACAGCGGGTGCTTCCCGAATGCCCGCCCCGGCGTTCATTCGGAAAGCAGAGCGCATTCCGGGAATATGCGAATCAAATATTTTTCCGACTTCTTCAGTTGCTGAGCAGTTCCTTTTCCAACTCCTCAAAATTGTAGGTGTTCTGCTTAAACTGGTTGAATTTGTTGCTGACGGCGGCACTGTTGCGGGGCGCTGTGTTGGCCGCGGCGCTTTTCTGCTTCTGGTGCTGTTCATCCACACGCTTGATGTCGGCTTTGTGGCGCACGTTTTCTTTGCGCCAACTGCTCAGAATCCCTTCCGCGTACTCGAAGCGGTGTTTGTCCACAGCCATCACGGTGCGCTCACAGGCCTCAAAAATGATGTCCGGGGTGAAACCGTATTCCCGGGTCCAGCGGTTGATATATTCCAGCTCCTTGTTGGTGGGGGCGGAGGACTTGCCCAGTTCGTTCATGATGGCGTAGACGGACTTGTCATATTTGAGAGCCGCTTTCTGGGCCTGTTTTGGGGTGGTTATTCCCTGCTGTGCCCAACTCACGGCTACTTTCTCCATATAGCGGAAGTCCTTTTTGCCCCTGTCTACGCAGTATTGGATCAAATAGTCGATCAGGTCATCGGAAAAGCGCAGCACATCGGATAGATACAGAATGGTTTTCATATCTGATGCTGTCAGAGTTCTGCCCACATATACCTGGGCCACAAACAAAAGCTGTGCCGTATTTTCCTGCTCCTTGAAACTGCGAAGCTGGTCGGCGCTGTAGGCGGGTTTGGCATAGGGGTCCGGCTCTTCCAAAGCAGCTTCCCAGCCTGCGCCTCCGGGCACTGTCATTTGCTCCCTGGCGGGCTCGATGTCCGCCAGAGAAAGCTGTCTCTGTTGGCAAAATGTCACCGTATTGCCGCCTTCTGCTGCCGCAGGATTGCCCAAGGTTTCACTGCCTATCGTCATAGGATTGCCCAAGGTGCTGCTGTCTATTGCCATAGGATTGCCCAAGGCGTCGTTACCCATCGCCATAGGATTGCCCAGGGTTTCGCCGCCCATCGCCATAGGATTGCTCAAGGCGTCATTACCCGCCGCCACAGGATGACTCCCGCCGGCAGGGCTTCCAGCCGCCGTGGCATTGGCCGCTGTGCCGTTGCCGGCCGAAGCAGCGGAAGCGCCTGCTATGGCGCCGCCTGCCGGCAGGGCAGAATTACCGGCCATGTTATTACCTCCGGCAGTCGTAATGCCGCAGTTCATGCCCGAACCCAGCCCGCGCAGATGAATGGCTGTCAGGTTCTTGCCCGCGTCAAACTCCAGGGATAACAGATTCTGCTTTTCCCAATAGCGCAGGGCGCGCAGTATGTCCTTTTCCGTATGATTGAATTTATCCGCAATGTCCGAGACACCAAACGCCATGTTGGCATGGACCATCCGTACCAGATAAAGGTAGACTTTGAGCTGGGCATCGTTGGCATCCTTCATATAATTGTCTATGAAATAATTGGAGATAGCGGTAAATTCTATGTAATCGTCCTTATATATTGCCAGATTCGCCATGGAAAACCATCCTTCTTTGTTTCAGTGTTTCAAAGTATAGCATAGGAAATCCGAAAAAGAAATAGGCATAATGCCAGAAAGAAAAACAGGCGACTCGGGCCATAAAAAATGTGGAAACGGTGGATACTGTGGATAAATATTTGGCATGTGGAGAAAAAGCTCCGCAGACTCAGCTGCAAAAGAAGATGGAAAAAGGAGATGTTTATCCACATTTTTATAAAAAATATCCACATTTTCCTACCGCAGAAGCCGCAGAAAAAATGTGGATATGGTGGATAACTATTTTCCAATGAGAGATTCGCCGATTTTTACCACGTCTCCGGCGCCCATAGTTATCAACAGATCGCCGTTTATGCAATTTTCTGCCAGAAATTTTTCGGCTTCCTCGAAAGTGGGGAAGTATTCGCATTCCGTGCCCAATGCCCGGACGGCGGCCTGCAGATCCCGGGAACTGATGCCCAGAGTATCTTTTTCTCTGGCGGCGTAGATGTCCGTCAATACCACCCGGTCGGCCAGGGCCAGGGCACGGGCAAATTCGCCCATAAAAGCCTTAGTGCGGGAATAAGTGTGGGGCTGGAACATACACCACAGGGTTTTATGGGGATAATTTTTTGCCGCCTGCAGAGTTGCGGTAATTTCTGTGGGATGATGCGCATAATCATCTATTATAGCGAATCCGTTCACGGTTCCTTTGTACTCAAAGCGGCGGTCCGTGCCGCAGAAATTCTTCAGGGCGGCCAGTGCCGTGCCGCGGTCGATACCCAACAGATCCGAAGTGGCCAGGGCGGCCAGTGCATTGTGTACATTGTGTTCGCCGGGCACCTGCAAGGTGACCGGTTCAGGTTCCTTTCCGGGACTGTGCAGCAGGAAGGAAGCATTTCCCTGCTCATCGTGCCGGATCCGGCGGGCATGATAATCGCAGCCGCCGTCATGTCCAAAAGTGACGACCCGGCAGGACAGGCCTTCCGTCAGTTCCTGCCAGCGTTCTATGTCGCCGCTGATGACCAGAGTCCCGTCCGGGGGAAGAAGCCGGGCGAAGCGCCGGAAGGAATGGCGTATGTCATCCAGGTCCTTGAAAAAGTCCAGATGATCTTCCTCCACATTCAGGATCAGACCTATTTTAGGGAAGAAACTTAAAAAGCTGTTGGTGTATTCACAGGCTTCGGTGAGAAAGTATCCGCTGCCTCCCACCCGGATGTTGCCGCCGATGGACTTTAAGATGCCGCCGATGGACAGGGTGGGATCGGTGTCCGCCTGGAGCAGAATTTCCGCAAGCATGGAGGTGGTGGTGGTTTTGCCGTGGGTACCGCTTACGGCGATGGGGAGTTCATAGTTCTTCATGATCTGCCCCAGAAGTTGTGCTCTGGACAAGTAGGGGATTTCTTTCTCGCGGATGGCCATAAACTCCAGATTGTCCTCATGCACGGCACTGGTCAACACGGCGCAGTCAATATCTTCCGTGACATGGGCGGCATCCTCCCCGTAGGAAACCCGGATTCCTTTCTTTTCCAGGGCCTGGGTGATGGGGCTGGACTTCCAGTCGGAACCGGACACGGCAAAGCCGGCCCGGTGCAGAATCTCGGCCAGGCCGCTCATGCTGATACCGCCGATGCCCACAAAATAAACAGAAACGGGGTGTTTGAAATCTATCTGATACATAACAGCGCATAGCTCCTTTTGCGGAATGTTCTAAAATTATTATATTCCTTATTATATACTTTGTGGGTAAAAAAAACAAATGCATTTTCATAATGACGAAATTCTGTTAAAATTGAATAAAAAAATAAGCAAAAAAAAGTTTTTTATGTAAAAAATATTCACAATTGGAATTGAATATGCTATAATGTATACAAGACAAGGCCCATGGGTACCTTGTATATTATGCTAGATTGAGGTGATGACATGATCAAAAAAGAGATGATAGCCATGTTATTGGCCGGAGGACAGGGCAGCCGTCTGGGGGTGCTTACGTCCAAGGTTGCCAAGCCTGCGGTTGCTTTCGGCGGGAAGTACCGCATTATTGACTTTCCCCTGAGCAACTGTATCAATTCGGGTGTTGATACGGTGGGCGTATTGACACAGTACCAGCCTCTGCGGCTGAACACCCACATCGGGATCGGTATTCCCTGGGACCTGGACCGGAACATCGGCGGTGTGACAGTGCTGCCGCCCTACGAAAAGAGCGCCAACAGTGAGTGGTATACCGGCACGGCCAATGCCATATACCAGAACCTGGACTATATGGAGAGTTTCAATCCGGAGTACATACTGATTCTGTCAGGGGATCATATTTACAAGATGGATTACGAGGTCATGCTGGACTTCCACAAAGCCAATAACGCGGAGGTGACCATCGCTGTAATGCCCGTTCCCATGGAGGAAGCCAGCCGTTTCGGCATTATGATTACGGATGAGAACCGCCGGATTACTGACTTTGAGGAGAAGCCCGAACATCCCAGGAGCAATCTGGCCAGCATGGGCATTTATATTTTCAACTGGAAGACGCTGAAGGAGGCGCTGCTGACCATGGCGGATCAGCCGGCTCTGGATTTTGGAAAACATGTCATTCCCTACTGTCATGAGAAGGGCGCGCCGCTGTACGCCTATGAGTTCAACGGCTACTGGAAGGATGTGGGCACGCTGAATTCCTATTGGGAAGCCAATATGGAACTGATCGACATTGTTCCGGAGTTCAACCTGTATGAGGAATATTGGAAAATCTACACCAAGAGCGATATCCTGCCGCCTCAGTATATGTCCAGAGACAGTGTGGTGGAGCGCTGCATCATCGGCGAGGGCACGGATGTGTACGGTAAGGTGTACAACTCTGTTATCGGCTGCGGCGTCACCATCGGGGAGGGCGCGGTGGTGCGGGATTCCATCATTATGAATAACACCGTGATCGGCCCCGGCTGCGAGGTTTACAAAGCCATCATAGCGGAGAACGTGCAGATTGGCAGGGGTGTGAAGCTGGGGGTGGGAGGTGAGGCGGAAAATGATACGGCTCCCCATATTTACAGCCACGGCCTGGTGACGGTGGGCGAGAAGAGCGTGATTCCCGAGGGTGTCAGCGTGGGCAAGAACACGGTGATCTCCGGCGTGACCACAGCCGCGGACTATGCGGATGGTTATCTGGGCAGCGGCAAGACATTAATCAAGGCGGAGGAGAGATAACAGTGAGAGCTATAGGAATCGTTTTGGCAGGTGGCAATAACCACCGAATGAAAGAGTTGTCACAGAAACGTGCCATCTGTGCCATGCCGGTGGCCGGCAGCTACCGGAGCATTGATTTTACGCTCAGCAATATGTCCAATTCCCATATCCAGAAGGTTGCGGTCTTTACCCAGTACAATTCCAGGAGCCTCAACGAGCATCTGAGTTCCTCCAAATGGTGGGATTTCGGCCGCAAGCAGGGCGGTCTGTATGTATTCACACCTGCAGTAACCGTCAACAACAGCAACTGGTACAGAGGTACGGCGGACGCCATTGCCCAGAATCTGGTGTGGCTGAAGAACAGCCATGAGCCCTATGTGGTGATCGCTTCCGGCGACTGCGTGTACAAGATGGACTTTAACAGGCTGCTGGAGTATCATATAGACAAGAAGGCCGATATCACGGTGGTGTGCCGGGACATGGAACCGGGCACGGAGATCGAGCGTTTCGGCACTATGAAGATGAACGAGGATTACCGGGTTACGGAGTTTGAGGAAAAGCCTCTGCAGGCCAAGAGCAGCACGGTTTCCTGCGGGATCTATGTGATTCGCCGCCGGAACCTGATCGAGATGATCGAAAGGTGCATGGAGGAGGAGCGGTATGACTTCGTCCGCGACATTCTGATCCGCTACAAAGACATGAAGCGGATCTATGCCTACAAAATCAAGGATTATTGGCGTAATATCGCGTCTGTGGCGGATTATTACGGTACCAACATGGACTTTTTAAAGCCGGAAGTGCGGGACTACTTCTTTAAACAGTACCCGGACATTTACTCCAAGGTGGACGATCTGCCTCCCGCGAAATACAATCCCGGCGCAGACATCCGCAACAGCCTGATTTCCAGCGGCTGTATCGTCAACGGCGTGGTGGAGAATTCAGTGATCTTCAAGAAAAGCTATATCGGCAACAACTGCGTGATCAAGAATTCCGTGATATTAAACGATGTTTATATCGGGGACAATACTTACATTGAGAACTGCATTGTAGAGAGCCGGGACACCATACGCGCGGGTTCCCGTTTTGTTGGGGAAGGCGGTATCAGGATTGTGGTGGAAAAGAACGAAAGGTATGTGATGTAATTTTACGGAACAAAAATACACCAGCTTCCGCCGGGGAGGGCTTCGGCGGAACAGTTTCTGCATTATAATTCTTTTGAACCGAATGTGCGTGGCAACGCGTGAGATCAAAGTAAAGCAAGATGAGATCATTTAGCCAAGGGGGTTGTTTTGATGCAGATTACAGATGTACGGGTACGAAAGATTACCAAGGAAGGAAAGATGAAGGCGATTGTGTCCATCACATTGGACGATGAGTTTGTGGTACATGATATCAAGGTGATTGAGGGAGAAAAGGGATTGTTTATCGCTATGCCAAGCAAAAAGGCGGCGGATGGAGAGCACCGGGATATCGCCCATCCCATTAATTCCACCACAAGGGAACACATCCAGCGGGTGATCCTGGACGGCTACGAAAAAGCGCTGGCCGCGCCGGAGGCCGGGGAAGAGTAACACAGAACATATCAGGGATACAGAAGCTGCCGCAGAGACGCGGCGGCTTCTTTTTTCGCCGTAAGACAGCCGACACAAAAACATCACGGTTGTATATTGGTAAAAAGTGATTTATAATACTGGTATTCATCTACTTCGGCCATGCGCCGCCCGTGTTTCGGCAGGGAAGCGCGGAAAGAAAAGCGGAATAGTAACATTGGAGGAAAACTATGTTTGTTATCGCGGGCCTGGGCAATCCGGGCAGAGAATATGAGAATACCCGGCATAATATCGGCTTCCGGGTCATAGAGCAAATTGCGGAGAAATACCAGATATCCATGCTGGAGAGAAAGCATAAGGCGGTTATCGGCAAGGGTTATATTGACGGACAGAAAGTCATTCTGGTTAAGCCCCTCACTTATATGAATCTGAGCGGAGAGAGCATCCGGGAGGTAACGGACTACTACAAGGTAGATGTGACCGCTCAGCTGGTGGTGGTCTCCGATGATATCAGCCTGGATGTGGGCCAGCTGCGGATCCGCAAGAAGGGCAGTGCCGGAGGGCATAATGGGCTGAAGAATATTATCCTGCACCTGGGGAGCGAAAATTTCATACGCATTCGGATGGGAGTCAGCGATAAGCCTCAGGGGTATGATTTGAAGGACTATGTGCTGGGCCGCTTCACGGACAAGGAGAACGAGCTGCTGGAAGAGACCGGCGGGAAGGCCATTGAAGCCATCCGTATGATCCTGCAGGGGGATGCGGACGGAGCCATGAACCGATACAATACGAAGAAGAAACCCGCCGGGGAATAAAGATCCCTGAGAGTGCGGTGGAAGGGAAAATGCGGAACTAAAACAGCATATTCCCGGACAGCGCACGGATCCTTATACGGACGCTGTGCGGTCGGATAAGGATCCCTGGGTGTGCGGTGGAAGGGAAAATGCGGAACTAAAATGGAGGTGACAGGATGCAGGCATTATTGGCTCCTTTGCGGGATCTGGCGGAGTATGAGCAGATCAGGGAAGACATATGCAAGGGTAGGACTCCGGTGGCGCTCACCGGCTGCGTGGATTCTCAGAAACTGCATATGATTTACGGATTGTCCGATGGCCTGCGTTATAGGGTCATCGTTACTTACAGTGATTTAAAGGCCAGGGAACTCTATGAGGAATACCGTTTCTATGATAGAAACGTTCTTCTCTATCCCGCCAAGGACCTGATCTTTTTCCAGGCGGATATCCACGGCAACCAGTTGACCCGGGAGAGGGTGCGGGCGCTGCGGCGGATTGCGGAGGGCAGGCCCCTGACGCTGGTTACGACCTTTGCGGCATTGATGACGCCCCAGGTGCAATGGGACCCGGAAAAGGATATTCTGAGAGTGGAGAACGGCGGGACCCTGAATGAGGCGGCGCTGTCCAGGCGTCTGGTGGACATGGGCTATGAGAAAGCGGCCCAGGTGGAAAGCAGCGGACAGTTCTCCGTTCGGGGCGGTATCGTGGATATCTATGATCTGACGGAAGAAAATCCTTACCGCATCGAACTGTGGGGGGACCAGGTGGAGTCCATTCGTTCCTTTGACGTGCTGAGTCAGCGCTCCATTGAAAAGCTGGAGAGTGTCACCGTTTATCCGGCGGCGGAATTCGTTATGGACAGGCAGCGCCTGGAGGAGGGCGTCAGCCGGATTCAGGAGGATGCCAAGGCCCAGGAGAAGAAGCTGCGGGAGGCCTTTGAGACGGAGGCGGCTCATCGGGTCAGTACCCAGGTGGCGGAACTTAAGGAACAGCTGCTGGAGTTCCAGTCCAAAGCCAATCTGGAAAGTTATATCCGCTATTTTTACCAGGACACCCTGACTTTGCCGGAACTGCTGCAGCGGGCGGAAGAGTCCCGGCAAAGGGGGGGCACAGGGCTGGTGTTCTTCCTGGATGAGCCGGGGCGGATTGCCGAACATGCGGACGCGGTGGAAATGGAGTTTCGTGAGAGCATGGGACAGCGGGCCCAGAAGGGTTATGTATTGCCGGGGCAGATGGACATCCTGTACGGCAGGGAGCAGGTTATGGCCCGCTGCCTGAAATCCCCGGTGGTTTCCCTGGCCACCATGGACGGGAAGAACAGCCTGCTGCGGCCCGTCTCCCGGGTCATGATGTCCGCCCGCAACGTGTCGCCCTACAACAACAGTTTCGAGGCTCTGGTAAAAGATCTGATCCGTTACCGCAGGCAGGGATACCGGGTCCTGCTTTTGTCCGGTTCCCGCACCCGGGCCAGGCGTCTGGCCCAGGACCTGCGGGAGTATGAACTCACAGCCGTCTACACGGAAGATCCCTTTAGGGAGGTGCAGCCGGGGGAGGTGGTGACTTACTACGGCCATGTGAACAAAGGATTTGAATATCCCCTGATTAAATATGTGGTGATCGCCGAGTCCGATATTTTCGGCGCGGAGAAGAAGAAAAAGAAAAAAAAGCTGTACCAGGGGCAGAAAATCAATGATTTCCACGAACTGAAGGTGGGGGACTACGTGGTGCACGAGACCCACGGGCTGGGCATCTACCGGGGCATTGAAAAGGTGGAAGTGGAAAAAGTGGTCAAGGACTATATGAAGATCGAGTACCGTGACGGCGGCAATCTCTATGTGCTGGCCACCGGCCTGGATGTAATTCAGAAATATGCCGCGGCGGAAGGGGGAAGGCCCAAGCTGAACAAGCTGGGCACCAAGGAGTGGGATCGCACCAAGTCCAGAGTGCGTACCGCCGTGGACCAGGTGGCAGGGGATCTGGTGGAACTCTACGCCCTGCGGCAGCAGAGTGAGGGATATCAGTACGGCAAGGATACAGTGTGGCAGCGGGAGTTTGAGGAGATGTTTCCCTTTGAGGAGACAGAGGATCAGTTGGCAGCCATCGCCGATACCAAGGCGGACATGGAGAGCGGCAGAATCATGGACCGGCTGATCTGCGGTGATGTGGGGTACGGCAAGACGGAGATTGCCATCCGGGCGGCATTCAAGGCCGTACAGGAGGGCAAGCAGGTGGTATATCTGGTGCCCACCACCATCCTGGCTCAACAGCATTACAATACCTTTGCCCAGCGAATGAAAGACTTTCCGGTGCGGGTGGAACTGCTGTCCCGGTTCCGCACTCCGGGGGAGATCAGGAAGTCCGTGGCGGATCTGCAAAAGGGCCTGGTGGACATTGTGATCGGTACCCACCGGGTATTGTCGGAAGATGTGAAATTCAAGGATCTGGGGCTGCTGATTATCGACGAGGAACAGCGCTTCGGCGTGGCACACAAGGAAAAGATCAAGAAGCTGAAAGAGAATGTGGACGTGCTGACCCTGACAGCTACCCCCATTCCCCGCACCCTCCACATGAGCCTCATCGGCATCCGGGACATGAGCGTGCTGGAGGAAGCGCCGGACGAGCGGCTGCCCATACAGACTTTTGTCTGCGAGTATAACGAGGAGATGGTCCGGGAGGCCATTGTCCGGGAGATGGGCCGGGGGGGCCAGGTATTCTATGTATATAACCGGGTGAACAATATCGCGGATATCGCATCGGGCATTGCGGCGCTGGTGCCGGAGGCCACGGTGGCCTATGCCCACGGGCAGATGAAGGAGCATGAACTGGAGCGGATCATGGTGGACTTTATCGCCGGGGAAATCGACGTGTTGGTATCCACCACCATCATCGAGACAGGACTGGACATTTCCAATGTGAACACCATGATCATCCATGATTCGGACAATCTGGGTCTGTCTCAGCTTTATCAGCTCCGGGGGCGGGTGGGACGTTCCAACAGGACGGCCTATGCCTTTCTGATGTACAAGCGGGATAAGATGCTGAAGGAAGTGGCGGAAAAAAGGCTGGCGGCCATCCGGGAGTTCACGGATCTGGGAAGCGGCTTCAAGATCGCCATGCGGGACCTGGAGATTCGGGGAGCGGGCAATCTGCTGGGTATGCGGCAGCATGGCCATATGGAAGCGGTGGGCTATGACCTGTACTGCAAGATGCTGAACGAGGCGGTGCAGCGCAGAAAGGGAATTACCACGGCGGCGGATTTTGCCACCATTGTGGATCTGGACGTGGATGCGTTTATTCCGCCGGAATATATTGTCAACGAGGTGCAGAAACTGGATATTTACAAGCGTATTGCAGGCATTGAAAACGTCCGGGAGCGGGACGATATGCGGGACGAGCTGCTGGACCGCTTCGGGGAAGTACCCGTATCCGTGGAAAACCTGCTGCGGATCGCTCTGATCCGGGTGGCGGCCCACAGGCTTTATATGACGGAACTGAAGGGAAAAAACGAGCGGATTCTCTTCACATTCCGGCCCGATGCGCCCATTGCCCCGGAGCGGATCCCCGGCTTTATGAAGCCCTATGGGGACAAGCTGCGTTTCACGGCTTACGGCAATCCCTTTTTTACCTATAAATACAAGAAGAGCAATGTTATTGAGAAGGACGCTCAGGCCCTGCTGGAGGATACGGAGCAGCTTCTGGAGGCCATGAAGGCGCTGGTGGATGAAAATCTCCTGAAGGAAACGTGCTGCCGGGCGCACGAAACGGAGGAGTAACAAAGCGGCATTTACCTTTACCGTGTTATGAAAATGTGCTAAAATGAGTTTACTGGTAAACCACGACCATATATCCCACAGGAAAAAGGTTGTATGACGGCATCTTCCGGGACATAGTGCCGATTCCTGACCGGAGGCTGCAGCGCAGGCCCTGGATCAGGGGACTGTGGGGCAGATGCGGGATATGAATTCAGAAAGGCAAGGTACGCATATGAAAAAAGAGTTTGACCTGTTGTCCCTGGGAGAGCTGATGCTCCGTCTGTCGCCGCCGGACAATGAGAGGATCGCCAGAGGGGACACCCTGGGAAAGCAGGCGGGGGGCGCGGAACTGAACGCCATCACCGGCGCGGCCATGCTGGGCCTGCGCTGCGGCATTATCTCAAAATTGCCTGCCAACGATCTGGGCACCTATATCAAGAACCGTGTCCGTCTCTGCGGGGTCAGTGACGACTACCTGGTCTATGATCAGGACAGAGATGCCCGGCTGGGGGTGTACTATTATGAGAGCGGCGCTTATCCCCGTAAGCCCAGAATTGTCTATGACAGGAAGAACACTTCCGTCAACAAGCTGACCGTGGCGGACTATGACGACAGCCTCTACCAGGCGGCGCGCTGCTTCCACACCAGCGGCATCACCCTGGCCCTGAGTCCCCAGTTACGGGAGACGGCCATAGAGATGATCCGGCGGTTCAAGGCCCAGGGGACGTTGATCTCCTTTGATGTGAATTTCCGGGGGAACCTGTGGACCGGGGCCGAGGCCAAAGAGTGTATCGAGCACATCCTTCCCTATGTGGATGTGTTTTTCTGCTCCGAGGATACGGCGCGTCTTACTTTCTTAAAAGAGGGAAGCGCCAGGGAGATTATGAAGAGTTTTACCCAGGAGTATCCCATCTCCATCGTGGCTTCCACCCAGAGGGTGGTACACAGCCCCAAACGCCACACCTTCGGTTCCATCATATACAGCGCCCGGGAGGATACTTATTATGAAGAACCGCCCTATGCGGATATCGAGGTGGTGGATCGGATCGGCAGCGGGGACGCCTATATTTCAGGGGTACTTTACGGTCTGCTGTCCGGTGAAGGGGATTATCAGAGAGCGCTGCGGTACGGCAATGCCACCAGCGCGCTGAAAAATACCATTCCCGGTGACCTGCTGTCCACGGATCTGAAAGAGATAGACGGCATTATCAGAGAACATCAGTCTGTGGGCCGGGTGGCAGAGATGGACCGATAGCTCTTAAAATTTTATAAAGATATTGCGAAGCTGCGTATAATGTGTGATAATGGGGAGAAAGGGTAACTCTTTTTAGAACATGCAAGCGCAATACAGGCCGGTATGGATGAGGTTTGAGGTCAATGAGTGAAAATATGGGCAGCAACACCCTGGGAGAGCAATTCCGTGACGCTTTGTCGGAAGGGCTGAACAGCGGCGATTTTAAAAATCTGAATGAGTTGGTGGGCCAGACGGTAAACAATGCCATCCGCGAGGCCAACTATACCTTTATGGGCGGCAGTCCCGAAGGCACGGAGCGGAATAACCGTCAGAAGGAGCAGATGCGGCAGAACTGGGAAAACTGGAAGAAACAGCACCAGCATTTCAGCGCCAGTTGGAGTACCAGAGGTCCGGCGGCGCCTCCTCCCGGACGGGCAGTTCCCCAGGGCGGTCAGCCGGGGCAGCCGGGACGCGGCTTTTTCGGAGGCCAGGGCGGTGCGGGCGGCAATATTCCCTATAGACAGCCCATGCCGGTGAGGCATCCCGGCCCTCTGGTCAAGACGAAGCGGGTGGGCAATGTGGCGGGCGTCCTGTACAAAGTATTCGGCGGCATCGGCATGGGATTCGGAGGGATGATCCTGCTGACCACTCTGTTGATCTGGGAGGTTCCTGCCATGATGGTGGGGGCGCTGATCATGCTGTTTTTCTTCGGCATGGTCCAGCTTGGCAGTTCCAAGCATCAGCGTCTGAAGCGGGCGGACCGCTACATTCAGCTTTGCGGCAGCAAAATGTATGCCGAGATCGCCCAGCTGGCGGCGGCAACCCAGGCCAGCAAAGGCTGGGTGCTGCGGGATGTGCGGCGGATGCTGCGGCTGGGGATTTTCCCCCAGGGACATTTGGATGAGCAGGGTACTACCCTGATGCTGAACGATGTGATCTACAGGCAGTATCAGGATGCGGAGCGTTCCCGCCATTTGAGGGAACGGGAGGCCCTTCCTGCTCCCGAGGAGCGTCCATTGACGCCGGGGGAACTGGTGGAAAGGGAACAGCAGGCCCGCATGCAGGAACTGAACCAGATGGTTGCCGAGGGAATGGAGTGCATTCGCAAGCTGCGGGATATGAACGATGCCATTGAGGGCGAGGTGATTTCCGCCAAGCTGTACCGGCTGGAGAACCTGCTGAAGGAGATATTTGACAAGGTGCGGGAATATCCGGACCAGATGGCCCAGATGCACAAGCTGATGGATTATTACCTCCCCACCACTTTAAAGCTGGTGGAGGCTTACAAGGAGTTTGACGGGGTCAGTGTGCCCGGGGAGGACATTCTCTCCGCCAAGGTTCAGATTGAGAAAACACTGGATACCATCAATGCGGCGTTTACGGAATTGCTCAACAATCTGTTCCGCAACAGGGTATTCGATGTGACCACGGACGCGCAGGTGCTGGAGACCATGCTGGCCCAGGAGGGATTGACCAAAGAGAGCATCAGCAAAGAGTTGGAGTACGCGAAATTAGAACAGTGAGGATCCGTGCGAAGGCAGGGATTTTGATAGATTATGAGCGGGCCGCCAGAGCGGCAGAAGGAGAGAAAGAAAATGAGTGAACTGGATACCATGTTAAAGCAGGCGCCGACCCTGACACTGGAGCCCTTTGCCAAGTCTGAGCAGGAGGTTCCTGCCGCCGTCAGCGGCGCATCTGTGGCCGAGGCCGTGAAAGAGCAGATGAATGTGGAACTGTCTCCCGAGGAACAGAAGATGGTGAATGACTTCGTGGAGCAGATTGATCTGAACAATACGCAGATGATCCTGCAGTACGGTGCAGGGAGCCAGAAAAAGATCGCGGATTTCTCCGAGAATGCTCTGAGCAGCGTGCGTACCAAGGACATGGGAGAAATCGGCCAGCTTCTCACGGACGTTGTGAGTGAGTTGCGCTCCTTTGAAGAGGAAGAGGAGGAGAAAGGCTTTTTGGGCCTCTTCAAAAAGGGCAGCAATAAGCTGTCCAATATGAAGGTGAAGTATGATAAGGCCGAGGTCAACATCAACAAGGTCTGCAAGGTCATGGAGGAACACCAGATCACGCTTCTGAAAGATGTGGCCATGCTGGACAAGATGTATGAACTCAATCTGAACTATTTTAAGGAACTGTCCATGTACATACTGGCGGGCAAGAAGAAACTGGAGCAGGCCCGCAATGTGGAACTGGCGGAGCTGTTGGCCAAGGCGGAGCAGAGCGGTCTGCCGGAGGACGCCCAGAAGGCCAAGGATTTCTCCAGCATGTGTGAGCGTTTTGAGAAAAAGCTGTATGATCTGGAACTGACCAGGACTATCTCTCTGCAGATGGCACCCCAGATCCGCCTGATCCAGAGCAACGACACCATCATGTCCGAAAAGATTCAGTCCACGCTGGTGAATACCATTCCTTTGTGGAAGAGCCAGATGGTTATCGCCATCGGTCTGAACCATTCCGCAGACGCGGCCAAGGCCCAGCGGGAAGTCAGCAATATGACCAACGAGTTGCTTCGGAAGAACGCGGAGGCGCTGAAGATTGCCACCGTGGAAACGGCTAAGGAGGCTGAGCGGGGCATTGTGGACATCGAGACATTGACTGCTACCAACCAGACGCTGATCAGCACTTTGGACGAGGTGAGGAAGATTCAGGATGAAGGCCGGGCAAAGCGCCAGAGCGCAGAAGCCGAACTGCTGCGGATTGAGACCGAGATGCGCAGCAAGCTGCTGGAGATGAGCCGTCAGGACCAACCGGGCGCGTAATGCGGCCAGCTGGTCCAAGGCAATATATTATATAGAGACGAAAGAAGGGGCTGTTGCAAAAGTAGATGAATAATCTGCCGGAGCAACGGCTCCGTTTTT
>BLLU01000250.1 GCA_011959105.1 Lachnospiraceae bacterium | reverse complement strand
GGGAGATGTGACCGTTGCAGGTCTGCCCTGCGGGTGCGACGGCGCCCAGCTGGCTAAAATCGGCAATATGCCCGTCCTGATCTTAGGACCTGGCGATTTACACTGCCTGCACACGACAGATGAAAGCATGGATAAAGAATTGTTCTTTCAGGCAATAGAAGTTTATGCAAATATCATTGTTAACTGGGTTGGAATCGTAGAGGAGCAAGATTGAAAGTAAACGCTTCAATCTGTGATTTAGATGCCGCTTGCGCGGCGGAATGAGAGGAAGTATGTTTGATAAAAATAATTGGATGAAGCAGGCGGAAATCGTATCGAATGTGTTGGAGAATGCACCTTTTTTTGAAAAAGGATATATGCTGCCTGCCGAGGAGTTTAAGACACGTCAGGAAAATACATGGAACATGTTAAAGCAAAAGGGATATGACTGCGGGATTGTCTACTCGGATGAACATTATTGTGGCGATGTTCCCTATCTTGCAGGAAACAATAATATTATCGTGGAACCCATAGCAGCAGTGCTGGGTGAGAACGGTCTGTACTTGATGGCAGGTCCGGAGAGCGCCATTGTCGCACGGCAGCTTTGCCCTCGTTCAGGAGCTAAGATTAGGGTTATGGATATTCTGAATCTGGGTACGGGAAGGGCGGATAAAAATCTGAATACGCCGGCCTCAATCGTGGTGGAAGCTTGCGGGAAGGAGCCGCAAAAGGCAGCGATCCTTTCCTCCAAGGTCTTTTTCCCGGTGGGATTGTATCAGGAATTATCGGAACAATTGCCCCAGACCAGCATAGACGATCTGTCAGAAGAGTATTACGAAATTAAATATAATAAATCAAAATTAGAATTGTAGCTGATTGAGGAAAGCTGCCGGATCAGCGATGTCATGATTGAAGCCATGGCGAGAATCTTAGAGCCCGGGCTGACGGAGGCGCAGGTTGCCCAATGGGGATATGCAGTTGCAAATGAGCTGGGCGCAGATGAGCAAGGATTTAAGATCATGGTCATGTCCGGAGAAAGCAACAAAACGATGATCGGAAGGGCGACAAACAAGG
>BLLU01000249.1 GCA_011959105.1 Lachnospiraceae bacterium | reverse complement strand
CCCGATACCCGATACCCGATACCCGATACCCGATACCCGATACCCGATACCCGATTATGATACCGTGCACCCCGAAGGTTGTAACGCTTGGGGTTCCTCTTCTGCCCTCACGGCAAAAGCATTTTGTTTGTCCATACAATATTATATGCCGTATAATATTGCTTCTGAACATACTATACGACATATAATATGCATTGTCAATCCCCTTTTTGACCTTACTTTGCATTTCAGGACAAAGATTTTGCTGCTGCTTGGCCAGAAAGCACCGAATCACAGGAGGAACGCGCAGCTGAATCCGGGTTCCCTTTCTGAAAACAATGAAGAAAAAGGCAGAATTCGGGGTATAAAAGCGAGGATGTCGCTCAATCATCTAATTTGATGATTTTGCGACACCCTCTTCAAGGTTTCCGCTGCTCTGTCATCAGTCATAAAAGGTTCTTCCAAGGGGAATGGGGTCCGGATTTTTCCGTATCCAGGAAACAGTTAATTCACATAATTTCTCAGGACGCAATATTTTTTCCTCACGGATCAGTTCCCGTATGACACGCTTTGCCTCCCTGATCTCTTCTCTTAAAAGAGGATTGCCCTTACGTAAAAAATGAGGGATGTAATAGAGCTTGACCCTTGTGGGGAATTCCGCCCAATCCGTCACAAAACCGTCCAGAACCAGACTGCAGACCGAACCCGATACGCGGAGCAGTTCCCCCTGCACGGTCCCTGCCTTTTCTGTTAATGGCGGGGTAAGTATCCACAGATACAGTTCTTCAAACTGCTCCTGCCAGCTTCCCGGGGCTGCAATGATCTTCGCCTTCCCATCATAAAAACGCTTGGGAGGCGGCGCCGGAACGCCAAATATTTCCAACAGACACTGCAGGGCCTCTTCTGTTTCCGCCAGGCGTGCTTTATTAAAATCTGAACGGTAAAATGCGAAAAATTTCGCCAATTGCCTGACAGACTGACGCATGGTATCCGTAATGGGAACCCCCAAAGCAAGAAAGTATTCTGCAACGGGAAGAATCTGGCAAATATTGCTGTTATTGGCTCTGGCCATCATGTACTCCATCGGGATCTGGCCCCGTTTATTTGGGGCATAAATATCTCCGTTGTTTTCCACCAGCTTTTCCACAATCGAAAGATGTCCCCATTGCGCCGCATAATGGAGAGGCGTGTCCCCATCAGGCGTAACCGCATGGATGTCCGCACCGAGACGTATCAATAAATCCACCGTCTCAAGCTGATCTTCAAAGGCAAGATGGGATATAATATTATGCAGGGACGTTCTTCCCCATTGATCCACTGCATTGATGTTGGCTCCCTGCTCTACCAACCACCGCATCATTCTCTCTGACATTCTATGTGCATAGAATACGGCAGTCTGTCCATAACTGAGGGTCGCCTCCAGGCTGCAGGTTTGAAATACGCTTTTTAAACCAGCCATACCTCTGTAGCTTAGTATTGACAGAAAATTTTCCGGCAGTTTACTGGGATCATTCTGATTCCCTTTATTCCTTCTGCCTCTGTTCCATTTACCTCTGTTCATCCTAAATCCTTCCTCTCCATATTCCCGGCAGATTCCCGCAATCCTCCGGCAAATTCCCCGTTAAAAGTCCGGGACACTGCTCTTACACTGTTCCGGCCTCATTCGTTATCTCAAAGGCATCCCCATTGTCAGTCTCCGATGCTGTATCGGCAGCTGCTTGCAGAAAGCATCCGCTTCCCGAGTTTCTTCAGATATCTTGGCATATCAATTACTTCACTGATTATGCGGAAACGGTGGTGGTTTTTTCTGTCTCTCCGGCTGTCTGCAGTTCCAAGGCCTGCTGCCGCAGGCTGTTTTTGCGCACCACCACGCAGGAGAGCATCAAGATTCCCCCACAGACCTGCCAGGGAATCCACCGGGCATAAAGCATATACAGAGAACTCAGAGCCAACAGGCTGTAAGTGATCCGCGTCCTCCGGGTGTGAGGCCGGATCCGCACCACCAGTGAAAAGAACAGATAGATACTGCACAGCGCGAAAACAGGTTCCGTGTGAATGGGCATCAGGCCGATCAATACCCCAAAAGATACTGCGATAGCTTTTCCCCCTCTGCCCCTGTGAAACAGAGAATAGGCATGGCCCAGCACGGGCCCCGCCATGATCAGGGGAAACAGGCAGCCACTCTCCAGGCCCAGCCGCAGCGCCATATGCATGGGAAGAACCCCTTTGAAAATATCTCCCAACAGGCACAGGATTCCCACCGGGATGCCCGCATGCTGCATGGCATTGGCCGTCCCGGGATTGTGGTCGTCACTGAGCGCCACAACATCCACTTTTTTGATCCATTTGGGAAGATATCTGCTAAACAAAACACTGCCGCACAGGATTCCCACTATAACCATTACAATTTGATGCCCTATCATAATTTCCTCTTTCCGCATATCCGGGTCTTTGGTAGTTAACGCCGCCGAAGCCCCGCCTCCTCTTCCTCCCCGCCCTGCCGCAGGATAAAATCGCAGATATCCCTTGCGGCATTCCCGTTGATCACCTGATGCTGCCTCTCGATCATCTGTCTGCAGGCCTTCGGCTGCGACAGCAGTTCCATGGCCGCCTCCACAAGTTTCTCCTCGGAATCCGCACTGAGGGACATACCATGAGCATTATAAAATGCCTGGTTACAGTCCTCGCACCCCGGTATGGGCCTGGTGTGGGCCAGGGGAATCCCAGCCACCGCCGCTTCCGTGGAAGTAAGTCCGCCGGGCTTTGTAAACAGCAAATCCGCCGCCGCAAGATATTCCGCCGTCCTGTCCGTGTAATCCAGAACCCGCACCCGGGGATCCTCCCGATATGCCTCACGCAGCCTGGCCTTTAGTTTTTCGTTGGAACCTCCCAGAATATAGACATTGTCTCCTCCGTCCATCCCGGACACCAGCGCCCGCACCAGATTCTCGATCTTGCCGTACCCCATGCTGCCTGTCATTACCAGGATGCAATGCCCCTCCGGGTTCATACCCAGAGACTCTCTGGCCTCCTCTCGGGAGGGAAGACTGCGAAAGCGGTCCGACACCGGGATGCCTGTGGGAACCAGCTTCTCCGGGGCAATTCCCTTTTTCGCATATTCTTCTGTCAATTCCTCATGGGCTATAAAATAGTAGTCCGCCTCCGTCTCTTCCGTAAAGGGGATACAGGTGTAATCCGTGCCCACGAAATAAGTGCGGATATCGGGCCGACACCCGTGTTTGCGAAGCATGTACGTCAGCGCTTCCGCAGGGAAAAGATGAGGCATGACAATCGTGTCATAACCATTGTCAACTATATAGTGGTACAGCTTTTCCGCATAGAGCGCGTTGGCATAATACACAGGCGACTTCCGTCGGGAGGATGTAATGGCTCTCCCGGCCTTATACGCCCCTTTGAATACTTTTGTGGCCTTCACGGTGCTCCAGACATAAATCCGCTTCCCATAGCTGGCCGCCCTTTCCGAAGCGAATCCCAGCACATCTGCCATTTCACAGGGAATCCCTCTCTTTCGGAATTGCTCCAACACTGCCTTGCCTGCCGAATTATGTCCTTCTCCCGTACCTGTGGACAATATCAGTACTTTCATAAATACCTCCAGCTTACCTTGCATGCATAACATCAGCATTCCCCCACAAGGGAACAGCAATGCGCATGGGAAGGGGGAATCTCCATTTATGTATCTATAAAGTATCATGTTTCACCCGGAATTGCAAGATAAGAGCAATTATTCCTCCCACAATTTTACATAATCTAATTGACTGGTTCAGTTCTTATTTTTATTTCTGCAATTTTACATGCAAAAAGAGAGTTCGACACAAAAATTGAAATATTTGTCATATTTACGGCCTTCTGGGAAATTAATCCACCGTTTCCACATAGTTATCCACATATACACCTCTGTCACCATCCATATTTTAGGCGTCAAAATTGCAAAAATTACATGTCATATTGCTTGCATACTATTTATCCAAACATCCATTTGGTTTACATAATTTTTTAAGAAGAGAAGAGTCAAGCCCCCAAAAAAAGAACCCTGCAAATGCAGAGTCTTTTTTTGCTATTGCCATATGTTATGATTTGCATCTACAACCACGAATCCCAGAATCGTTCCACCCGCCTGGAAATGCTGGAATAGCTTACCCGCTCAAAATTGGCCCATTCCCTTGGGAACATACGAAGATAGGCATATTGTAAGAAGCGCTCATCCAGCAGGGCTACAACGCCTATATCCGCCTCTGTGCGAATCACCCGCCCGGCTGCCTGCAGCACCTTGTTCAGCCCCGGATAACGGTAAGCATAATCGAAACCGTTCTGACCGCTGTCATTAAAATACTTCTTTAACAATTCCCTCTCATAGCACACCTGGGGAATACCGGTTCCCACAATGATAGCCCCGATCAGGCTGTCCTCTTTCAAATCTATGCCTTCGCTGAAAATACCGCCCAGGACACAGAAAGCAATCAGCGTCTTTTCTTCCTCGATCTCAATATCCATACAGATGGACGCGTCCAGGTCGCAATCCTCATTGCCCTCAAATCTGGCCAGAAAAGCCTCCCGGTCTCCCTCGCTCATATATTCAGACTGTATAAGGCATTCCTTATTATCATCCGAGAAATGCTCCAGATACCGCCCATATATCTCCCGCATAAAGGCATAGGAAGGGCAAAACACCATGTAGTTTCCATGCCGGTTTTTCACAATCTCGTCTATATACCCGGCTATCCTGAGAAATTCCTCCTCGGAACGCCTGGTATACTTGCTGGTTACATCCTCCGCGATCAGCAGCGCCCGCTTTTCGAGATTGAACACTGAGTTGGCATAGACCTCGTAATCGGATTCTTCTCCTCCCAGCAATGCCTTATAGTACTGAATGGGCAGAAAAGTAGCCGAAAATAGAATGGTGCTTCTGCCCCGCTTCATGCATTCCCGCAGATTGTTGGAGGGATCCACACAGAAAAGTTTGAGCAGGAAAGTGCCGTCCTCACACAACTGCGTATATTTCACATATTTTTCGTCCAGCAACTCGTAGATTTCCAGAAAATGCACCAGGTTGAAGTAGAATTCCAGTACTTCCTCCCGCTGGGGCAGGGCCTCCTGCTCCTGTTCCTCCAGATAGGACTCGATGGTGCCCTGGAGATGCAAAAGCAGAGAAGTAAGAGTATCAATCTGTTCCACCACCTGACACTCTTCACATGCCCGTTTCAGCGCCAGCATTTCTTTGTTGCAGTTCTCCAATTGACGGATCATCCGGGCGGCAAATCCCCTGGATACCAGCACACTCTTTCCGGCGCCCTGCCGCCACGCTGTATCCACGGCCTCCGTCATATCTGCGCTCTCCTTTTCCGAAAGAAGGATATCTGATTCTCCGGATTCCCGGTTCTGCTTTCCGGCGCCTTTTTTCCGGCCCTCCGCCATCTGCAGTTTTTGCAGGCTGTTTTTCAGCGCCAGTATATCCTCTTTGACAATGACGGCACTGTACATTTCCCGCCCCCGCTCCAGCAGATTGTGAGCTTCGTCAATCAAAAACAGGTAATTTCCCCTGACGCCTTCCCCAAAAAAGCGCTTCAGGTACACATGGGGATCAAACAGATAATTGTAATCACAGATAATGCCGTCTGCAAACAGACTCATGTCCAGACACATTTCGAAGGGACAGACCTGGTGCTCCTCTGCATATTTCTCCACATTCTCCCGGCTGAAACTCTCTTCGTGAGTCAGCAGATCATAGATGGCCTCGTTGATTCGGTCGTAATGCCCCCTGGCATAAGGGCAATATTCCGGATTACACTCTGTCTCCTCCATAAAACAGGTTTTTTCCTTAGCGGTTAAAATCACACTCTTAAAACTTAATCCCTTCTCCCGCAGCAGAGCGAAAGTATTCTCAGCCACCGTCCTGGTGATGGTCTTAGCTGTCAGATAAAACAATTTCTGCCCCATCCCCCGCTCCATGGCCTTCAACGCCGGAAACACTGCGGATATGGTTTTACCCACGCCGGTAGGGGCTTCCAAAAACAGCTTTTTCTCATGGTAAATGGTCTGGTACACATAAGTTACCAATTCCTTCTGCCCCTCCCTGTAAGGGAAGGGAAACGCCATCTGCCTTATGGTGGCGTCTCTGCTCTTCTTCCACCTGAATTGGTAATCCGCCCATTTCAAATAAGAACGGATCAGCTCTCCAAACCACTCCTGAATCTCCCGGGCGGTAAAGCTATAGCGGAAATAGCGGATCTCCTCGGTCTCCATATGACAATAAGTCATCTGCACATGGATTTCCGCCAGTTCCCTGTCCCGGAGCGTATGCAGGAGCATGGCCGCATAGACCTTGGCCTGGGCCAGATGTACCGGCACGGGGCCTTTCATATAGGCCAGTTCCCGGTAAGTCCCCTTGATCTCATCCACAGTCACGCCCTGCGGCTGATCTATAATGCCGTCGGCCCGGCCCTCCAGCACCAGGCGGTAGTTCTCCGTCGGATGCATGTATCGCAGCGCCACTTCAGCCTGGTACTCACTGCCCATCCGTCGCTGAATCATGCGGTGAATACGCCCCCCCTCCTGCATGGCCTGATCCGGGGACGCATGATGCCTGTTATCTATATCTCCGCTGCGCATGATAAACTCCACCAGTTCTCTGACAGAGATTCGGATTTCCTCTGTGATCTCCTCCTGTTTCTCCGCTGCGGTCTCTTCCCTGCCCGCATGATCCTTGCCGGATGTCATATCTCTCCCTCGCCGCTGCCGGAAGGAATTGCTGCCTCCCAAAAATGTTTCATTCTTTTCTTCCTCCGATCTCCTCTTCCCTATTGCCAAAGCCGCCAGTCCATATCCTCGGGCATCTCTTTGTTTTACTCTCCTGCAAGTATATCTACATCCGGCAAACCCTGCCCTACTCTATTTTCGCAGAAGCAGACCAGCCCCTTTCCCTTATCATTCATTATAATTTATTTTATCAGGGAACACAATTCCGAAACGGCAGAAAATGCGCAGAGCAACAGAAAAGGGACCATCACATCAAAGCAACAGTCCCTTCGCTCTTAAATCCATAAATTCTCAGACTTCCCGGGCCTGTCAGCAGGCCACTGCCAGATCGCCCAGCAACTCCTCCAGTTCCTGGTTATATCCCTCATAGGACACCGCCAGCGACTTGGAAAAATCCAATCCGTACACTCCAAGGAATGATTTGGCATCCACTATATATCTGTTATAATAGATGTCAATATCGAAATCACATTTGGACGTCACACTGACAAATTTCTGAACCTGATCCTGTGTAAGTTTGATCTGCCTTACCATATTGCATCCTCCTTTTCTCGATCATACCACGCCGCAGGACGTGGGACGGAAACCGTTTTCATGTTGGATATACAATACTATATGCAAAGTCAAATGTAAATTGTCGATTTTAACAATTTTAGGGACTGTTGGCAAATTCTATTGTGTATTTTTGGAAACGCTTGGGCATCATCTGGTTCTGTAGTCCTATATTGCGCCGCTCCCGGATGGCAATCTTATGACAAAAGTACCGGAAGAGTTCCTCATATGCCATTTCACAGGCGGAATAACCCGCCTGTCCAAGGGCCTGAATCAGCGCCTGGCTGTCCGTGAGATACCACTCTCCCCCTGCAGGATGAACGCCAAGCAGTCCCCTGCCAATATCTCTTATGGCAAAATCTTCCTGGGGAAAGCGGTCCGCGAAATGCACCATCACATATGGCAGCACATGGCTCTTGGGGTTATTCTCCCCATACAGGATTCCCCGGTCCAGTTCCCGGAAGCGCAAAAACTGTAATAACCGGGTGCATTCCCTGCTGGCCTGTTTGGCCAGCCGAAAGGTCTGAAGCACATGGGAATTTGTCTGATGGTCCAGCAGATGCCCGGGCAGCGGTGCGGCCTGAAGTCCATATACCACCGTCCGATACACGGCCTGGGCCTTTTCCGGATCCGGCGTGGCCAGTGCCAGGCACAGGGACTCGTAATCCTCCTGTCCAAAGCGCCTGCGCAAGGTCCGCAGTACCTTCTCCGCCCGTTGGATATCCGTTTCCACCGGAATATATTCCCCAAAGAGCATCAGTTCCCGATCCACCCTGATCCAGGTATCCTCATGCTGCGCATGATCCTCATAAGCCCGGTATATGGCTGTACAGACCCCCTCCAGGCTGTCCTCACATTGATAGACACGCATATTATCCTCTTTCCTTATGCTATATGCCATGATTCGGCAATCTGTCGGGGCATACTTATATCTGCCCCGTCACTGCCCTGTAAACATCCCCGGGATCCGGCTGCAGGCTGTACTGCCCATCGTCAAAAAGGCTCATCTGACGGTAACTCATACCGTCGCTGCCAAACTGCACCCTATCCTTTTCGCTGGTCAGGTTCCGCACGATATAGTCCTCTTCCAGCCTGGTGGGATACATCATCCGGCCACCGCAGGTAATAAAGTAGAGCGCCCTTTTCATTACCACCCCAATCCGCTTCAAATCCTCAAAACGCAGTCTGGCACTGCGGCGGGCTGCCACGATGCGCTGCGCGCTGCGCACGCCGATCCCCGGAACCCGCAGCAGCCGCTCGTAGGGCGCCCGGTTGACCTCCACGGGAAACTGCTCCAGATGCCGCACCGCCCAATCCTCCTTGGGATCCAGAAGAATGTTGAAAAAGGGCCTTTTCTCGTCCAGCAGTTCCCGGGCCTGGAAGCCATAGAAACGCAGCAGCCAGTCCGCCTGGTACAGACGATGCTCTCTCTTCAGAGGCGGTCCCCCGGGCAGTGCAGGCAAAGCCTTGTCCTCATTGACCTTCACAAAGGCGGAATAGAACACCCGTTTTAAGTCAAAACGCTGGTACAGGCTTTCCGCCACATGCAGAATCTGATAGTCACTCTCCCCCGTGGCCCCGATGATCATCTGGGTGGACTGCCCTCCCGCCACGAATTTCGGGGCATGGTGATACACCGTGAGATCGTACTGATTGGCCCGGATCCCGTTCTGGATCTGGCGCATGGGAGCCAGAATATTCCGCCGGTGCTTGTTGGGCGCCAGTTCCCGCAAGCCTTCCGCCGTGGGCAGTTCCAGGTTTACACTCATGCGGTCCGCCAGGAATCCCGTCATCTGGATCAGTTCGGGGGGAGCGCCGGGAATGGCCTTCACGTGCACATAGCCGTTGAACCGATACTTGTTCCGCAGCAGATACAGGGTGCGGTAGAGCAGTTCCATGGTCCGCAGGGGACTCTCGAAGATGCCGGAGCTCAAAAACAATCCTTCTATATAATTGCGCCGGTAGAATTCTATCGTCAGCCTGCAGATCTCATCCGGCGTAAAAGTGGCCCGGGGCACATCATTGGATTTCCTGTTGACGCAATATTTGCAGTCATAGATACACTCGTTGGTCATCAGGATCTTCAGCAGAGAGATACATCTGCCATCACTGGAAAAACTGTGGCAGATCCCGGCCTTGACACAATTGCCCAGATCCCGGCCATTGCCCCTGCGATCCACTCCGCTGCTGGTACAGGCCACGTCATATTTAGCGCTGTCTGTCAGTATCCCCAGTTTTTCCATAAGCCCCATGGAATTGCCGTCTATCACCGCCCCCGGCGCACGGATCGGCCCGCTCTCTTCCCCATTACCCAACACCGGCATATGCAATTTATCCCCTGTAACTTCCAACATCTCCATAAGGCTTGTTCTCCCCTCCCGCAAGGAACGTATGTTTGGTATTAATATAGCACATATGTTCTGGTATTGCAAGAGAGAAATATGCCACAAAATAAAAAATTCCAAGGGGCTGCCGCATAATAGCCACTATTTACAAAATATGGTATGAAACCACAAAAGTATCATCCAAATATTGTAAATAAGCAGCATTTTGCAACAGCCCCCTGGCTGTAAAATCACAGGATATGAAGTTACTTTTTCTTAAGCACCAGATGCTGGGGCAGGCCGTTTACCATAAACGGCTGATAATCCCCCTGAATCAGAGGCTCGATATAATTGATGAACTCCTCGGTCACATAGTTGCCTTCCCGGTTCATCCAGGAACGGGGCACCAGCTTCTCATTGTTGGCAATGCGGTGTACGTCATAGATGCCGGCGGCGCTCATATAGGGATCGTCCGCCACACGGTCGATCACCACCATCTTGCCCGTATCTCCTTCGTCCGCCGCCTTTACGGCTGCGCCGCCCACCATAAACGCCTCGTCCACATCCACCCGGGAAGCCATATGGGAAGCGCTTCTCTGCAGGGTGGAATACTCAATGCTGCGGGTCTTGCAGCCGATTTCCGCCCCCAGATACCCTGCCAGGTAAGCGGCAGTACCCTGGAGCTGCTTATGGCCGAATGCATCCACATATCCCGCACCGCCTGACAGTTCGCACACATACCTGCCGTCAGCCAGCTTGATCCCCTCGGATACGGCAATCACCACGGATTTCTTTTTCCGAAGCAGTTCCTCTGTGGTCTTGCGGAACTTATCAATGTCAAATACCACCTCCGGCAGATAGATCAGATCGGGACCTTCGCACTCCTCCGTCCTGGCAAGAGCGGTGGCACCTGTGAGCCATCCTGCGTTACGTCCCATGATCTCCAGAATGGTAATGGTGGACCGGTCGTTATAGGTCAGCCCCAGAGCATCCCGGATAATCTCCTTGGTGGAGGCGGCAATATATTTGGCGGCGCTTCCAAAGCCCGGCGTATGATCCGTCAACGCCAGATCATTGTCAATGGTCTTGGGCACGCCCAGAAACTTCTGGCTGTGTCCTTTTACAATTGCGTAATCGGATAGCTTCTTGATGGTGTCCATGGAGTCGTTGCCGCCGATGTAGATAAACGCTTCAATCTCCAGCTTATCCAATATCTGAAATATCTTCTCATATATCTGGGAATTCTCATGAATCTCCGGCAGCTTATACCGACAGGAACCCAGAAATGCCGAGGGCGTTCTCTTCAGAAGTTCAATGTCCATGTCCGAGTGAATCTGAGTGGACAAGTCCACGTACTGCTCATCCAGGAATCCCTGGATGCCGTGAAGCATCCCGTAAACTTTGTGAAATCCCCTCTCCCGGGCTGTCTTATAGACGCCCGCCAGGCTGGAATTGATGACTGCCGTGGGGCCGCCTGACTGCCCTACGATAATGTTGCGCTTTTTTGCCATTTTTTCTCCTTTCCCGCGCATCGCAATCCCACTTGCGCTGCGCTTCGGTATACCCTCCAATAAATTGTTCGCCGGCCACAATACCGCTGTTTAAATCATATCAAATATGGGAAAAAAAGACAACCAAATTATGAAATTTTTGTAAAAAAAGCACTTGCTTCTACTTATTACATATGATAAACTAGACACATGAAAGTGGGAAACTGTATGCCTTATCAATAAACGGATTTGTTGATAATACACTAATTTTCCACAAGATCGAATAAATGTCTGGCTTATTTCACGGAAGAAAGGGGGCGGGACAATGAGTGCTATTCTCAATACCATGCACAATCACTATATGACCGCGTATGCGCCGTCCAATGTATCCCGCTATGACACGCACAAGCGGAGTGAACTTCGTGCCGTTTACAATTCCATTGTAAAATTGAATAAAGACGCGCCCTGGTACCTTCCCATCAAGAGGCAGGATATACAGCAGTTTGCAATAGGGCTCAAGGAGGGTGCCCGGGATCTGCACAATACAATCGCATCCCTGGGGGGGCTGGAGGAAGCAGATCTCCTTAGCAAAAAAACCGCTTTTTCCTCGGATCCCGACATCGCTGCCGCCACCTTTGTGGGCGATCGCGCCCCCGGTGAAGATGGTTCTTCCATCTCGCTGGAGATTCAGGAACTGGCTGTCCCGCAGGAAAACATGGGCAATTTCCTGCCCACGGGAAAGGTGGGACTGTCCCCCGACACTTACTCCTTTGATGTGAACATCAACGATATGAACTATGAGTTTCAGTTCACTCTGGGGGACGGTGAATCCAATCGTGACCTACAGGAACGGCTGGCACGCCTGATCACCAATTCCGACATCGGTCTCAGGGCCAGGGTGCAGGACGCCACCGGACGCAGTTCCCTGGTTTTGGAGTCCGAAGCTACGGGGCTTGCCATCGGCAGGACAGAGATTTTCCGCATCAGCGACGAGCATACCAGCAAGGCCAAGGGCGCCGTAAATTACCTGGGGATTGACTATGTCAGCCGTCCGGCGTCCAATGCGCGTTTCACCATCAACGGAGAAGCCTGTTCCACGGCCTCTAATACCTTTACCTACGAGAAGAAATACGATATTAACCTGAAAAGTGTGAGCCCTGAGGGCCGGCCCGTGACCATCGGTCTCAAGACCAATGTGGAATCACTGACGGACAATGTGGTACAGCTGACGGAGGGCTACAATCGGTTTTTGAAGGGAGCCGGCAGCCGGCTGGATTTCCAGCCCCGCACCAAACATGTGGTACGGGAGATGAACAAAATCATTTCCATGTACCGGGATTCCCTCAAAGCCATGGGGGTGACCAGCCAGGAGGACGGCACGCTGGCCGTTGACCGTTCCAAGCTGGGCAGTACGGTTGTCAGTTCGGAAGACGTGACGGATAGCTTCCATACCCTGAGAGATTTCTCCAATATGCTGCTGCGTAAAAGTAGCCAGATTTCTCTGAATCCCATGCAGTATGTGGACCAGACCATTGTGGCCTACAAGAATCCGGGGCATAATTACGCCAACCCTTATATGTCCAGCGCGTACAGCGGCATGATTTTCAACGGTTATTGCTAATAATATGGCAGGTGATTTACATCCGTAAACCACCTGCCTGTTTTTATCGCTTATTCAAGGCTTTTTCTTGCTCTTCTGCCTATACTTGTCAATCTGGACAAAATCATCCATCAATTCCAGCACCTTGTCCCGGCCTGCCTGGTTCAGCTTCACATAGTACTGCATCACCCTGTTTTCCAACAGCTGCGCTCCCAGAGAAGCATCCCTCTCCAGCGAAGTGAAATCCACAGGGTTCAAACTTAACTTGTCACACATCTTGATCACAGTTCCATAAGCCATTCCTTCAATGCCACGTTCCAATGCTGTTACAAGAGTACTATACGGGATATTCATCTCCAAGGCGAACTGACGCACACTGCGATACTGTCTCAATATTTCTCTCTTCAAAATCTCAGCTTTTGTCATTATCCTTCCTCCCAAATCTCATATGTTCACAACTCCCTAACTCTACTATACGATAAACCCTGAGATTTGACAAGAGTTTCCTCTTGGAATTTATATGAATTTTTTATGTCCTGTGCCCTGTTGCGCCGCTTTAAACTGGGCCAGCAAGCCGTCAATTTTACCGCGGATAAAATCTCTGTGCTCCTCCTTCACCAGGAAATAGAGGTAGGATTCTTCCACATAGTCCTGGGGCATACCCCGCCCTGCAATCTTGAAATTGCAAAAGCCTCTGTCAATATAGCCGCCGATCTGCTCATTGGTGATAAAAGCCGGTCTTTCCATGCATTCCGCGAAACTGCGGGGAGTCGACTGATTGGGACAGGGAAATCCCGTGTGAATGTCATATGCAAGCTGCAGTTCGGACTGCTGTCGGTAATGCTCTGCACGCATGGCGCAACCGGGATAGCACACCTCATTGACCAGGATCTCCACCCGCCCGGCTTGGGGCGCGATGGCCTCCAGTACGCTTTCGTCATGGTTTAAATCATAATCCAGCACCACCAGATAATAGTCTTTGTCCAATTCTGCCTGCAGACTCTCCAGAACCGTAATTCTCTTGGTAGTGGAGGAAATCAGCGGATACCGCGGATACTCCCTGCGGATATACTCCTCCAGCACCGGCGTGTTGACCAGTACCTGATTCAAACCGTTATCCCCCAACTCCATGATCAGGTTACAGTAAGTATCGTATACATGCTTTTCCTCCAACAGGGAATTGGTCCAGGTAAAACGCACGGGAATCCCTCTGCTGTTATAAAGATTCAGGATTTTCTCCATATCCCGTTTACAGGTCAGACCAAAGGAGACCCTGCCTCCGTTCCAAATCGCACCGGGAAAAGTCCCGTACACGGAACCGATGCGGTATCCCTCCCGGAACCTGTCGGGATAGTCTTTCATCATATTCATTATAACCTGATTTAAAAGTCTGAAGTAGCAAAAACCAGGCAGATGCCAGTAAACTTCTTTTGCCGCCATGTCCTGTCTCCTTTTCTGGTGCGCTCCTGATCCGCCCACCGCTTCGCTCCCGATCCGCCCACCTTTTTCTGCGCATCCCAAGCCTGCCGTCCCTCCAGTGTACCGACCACATTAGGGCCAGCGGCCCGGCCGGGGATGGTTCACGGTGAGGACTTTGCTGCTCACCAGATTGTTCAGCAGCAGGATCCTCGCCTCCCCCTGCTTCTCCGGACGAATCAGGTAATGGGTATAGGTCTCCACAAGAGAAAAGATATTGGCGGTTCTGCCCTCGATCTTAAAATGATTGAATCCCATGGGCACATACTTTTCCCAGATGTCCTCCGGGGAAACATAGGTGCTGTAATTCCTGATCGTATGAATACAGTTGTATTCCCCATACTCACAGTACCAGTGTTCCAGAGGTTTTTGCTGCTCCTTGGGCAGTCCCCGGTTCTCCAGCAGTGTGCGCTGGTTTCTGGCCACATTCCGGTAATGCTCCCCTCTTCTGGGACAGTCAGGCGTACACACGGGATTCACCAGGATTTCACAACGGGCCTTATCCCGGATCCCGGCCAATTCCTCAAACCGATTATTGAAGTTATAATCCAGTACCACCAGATAATAATCCTTTTCCAGCTCTTCATTAACCTGGGCAATGTCCCGGATTTCTTTACAGGTGGAACTGTTCAGCTTATAGCCGGGATATTTGTCCCGGATATATTTCTCCAAAACAGGGGAAAAGACCATTACTTCATTCATGCCGTTGTCTGCCACCTGCATACAGAAATTACAATAAGGGTCCGACAGATCCTCATAGGTGAGCAGCATATTGGTATAAGTATAGCGCACCGGCACGCCCTGGGCATTAATATTTTTTACCACATTTTGAACAAAAGAGGCGTCACACTGGTCATAATTGGAGGGCCTTCCTCCGTTCCAAAGCGAAGTGGGAAACTCCCCAAAGAAGGAGGCGACCCGCACCCCTTCCCGAAACCAATCGGGCTTTAGTTTCAACATGCTGAGAACCAGCATATTCACAGGATAATTCTGGCGCAGGCCAGGCAGGTGAAAATTGACTTCCATAGTAAACCTCCATCGTACGCTTTGAGGAAAAAGGCCATTCGTCCTATACTTCCATATGCCGGTATGTTAAACCGGTAAACAACACGCGGCTCTCCTTCGTGCCTTCCAGGTTCACGGCGTATATCCCGGCGGTGCATCCCACAAAACCTCCCGCCACCTCGGTGGAAAGACAGCGGATATCCACGTCCTCCGCCACAGGGCAGTCCGCATTGCCGCAGATATAACCCGCCGTTGCCTTAAGCCCCTCAATCTGCAGGTAGAGTGTAACAGCCTCCCCCGGCTGCACTGCCGGCAGCGGCACGGAGCCGACCACAGTATCCTCTCCCTTACGGCACAGCACAGCCTGCAGCTTCCCCTGCTCTGTTTCCAGCCTCAGATGATAGGAATTGCTCTGAAGCAGTACCAGACCGGCACAGCAGGCAAGGTTTGCGTCATTGCCGCAGACATTGCCCGGGCATTCGACATCCTCTCCGCCGTCAGCCTCCTTAGATAATTCCTTCGGTATCAGCGAGGCTTCCGCACGGAATGCATGATGCTGCTGACGAATTCCCACAAAACTGGGGCTTTTCTGCTCCTTCAGTGTAACAGATGTTGCCGTGAGATACAAGCCCTTTCCGGATTCCAGATTATAGCAGGACAGGTCCGGATTACGCAGATAAAGGAATTCGTCTCCCAGGGCTTCCATCCCGGCAAAGTCATAATGCCTGTCGCTGCCCGGCGCCGCGTTCCGCCCTCTGCTGCGGCTGGTATGGCTGTGGGGATCCTGCTCCGGCCGCCATTCCGGCAAAGACACCTCCACCTGATCCGTCAGTTGACCCTCACCCACATTGACCACCGGCCAGTCATTCTCCCAGGTCACCTTCGCCAGAAAAGTCTCTCTGCCCATGGTGGTATAGCCTTCCAGGGGACGCACGGCCAGCATGGTCATGTACCACTCCCCCGCCGGAGTCTCAAATAAATCCCCATGGCCTACGTACTTTACAGGATATGCCTGCCCCAGATGTCTGTGCGTCAGAATGGGATTGCAGAAATTGTTCTCATAAGGGCCCCAGATATCCCGGCTCCTACATACACTCACCGCATGTTCCGGCCCGGTGCCTCCCTCTGCATGAAGGATATAGTAGTACTCTCCGATCCTGTACAGATGAGGTCCTTCCGGCCAATGTACCCCCCGCATGGCGCCGTTCCATACGTCTTTGGACTCCCCCTTCAGTTTCCAGGTATTCAGATCCAGTTCCTGGATCCAGATATACCAGTCTCCATCGTATCTGCAGCCCTCCGGATTGGGATGGGTGCCGATATAATAACATCTGCCGTCTGTGTCAAAGAACAGGCTGGGATCAATACCTCCTGCCCCTTCCAGATAATGAGGCTCGGACCAGGGGCCTTCCGGGTTTTCGGCTGTGACCACATAATTGCCTCCATGGGACACATTGGTACAGATCACATAAAAGGTACCCGCATGGTAGCGGATCGTGGGGGCAAATAGACCCTGGGAATGCCCCGCGTTGTCAAGAGGCAGCTGGGAAGAGCGGTCCATTACGTTTCCGATCTGTTCCCAATGCACCAGATCTTTGCTGTGCAGCACCGGCAGGCCGGGAAAGTAGGCAAATGTAGAATTCACCAGATAGTAGTCCTCTCCTACCGCACAGATGGAAGGATCCGGGTAAAACCCCGGCATAATCGGATTTTTTACAGATTGCGTCATAATAATATTCCTCCTCTAAATCTCGTTTCCACACAGCCAATGGACTTGTTCTTAAAAAAAGGGCGATGCCCGGAAAAACACCACCCTTTTATTACTTCTTAGCTGTTTTCAGTTGTAAATTGTCAATCCAAAACTATCTGCTGTTGCTCTCAGCAATGTAAGCCTGCCAGGTATCCCTGATCTTCTCGATATGCTCGGATACGCTGGTACCATCCAACAGGCTGTAAAGCAGATCATTACCGATATCCAGGTTGGCAATCAGTCCATGATAGGTCAGACGGCCATTGGTCATCATGCGGGTAATGGTGTAGTCCACAGACTCGGTATCGCGGAAGTTCTTGTTATAACCAGGTCTCCATGCCTCGTAATCTTCATAGCCGGGAACGGGATCGGTCCACAGATTGTAAGCAAACGCCAGCTTCCAAGCCTTGTCTGCATCATAGCAGGCAGGGATAACCACCGGGTTGTTGGCATAAACATTCTGATAATCGGAAGCCTTGGGTCCCTTAGGGAAGCATACAAAGCCGAAATCATCTTCCATGGTGGAGAACGCAGCACCGGCCTTATAAGCATCATCCATACAGAATACTGCTTCGCCGTTCAGGAACGCCTGCTCAAAGTAGTTCCACTCAGCCCCCTCAGGATAAGGCAGCTTATACTGGTTCAGAGTATCCACCGCCCAGTTCAGAGCCTCAACGGTCTCATCGCTCTCCAGCTTGTATACATACTCGCCGTTCTCCATGCCTACAAAGTCACTGAAGTTAGAGTATACTGCATAGCTGAGGAAAGATCCGTCATTCTGGGTCAGAGCGTATACATCGATCACACCATCGTTGTCCAGATCCCTCTGCACCTGAGCACACATTTCAACCAGAGCATCCCATGTCCACTCTCCGGCCTCCTGCAGCTCATAAGGCTTGTTGGGATCAATACCGGCATCCTCCAGCAGTCTCTTGTTGAAATACATACCGCCTCTGGGCTCGGTGTCACCCGCATACATAGCGTAAGAGGAATCGCCTCGGCTCATCAGCTTGTGTACACCGGCATCGCCCAGCCACTTCGCCTCGGAGAAATCCAGGCAGTCAAGAGTGGCCAGATCGTACATCAGACCGGAATCAATAGCGGCGGTGGTGGGGGCAGCCTCACGCACAACAAAGATATAGTTCTCGTCGCCGCCGGTGGAAGCATAGTCCACAAAGTCCTGAGGAGCGCTGCCCCAGTCAGAGATAGCCTGCTCCTTTAAGGTAAAGTTATAAGTCTCCTGAATCCACTCGCGGTACTCGTCGCGGGCTTCCTCATAATCGTTAACAGGTTCAGCGGGTTCAGCAGACGACCACCAGTTACGAATGATGATCTCCATGCCGCCCAAGTCATATACATTGCCATTCTCATCTGTCAGAACGGTATAAGGGCTGACCTCCTCCTCAGAAGAAGACTCTTCGGGAGCGGACTGCTCCTCGGAAGAAGACTCTTCGGGAGTGGACTGTTCCTCAGTGCTGCTGGGGGTGTCGCTGCCTGTTGTAGGCGCGGGCTCATTGCCACATGCTGCCAGGCCCACGGTCATTACCGTTGCCAGAGACGCAGCGATTACTTTCTTTGCGATTCTGCTTTTCATTTTCATATCCTCCTTTAATCTATATAGAACCCCGGGTTGACTCCGATGCCACAATATCTTTTCCGGGATGGCATCGGACTCCAGGATACTATAACAACATAACACATCAACATAGTTTACATCTTGATGCCGGAACTGCTGAGACTCTCCACAAATCCCCTTTGAGCAAACAAATACAATACCAGTACCGGAACTATGATCATCAACGTACCTGTAGAAGAAATGCAGTTGGCATATCCCACTGAAGGTGTCTGAGACAAACCCAGTAGTCTTTGCAGATAAGCCCCCAGCCCCTCTATAATCGTGGACAGCGAAGTACTGACCAAACTCACCTTCCCCAGGAACAACCGGGAGTAGAAACCGTCCGTCCACTGCCATACAAAGGCGAACAGGAAACAGGATGTAAGGATCGGCTTTGCGTCCGGCAACATGATCTGAACAAAGGTCTTAAGTGTACCGCAGCCATCCACATAAGCCGCCTCTTCCAGCTCTTTGGGAATGTTTCGGAAAAATTGACGTATCATATATATGTACAGTCCATTCTTCAGCCCCATGCAGCCTGCGCTCATCAGGTAATAAGGCAACACAGATCCTCTCAGATTAATCGTATTACCTGTGATTGCCTTAAAAATGCCCAAGATATCAAAAAATCGGAAATGAAGATACAGGGAGGTGGAAATGGTCTGTGGAGGCACCAGCACCACCATAAGTACACAGGCAAACCAAAATTTCTTAAACGGAAAATTAAACCGGGCAAATCCGTATCCCACCAAGGTACAGACCGTAATCTGCAGGATGGCGATGGTCAGGGAAACTACAAGGGAATTTACAACGCTGTGGCTGTAATCCATAATCTCTGCCGCAATAGCATAGTTTTCAGTGGTAAAATGTTCCGGAATGGCAACTACCACAGGATTATATAAATCCTGTTCCTCCATGAAACTAACCGAGATCTTGTTTAAGATCGGCTGCAGAATCATAAAGCACATACCAAAGAGCAGAACAAACCGACACACTTTTGCCGCAAAATTCAAAGTCACCTTTTTAAGCAGATAGCCGTCCGACTTCCTGTTTCTCTCCCAGAAGTTACTATTTTTTCGTTTTACCGCTGCTTTAGTCATAATAGTAAACCCCCTTTGAAATAATCAACGAACTTATACCCACACCAGCAATCACTATTAAAAAGTATATCCATGTCATAGCTGATGAAAAACCATAATTAATCTCATCCACCATGACCTTGGTAATCTTCTCGATCACCTCATTATCCGACCTCATGCAAAAGTCGATGATCGTATAAATCCAGTTGACCAGGAACATGGAACTGATCATGGGAAAAGTAATCTTCCACAAGCTTTCCCATTTTGTACAGCCCTCAATATCCGCCGCCTCGTACATGCTGGCTGATATGGTCTGCAGTCCGGACAGGAAGATAATGATCTGGATGCCCGATGAAATTGCAATATCATAGATCTTGTCAATGATCTCAAATACCTTCTCAAAGGCTCTGACACCCACTCCCGCCGTTCGAAGTATTTCCTCCACGGCCCCCGTAATACTGATGCCGCTGGTAGTCTCCTCAATAGCCACCTGAAGTTGTGCCATCAATGCGTTGTCCGTCTCCAATCCCAGTATAACACCGGAAGAGAGTATAACGGGCAGGAAAAATATGGCTCTCACCAATGCCCTTCCTTTGAACTTCTGGTTTAGAATCAGCGCCACAAAGAAGCTGAAAACCATGATCGCCACAGAATCCACAGCCATGCGGGAAAGTTCCTCCACCAGCAGCCTGCTGAACTGGGGATCAATGGCAAAGGCTCTTTTATAGTTATCAATCCCCTGAAAAACAGGGTTAAAACTGCCCGCGCCCACTTCCACATTGCAGAAACTCATATACAAAGACTGGAAGAAGGGCTTTACCATGAACACCAGAAATCCCAGTATGAAAGGCGCTATGAAGATGTATCCCGCTATTGCCTTGCGTCTCTGAAGACCCGCTAATTTATTCTTCTGTTTCCTCATCTCTTACAACCCTTTCTATTTTGAAGTCCGCATCCACCCGTGACGGGCGGATGCCGAAATATCTAAACTGACACATTCCTACCGAACCACCTTGTAATCTCTGGCGGGAACCACGGTTCCATCCTCCGCCGTAAGATCCAGATACCCATAATTGACATAGACTCTGGTGCCGTCCTCGTACATAGTGCAGGACAGATCCGCAGTAATTTGCTCATGCCCTGTCATCTTTTGGTTAAAGATGTGTCCCAGTTCCGCATTGTATCTGGTATAGGTTTCCACCAGCCTATCATGCCATGCATTATAGTCGGAACCGTAATATTCCGTGTAAAGGGTCTTTTGAAGAATAAATGCCGTCTCCTTCATCAAATTGAATTGCAGTCCCGCGCCGTATTCCGCGCTCCGCAGAAGTTCATCCTGGGTGTCCTCTGCCAGGTTCAGTGACCCGCCGGAATAATTCACATAACCGTGGATCGCCATCTGATAGAAAGGCACATAAGCATCAAGAATGGTATATTCGCTGCCCTGCAGCTCCATATTGGTAATCATGTCACAATAGGGTACCGCATAGTCATTACCCATGTTAATCATGACCTTTCGGCCGCTGTCCGCCAAGGCTTTGAACTCTCCCGCCTGCTGCTCCAATACCTCCTGCCTGCTGCGCACATCATCACGGTAGTAGTCGCCGGAAAGATCTCTGCCGTTCTCACGGAAGGCAATTCCGGTGCCATATTTATCGGCGGCATCCACCAGATTCTGTGCCATTTCCGAAGCCACATCCGGATGCAGCAGATAGAATTTCCCCTTCCATTCCGACTGTCCAAAGGAAATCGGGTTGTATTCATACAGTTCCGCCTTCTCTTTGCTGATAAAGCGGGCTGCGTCCGAGTAGACGAAAAAGCCGTCAAAAATATTACTGTCAAAGGCGTACTGGGTCACACCGTCCAGATAAACATCTACGCCCAGTCCCTTAGCCGTGTCGATCATATTCTGCAGATCTTTCTTACTGCCAAGTCCGGACAGGGGTTTCACCCGGTTCAGCATCTTCTGCTGGAAACCGCCGTTGGCCCATCCCACCAACTTCACGGCCATATTGTTCAGGCCATCACTGTTCAGCTGCTGGATGATCTCGGATGCCTCCTTAAAGGTGGTCAATTCCAGAGGTCTCGACATAGGAATGCCCATAACCTGTTTCACCTTGTCCAGAGCGCCCATGATTTCCACTGCTACAGGTGTCTCCGTATCATCGTTCATGGTCATATAGCCTTCATACCGATCCAACAGATAGGATTGGTAATCCTTGGCCATATCCACATAACTGCCGCTGTCAATAAAGCTGTACCGCTGTACCAGACTTCCCTCCGGAAGTTCCTTCAGATAGACATAAACGCTGCTGTCTGCAATCTCGCCCACATCGTACTTCTCCCGAAGGGCCATGCTGTATACAGGGTAAACATAGTTATAGCTGTTCTTACGTCCGGCAATATCCGCATTGATGGAAGCATAGGATGCCCCATCCTCCAGAATGCAGATAAAGGAATCCTCTCCCTGACTGATGCCAAACACATTGAAGTAATTCCTGGTGCTATGTACCATGGCTATACGGTTTAAACCCATATCCCAGCCATACATATTGGCATAATAATCGTTCTGCGCGCTTTTTCCATTGTTGAAGTTAATCAATGCGCCGCCGCCCTCCGGCACCAGCATGAATCCCTGGTCCTGGGTACCGCCTGCACCGAAGAAGGGCAGAACCGACAGATTGTAAAGCGGGTATTTCTCCCTGTACTCTATCTCCCCAAGAGGCACTTCCACCAATAGGTCACCACCGTCCAGACGGTAAATCACATTCACGTTGAATATGGGTTTGTCAAAGCTGGACTCTGCCTGATTCAACTCTTTGTCTGCCTGATAATCCTCCATGGTGTAGCCGGCCGCCTCAAAATATTCCTCAAAACGCTTTTTCAAATGGTCCTTGGTTCCGTCCCGCAGTACCCAGATAACCTCGTCCGCCAGAATCGGATAATTAGCCAGCAGCTGCTCCTTATCGTCCTTCTTGCCCAGTTTGTTGATATCATACTTCTTATAGTATTCCTTCACCATCCCGGCGTCCTGCTTACTCATAAGATCCAGCCACTTGTTGAAGTTCTCGTCTATAATTACAGGAGGTATAATATATTCCTTCTGGGTATCGCCGATGGAATAGTATACCTTCACATAGTCCCCGCCCATCTCAATATTATAGACGCTCTTGGCAATGCTGTAATCATAGTTATTGTAGGGGGCGTCCACACCGGTCCTGTTACTCCAGGTCAACGCCAAAGTAGATTGCAGTCTGCCCTTCTCATTGCTCAGCGCCAGAGCATCCGTAGCCCCACCTTCCGGATTGGAACTCCACACTTTACCGCTGGACTTTACTTCCAGCGTAAACTGAGTGGTAGCCGGATCCATTACAAACCTGAGTTCCTCATTTTCCAGCACCATTTCGGTAGAGTCACCCTCCCAGCCATTAACACGGATGACCTCTTCCTCTTCCTCCTCATCCTTGTAGTTGATGATAACCAGCACACCGACCAAAATAATCAATGCGATGATGCCGGGAGCGATCAGGTTCTTCAGCTGCCGGATCAGCGCTCCCTTTAATTCTGCTTTTCTTGCCGCTTTGTCTCTATACATGGTTTGATTTCTCCCATCTGCCCATCAAAGTAAGCACATATCCTCTATCTGCTTCTGGCGGCAGGATTGCCGCCGGCCTTTCGTCACAATCGGAACATGATCTCCCTTCCAAGGGAAATGAAATATGAGACGCCCTGCGAGATCATGCTGAAAAACAGCAGCAGGATAAATACCATCACCAGCATCGCGAACAGAGACGCAATGGTAAACAGGAAATTTTTGCCCAGGGAGTACTCATGGATCTGCATCATAGCCGCAAAAATCAACGCCATAGCCCAAACCAGCGAAAGGCCGCTGATCACCATGTAGAACTCCGCCTCATCCACTGTCACAAAATTGCTGAATATCATCAGCGGAAACTGAATCAGCGGATAAGGAGTCAGGGCATAACAGGAAGCCATATATACCTGTCCCAACCTGCCCTTGCCGTCAAACAGCGTGGTCAGCGCCCAGTTTCCCACCACCCAGAGCGCCAGGGGAAAGAGCACACTGGCCAGATACAGGAAGATATTCAAATTCTCCCAGTATACCGTCAGAAAAATAAAACTGGTGTACCGCAGCTTCATCACCCGAAGGAGCAGGGTGAGCGCCAGAATTGTATTCGCAGCCGCATAGGACCCTCTCTTCTCATGGGTGAGATCCCAGAAACCATCCAGAGGATGGGTGATGCAGTACAGGGCAAACTTTAAAGTTGCAAGATAATGCGCAAAAGTTTCTTTCTTTTTCAATGAAGCTATCATAACGGCCTCCGTCTACATTTTAAAGATATCAGCAGTATCTATCTCGTGCTTGATGTTCCTGACCTTGCCTATGGTCAGAGGAATGACCAGCACCGCGAACACCACGATGAAGATGATCACTATATGTTCTTCCACCCACTCCTTGCGGTATTGCTTGTAGGCTTTGGAATAATTTTCATCATCGTATTTCAGTTCAAAATACTCCATAGCCTCATGGTAGCGTTCCTGCCGCAGCAGAGAACGGCCGATGCCGATATACGCCAAGTCATAGTTGCCGTTGATATCCATAACCTTCTGCCAGGTCTCTCCGGATTCCTCGTACAGACCGCTGTCAAACAGATCGATGGCCTGGTAGACCAGACTGCCAAATTCCGTAGGAGTAAACAGGGTAATAGCGCAGTCCAAACTGTCCAGTACCAACAAGTCATAACCCATATGCTCAATGGCAATGGGATAGCGGAAATAGCCGTCCATATTGCCCGGGCCTCCGAAAGCAAATACCATGCGTCCCTGATCATTGTAGCCGAAAAGACGTCCTCTGTTCCGATCCAATGCTACATAGATATCGTTATCAAACACCGTCACGTCCGTCAGGCGGGAAGGGCCGTCGTATCCTGCATTATTACCCCAGTACAGATCTCCATATACAGGCCATTCTCCATTGCACACCAGAATGTCATTTCCCATCAGGTTCAGCTTCCGCACAGGATCTGCGGTCTCATTATCCACATCCTCCTCCTTCACATTACTGGTGCAGGCATAGATAAATCCCTCATGATCCATGTAGGCATTGTCATACTCTGTGGGAACGAAGGACTCTAACTTTGCCTTCTGCTCCTCGGTGGCGATACGCTTCCAGATATAATCCGCAAAATCGTAGGTAACTTTGGTGGCCCCCACGAAACCGGAAAAAACACCGTCACTCTCATATTTGATAAGACCTTTATTGATACCCTGAGCCACACAATATACCCGGCCCGCCGTGTCAATAACAATCTTGCTGGGGGAGAAAGTGAGTTCGGGATCCAGGGTATTGTCAACGGGTTTATCAAACTGCATCAGATAGTTCAAATCCCTATCCAGTTTCAGGATACGACCATTGCCCTTATCGGCAATATACAGATCCCCTTCATCAGATACGGCAATGTCTGTGGGACCGTTAAATGTCCTGACGTCCACATTGCCCTTGAAGTCCTCTATAATCTGCTTCAGCTTAAAGCCCTCCGCATCCACCCGTTCCACCACCACAATGCGGTTGTTGCCCGTATCGCAGATATAGACAGTATTGCCCTGAACAAACAGTCCCTGGGGGTTCGACAGATTCTTATCCAGCCCCAGATCCACGGAAGTATACACACCGGTCACGGCATAGGCATTGGGAGAACCCTGCACATCTCCCCAGTAATCATAATTGTAGCTATACCGCCCGCCGTCAGTAGACGCGCACACCGTCATGGAGGAACCCAACAGCATCACCGCGCTGGCCAGCAGAACACCGACTCTCTTTATTATCTTTCTCATACGCCACCTCGTTCCTATCTCTATTCCCCTGCATGCCGCAGCTTCGCTTATACCCGATTAGTCCTTCAAACCGGAACTTGCCATTGTCTCCAGGATCTGGCTCTCGGACAGGATGAAGATACAGATCGGCACCGCCATCACGATGACCTGTACCGCAGCCGACTGACCGGTTCTGGCGATACCGCCGCTCTGGATCTGCTGCAATGCATATACTAATGTCTTTTTCTCCTCGGAGTAGATGAAAGTCGCCGCCCTGTTGTTCCAAAGGCCCTGCACGGAAAAAATGATCAGCGTCAGCCAGGCGGGCTTAACATTGGGCATCACGATACCGGTAAATACTCTCCACTCGTTGGCTCCGTCAATCTTGGCAGCCTCGATCAGTGAGGTGGGCAACCCCTCCATGAACTGTTTCATCAGAAACAATCCGGTGGGCAGCGCAAAGGCCGGAATGATGATAGCCCAATAGGTGTCGATCCACCCCATGGAATTGATAATCAGATAGTTGGGGATCTGGGTCACATAGCCGCTGAACATCAAGGCCACCGTGACCATCTTGAAGAAAGTCTGTCCCCCGGGGAACTCATACTTGGCCAACACGAAGGCCCCCATGGACGCAACGATCAAATGCCCGAAGGTTCCTACTGCCGTGATGAACGTCGTATTAAATATGTATCTGGAGAATGTCACCCAGGACTTGCCCATCGTCACGAACAAGTCTGAGAAGTTATCCAGCGTCGGGTTCTGCGCAAAGACGGTAGGAGGGAACTTGAACAGTTCGTCCAGCGGCTTTAATGCGGATTCAATCGCATACACCAACGGGAACACCATGGCCACGGCCATGAGCAACAGGAAGAGATAGACAAAGAAATCTCCTACCCTTGAACGGTTGGGCTGCCTTCTCTTTAAAATTCTGGTTCTCGGTTGCTTTACAGTTGTCGCTACTTTTGTCGTTTTGCTCATATCAGGTTCCTACTCTTCTCAACAGACTTTGAATTGCTTTGTTACACAGCATCATCACCAGGAACAGCATGGTCGCAATGGCCGATGCATATCCCATCTCAAATCTGGAAAAACCATAGTCAAACAGGTGGGTCACAACGGTACGGGCCGCATAGTCCGTACTGGGATAGCCACAGAGGGCCATGGTCACATCGCACACCCCAAAGGATTGGGTAATAGCCATAACCGCACCGAACATCAGCATGGGCTTCATGTTGGGCAGGGTAATAAACCACAATTCCTGCCAGCGGTTCTTCACGCCGTCTATACAGCCCGCTTCATACTGGGAGCGGTCCACGCCCTGAAGGCCTGCTACGAAGGACAGGAAACCCATTCCCAAACTCATCCACAGAATAACCACCATACAGATGGGCAGCATGTAGGCCGGATTGGTCAGCCACAGGATCGGGGCATCAATCAGTCCCATGTCAATCAGCAGTGAATTTATCTGCCCGTAAGCATCGCCGCGGAACAACACAGAGAAGATAACAAACACATTGCCGGCGATGGAAGGCGCATAGAACACCACCACTGCAATAGTCCTGATCCATCGGGGCAGTTCATTTATCAACCATGCAAACAGGAAAGACATGATGTAGCCCAGGGGGCCTGTAATCACCGCAATCATGAATGTGTTCTTCACGCCCTGCAGGAAAATGTCATCCGACAGGATCAGGTTGATATAGTTCTGTACCCCGATAAACCTTGGGGATTCCAAAATATTATAGTAGGTAAAGCTGAAAAATATGGAACTGCATACCGGTAATATATAAAATATGGTAAACAGGATCGCATAAGGGGCGAGGAACGCGTAACACATTTTTGCCCGCTTTGCCTTTTTGACCGCCACCCTAAAATTGTGTTTCCGAAGGGTGACATATTTCTGTAAATATTCCTTCATCCTACCTTCTCCCCCTCCTTATTCCAGCGGTAAGCCAAATTCTTTTCGCTTCTTGGCCAACTCTTCGTTGATCGTAATCGCGTAATCTATAATGGTCTCGCGCGCATCTTCCTTCTTATTGATAACCCTGCGGATCGCGTTGGTGATATGCCGTCCTGTGTAGTAGCCGCCCGGCACCTCACGGATGCCCACGGTCTGCTGCCACTGCTCCAGCAACACCTCTATATCATCCGCGCCCCAGGCCAACTGGGAGAAAGCATTGATATTGGCTGTGGCATATCTCGCGGAGGACCCCAGCAAAGCCTCGATCTCCCGTCCGAAACGGATCTGGGTATCGACCTGAGACCACCATTTCATGAATTCCCACGCATTTTGTTTATTATTTTCATCGGTCTGCTTAATCATCATGGTAGCACTGCCGGAGATAAAATCCGACCTGTCAATATAGGTCTCTCCGTTTTCATCCACTTTTTCCGTGCCGGGAATCAGAGTGAAATCCCACAGGCCCCGGATCTCGGGCGCCGACACCATCAGAGTGTTGTAAGTGGCGTAATTGGCTACGCCGATGGGCATCTCACCGGAACGGAACCGGCTGATAAAGTCGAAGAACACTGGGATTCCATAATCATTAAAGTACTTAACATAATCCGCCATGGCCTCAACGCCGGCTTCTTCGTCTACCGTGGTTCTGGTTCCCTTCTCGTTATACAGCTCACCCCCGTACTGGAACAACAGACTGAAATACATACTCAGGTCAGCCGCGTTGGATGCAATCTGTGTAGTGGCCGCCGCGCTGCCGCTGGAACCACCTACGCTGGGAATACCGATGGACATGTTGTTGCCCTGAATGGTGGGCAGCATCTCAATCAGCTCCTGCCAGGTATTGGGCACTTCCAATTCCAGCTGTTCCAAAATATCCTTGCGGTAGAACAGCACATTGAAGGTCTGGGTCTCCGGCACTGCATAAATATGCCCGTCCAGAGTGTACTGGGTGTAGGAACTGGGAGTATAATTAGCCAGCACCTCCTGATAATCGGAGAACTGGGTAATATCTTCTACGGAATTACGCAAAGCATAATTTACCGGCTGATCCGCAGCCACCGACAGCACTACGTCAGGTCCCCTGCCTGCCACCACCGCTGTCAACAGGGCGTCCGCACCGACAATCTCAACATTGACTTTAATACCGGTTTGAGGAGTAAAGGTATCGTCCACCATGGACTTCAGGATGGTGCCCTGATCACGTCCTGTAAGAACCCACACCTTAATCACATCGCCGCCTTCCTCATACACGTCACCCACCGCATCGTAATCCACGATGAAAGAAGCCACAAAGGAACGTACCTCATGAGCTATCTTCTGGAAGATATTGGCAGTATCTTTCTCAGGCTTGGTCTCGGTGCCGCTGACTACGATGTAGTCAATATCCAGCTTGGACTCACTCATATTCAATATGGCGGTACCCAGAGCGGTTATATTATCTTTAAAAGGAATAAACTCCGTTGTGATTTTGCCCGGCTTCTCCACAAATCTCTCCAGCTGCTGGGCAATGGTCTGGGCGGTGGCAATCTTATCCGCTTTCTGTCCGCTGTAAGCTACCACTCGATCTACAATATTGTAGAGCCTCATGCGCTCCAGATCCATGGCCTCCATGACCTCCGGATAATTGGTGTCAATATGGTAATCTCTGTATCGGTCGGGAGTTGCGCCGGTATACACCAGAATCGTCCTGTATATCTGATTCAGGCGGAAGGTGCAGTCCTCCAGCTCCTCCATAATGGGCCCCATCTCTCCCAGCGTGGCTTCCAGCCGCAGAGTGTGCGTCCCGGCAGTCAGATAGAACTCGTAGGGATTACCCTCTTCATCTGCCAGGGTCTTGCAGTCCCAGTCATTTTTATAGTCAAAAGAAATGCTCTTGGCTTCCTCAAAAGGAATCTTGCCGTCTATGTACAGGGCGCGGTTGGATACGCTGCCTCTGGAGTAATTCTGCCTTCCCTTGACCGTGATGTTATAGTAGCCGTCCTCGGGAACTTCTATGTCCCACTGAATCCACTGACCGGCGCTTCTCCAGGCATCGCCGCCCACATAATTCAATACGGTATGCATTACCGTGTAGGGCTGAGTGGAGGGTGAGGACCTGTCGTACTTTGCATATAAGGAGGATTCGGAACGTACCGTGGAATCCTCACCCTGTACCACTTGCATATATGTAAGCCCTGACCCGGAAGCTGGACTCCCGGTCTGATTGGCTCTGTACTCCGCATAAGTTTCCGTCTTTGTCACCGGAAGAATATGTACACCTTTTAACACCATGGGTTCGTTGACCGCTTCAAGACCAATGGTATTGGTTCCTTTCTCCAAATAAAACATATAGGGATCAGCAATGTAGCCCATGCTGTCCTCGCAGTAGGCGCTCTGCCATTCAAACACTTCCACCTGAGTGGGACGGATTTCATTGCCCTGATTGTCCACGCGGACATCACCGCCATCGGTCCAGATGCGGGTAAATTCCATATTGGCGGCATCATCAAAAGGCAGTTCCCCATTGATATAAAGAGCACGCTCCGCAGCCACACCCCTGGACTCGGGTACCAGATAATCCAATACCACATTATAAAATCCAGCCTCGGCCACCTCTACCTCCCAGGTCACCGTGGACTTGGTATCTGTAAACAGGGATCTGGTCTCTCCTTCATAATCGTTATAAACTTCCACACCGCCATCGGCAGTATACGCAAAGAGATCCAAGGCCACCTCTGCCTGAGGACGCGCGGCATCCGCATGGGCGTTCAGATAGCGGGTATAAGTCCCCTCCCGCACTGCGCCCTCAGCGTCAGCAGTCAGGTCATGGCCTGCATACTTATCCTCAAAGCTCTCTACCCCTCTCAGGTTCAGCAGCAAACAGAATACCACAAACACTGCGACCACACCTATGAGTATGAGTAATTTTTTGACAGTCTTATTCATACATGCCTCCCTGTGTACATAACAAAATAGAAGAAATAGGACGAAAACCATCATGCAGATTTCGCACTTTATGCTAACAATTATAGTATAGAGAATCTGAATTTGTCTCCCTATATTTTGCTATTTACTCTTCACACATTGCTTACTTTTTGAGAAAATTCAAAAAAATTATTGTGCAATATTTACTTTTGGGGCCTTTGATGCTAAAATATACATATAGAAAATCCCGCTGTTTTCGGGCATTTTCAGCAAATTTCCGACAGAAATGCCATGCGGCAGTTTAAATAAAAAAGCAACTTTTAGAGAAAATAGCAATATATGCATACCAGAGCATACAATCCATGAACAATACAGGACATTCAGGCCATTGCCGGAATTCGGACCAGCCGGATTTCAAAAGATTAATAAGGAGGCGCTGAGAATGGCAGACTTGGAGATAAACGGTAATTTCTTAGACTTTTATGGCATCAACCACGATTTTCCCGGTATCCGGGACGTCCAGGATTCCCAGGAGACCGTTTCCTTCCATAACAATACCACCATACGGATCTGGCCCAACACCCAGACAGACAGTTTCGAGGCCCACTGGCATGCCGCCCTGGAAATCATCATGCCGGTGGAGAACTACTATGACGTGCGGACCGGCGATACCACCTACCATGTACAGCCCGGGGAGATCATCGTGATCCCGCCGGGGGAATTGCATGAACTTTTGGCGCCGGACAGCGGCAGCCGTTTCATTTTTATGTTTGACATCTCCATGATCGCCAGGCTGAAGAGTTTTGTGGGTATCCAATCCATCCTGTCCCAGCCGCTGTATGTGACCAAAGATACTTACCCCCAGATCTATGAGGACGTATACCGGCTTCTGATCCAGATGCGGAACGAGTATTTCAACAAGAATGAATATGCGGAACTGACCATCTTTGCCCTGTTGCTGCACTTTTTTACCAAATTTGGCTACAATCACATCAATGCCAGCAACCTGTTCCCCAATGTGCGGCTGTACAAGCAGAAAGAATACATTCAGAAGTTCAACAATCTGATGGAATACATAGACGATCACTATATGGAGGACCTGAATCTGGAAGAAATCGCCGAATCCACCGGATTCAGCAAATACCATTTTTCCCGGCTGTTCAAACAGTACACGGGCTTTACTTTCTGCGACTACCTTTGCCACAGGCGTATCAAGGTGGCGGAGGAACTGCTGGCCAGGCCGGACCTGTCCATCACCGAAGTGGCCCTGCAGGCCGGTTTTCCCAGCATCTCCACCTTTAACCGACTGTTTAAACAGTACAAGAACTGCACGCCCAGCGATTATCGGTCCCGGAACACCAAGACCCTGCTGGACGGCAACCCTTACTCATGATAGACAAAATCCGTAAATACGGCCTCCCCTCCGGTTTCCTGGGTGGCATACATGGCCAGGCCAAAGCGGCAGCCCGTGAAATGATCCAGTCGGAAATACAGCTTATGCCTCTCTCCCACTGCCTCCCAGCGTTTGCCATTCTTCCAGGCAAATTCCGCAGTATCCATCATATCTGTGAAATTCACCGATATCCTGACGCGGACCACCGGTCCGGGCAGGGCAATCCGATCCATAATCTTACCCGGCATATAATCCTGGGCCGCCCAGCAGTTTCCTGGCAATCACCACCAGATAATAACTGCTCAGGGTTCTGGTGACGCCGATCATACCGTAGCAGCCCTGCAGGGCGCACAGTCCGGCGCAGTCCCCCTCCCGCAGGCCGGAAGCATCTACCGTCACCTCGCCTCTGCAATGGGGATAAAGCATCCGCTGGGTCAGCGTGTTCTTTGCCTGCAGTACATTGCTGCAGATCTTATCCGTGCGGATCCATAGACCACCGCCCTCCCGAATTCCCCAAAGCCTGGGATCCGGCTCATGATTCCACTGCCATTGTTTCTTCAGTTCATATTTTCCCTGCCAATCCCGCAGACAGGGAAAGCTGTCCGATGTATAAAGGGGTTCATATCGGTAATCAGGCCTGGTTCCTCTGGCCGGCGTCACAGGAGGTACTTTGCCCTCACGGCCAAACATGGGCAGGCCGTCCTGCCAGGTCACAGGCACCAGCACGGGCATGCGGCCCACGGCGCCGTGATCCTGAAACAGCATGGCATACCATCTCCCCTCCGGGGTGTCCACCACGCCGCCCTGGGCCACTCCCTGGTTGCGGAAGCCCATATCATCGCTCAATACCTCATGTTCTACAAATTCTCCCTCCAGGGAATCCGCCGTAAAGCATACCTGGGTGCGCCGGTTCCGTCCTTCCTGATTGGGCCAGTGGATGGTAAACAGATAATATTTTCCGTTGATTTTATACAGATGAGAACCTTCATGTCCCAGATAGACCTGCTCCCGCTCTTTCGCGATCAGCCGATCCAGTCCTCCTTCCCTGGGGCCGGAAAAATCGGGCTCCCACTCCGTCAGCCGGATCTCGGACTGCCCATAGGCGATATAGACCCGGCCGTCGTCATCAAAAAGCAGGGAAGGGTCATGAAGATAGCCCTGAGGGCTCTCCAGCTTTTTTCGGCTCCAGGGGCCTCCGATCTCGGAAGCCGTATACAGGTAGCTGCTTCTTCCCGGAATGCCCAGCAGCACGTAAAAACGGCCTTCATGATAGCGCAGGCAGCCGGCCCACATCCCCTTTCCGTAGATGCTGCTCTCCCCTTCCATCCTTTCCTGGGGTGTTTCCTCCAGGGTGTCGTAGACATAGCCGGCAATCTCCCAGTTTCTCAGATCATAGGAACGCAGAATCACCCCGCCCGGCATGAAGTGCAGGGTGGCGCTGATCATATAATAGGTATCCTCCACCCTTATGACATCCGGGTCGGGGTAGTCCATTTTGATGATGGGTGCCGGTCTGTTCATAAAAATCCCTCCGATTAAAATTTCACATACTCCCTGCACAGAGCGGAGCGCTTTTCGGGAATATGCCGCCTTAGAGTTCCGCCGGAGGGCCGCTGATGATGACTTTGCCCTCCGAAAGTTCCAGTTTTACTTTGTTGTCCTGCAGATTCATGGAAGAAAGAATATCCCTGGGAATCTGCACTCTGCCTGCCTTATCCACGATGGCGTACTCCTCCTGGGTATCCTCATTGCGCCAGTCGATCGCCGCCTCCTTGATGCGGTCGGCATATTTTTCTTTCAGAATGCGCTCGCTGCTGATTTTCCCGTCCCGGATCGCCACCACCCGCTTCACCTTTTTGGACAGCGCCACATCGTGGGTGACAATGAGTATGGTCTGTCCCTGACGGTTCAACTCCGTAAACACGTCAAATATATAGTTGGCCGTGCGGGGATCCACACTGCCGGTGGGTTCGTCCGCCAGAAGGAGTTTGGGTGAATTGGCCAGGGCGATGGCAATGGCGATGCGCTGCTGCTCACCGCCCGAGAGCATGTTCAGCCGGCTGTGCTTTTTGGCGGACATCCCCACCAGTTCCAGCAGTTCCAACGCCCTGGCCTTCTTCTTGTGTACATCCGCCAGATACATGGGCAGCATCACATTCTCCAGGGCCGACAGATAGGGAAGGAGATTCCTGGCATTGTTCTGCCAGACAAATCCCACCGTGTCCCGCTTGTAGACCACCAGTTCCCGCTCCGTCATGGTGAACAGGTTCTTGCCTCCCACCACCAGGGAACCGGCACTGGGTCTGTCCAGGCCTCCGATCATATTCAGGAAAGTGGACTTGCCGCTGCCGCTGTTTCCGATCAGAGCAGTCAATTCCCCCTCCTCTACGGTCAAATCCAGCCCCTGCAGCGCCAGCACTTCCGTCTGTTTCGTCTTGTAGATCTTCACCAGGCCGTCCGCCTGTATCATCACTTCAGCCATATTTTAACGTCCTTATATCTCATCAAAGTTCAGCGGATTCTTCCTCCGCCCGCACCTGCCGTCCGTTCTCCAGTTCGATCACCATATCGCCCGCGTCCATCAACCCCGTGTCGTGGGTGGTCATAACAATGGTGACATGTTCTCTGCGGGTCATCTCCTGGAACAGCCGGGCCACCTCCGCCGCCATGGCGCTGTCCAGTTCCGCAGTGGGTTCATCCGCCAGAATGATCCGGGGCCTGTGAGCGATGGCCCTGGCGATGGCCACTCTCTGCTGCTCGCCGCCGGACATCTCCGCCGGCATATGCTGCATCCTGTTGCCCAGCCCCACCATCTTCAGGCACTCCTCCACCCGCTCCCTGCGGCCTTTTTTCACCCCCGCAAGACGCAGGGAAAATTCCACGTTCTGGAACGCGTTCATGGTGGGGATCAGGGACACGGACTGGAACACGAACCCCACCTGGGTCCGGCGAAGATTCTCCCTGGCCCGGTCGGACAGTCTGCACACATCCCGGCCTCCGATCAACACGCTGCCCGAGGTGGGCAGGTCCAGCGCCCCCACTATATTAAGAAGCGTGGTCTTGCCGGAGCCGGAACGCCCCTTCAATATGGTCAGCACGCCGCTGGGGACCTCCGCGCAGATATCCGTCAGTGCCTGAAACTCGCCTCCCGCCACCGGGAACACCCGGTTCACATGGCTGATCACGATGGCCGCCTCCCGGGATTCCTCTTTTTTATCCGCTTGCATACGCTCTGCTCCCATCTTCTTTTACTCCTCCCCAAGTTTCAGCGCCTTGGCCACGTTCAGCCGGAACACAATAATGATCAGCACCACCAGGCACAGCGCCATCACTCCGGCCACCACGCCGTAGAGGCGCAGCATATCCGACTGCCGGGTGATCAGTTCCATGGGCAGCACCTGGTTGCTGGCCGCATAGGCCGTCTGCAGCATGGGCACAAACATCCGGGAAGACAGATGCCCGATGCCCACGCCCCCCAGTATGGCAAACACACCGGAAAAAATCTGCTCGTTGATCAGCATATAGAACATCTCCCCCTTGTGCATGCCGCAGGCCCGCAGCACGCCGAACATCATCTCTCTGGACCGTATGGACATGACCCAATAGATCAGGTATCCCACCGCGCACAGGATGAGGGTGACGATAAAGCCCATGGTCAATATACCATTGGTTCCCTGCATCAGCGGGTCTGTGACCACATTCTCCAGATCCGCTTCCCTGTCCACATATCTGACCACATGCACATCATTGTCCTGTACCCATTGATACAGACCCTCCGAGTCCCGTCCCTCTTTCAGGGTAATCCAAACCTCGTAAGGCACGGTGCCCAGGGATTTCTGCAGGGTGGCATAGTTGGCAATCACCAGAAAATTCTCCCGGGTACTGACTCCGCCCTCCGCGTTCAGGCTCACCGTAACAGGTTCATAGCCCGGCCAGTAATCTACAAAATCCACAATCCTGCCCCGGATTTCCTTCTTGGTGTTGCTGTAATATCGTATGGTATCCCCCTCTTTGTATCCCTGCTGGGTCTGAAAGTTCCGGGAAACCAGCACGCCGGTGGGCTCCACCGCCAGTTCGTTCAGCAATTCATAATAATGTCTGCCCAGCAGTTCCCGGTCCAGCCAGGTATTTTCCCCGAACTCCCGGGTATGGATCCCCAGCAGTGTGACCTGCTGGCGCTCCGATCCCTGGACCGGCACATAGGCCTGCTCGTCCCGTATCACTCTGGTATAGCTGCGGGCCGAATCCAGAGCGGCATATTTGCTGTAGTCCGGCTCATAGTACCGCAATTCCCCCATAACCTCCCCGCCGGCAGAGGCATTGGTGTTCCACACCTCCCGGACCACCACATCCGCGCCGTCCAGATACTCCACATTCTTCCAGGCATTTTGCAGGATGGTCCGGGCCACCGTGGCATGGAACATCCCCAGAGAAACGGTGAGGATCATAAACAGCATGATGAACTGCTGCTTGCGGCCGCTCTTGATGATCTCCAGGAAAGAGGCATAGCTGGCCGGCCGCCAGAACCGGCGTCCCAGAGCGTAGATTCCCTGTACCAGCAGCGGCTGCAGACGTAAAAAGAGCAGACCCATTCCCACGATGAACAGGGAGGAACTGATATACAGCAGGGGATCCAACGCCTCCCCCATCAGCACGTTTTCCACCAATGTGCCCCGATTGCGGGAAAAACTGTAATAGCCGTACAGAGCCACCGCCAGACAAATCAGGTCCAGGAAGCACTTTTCCCACCAGGAACGCTTCCTCATGGCCTTCTGCTGCTTCAGCTTCACAATGGTCAGCCGACTGTGTTTCAGAGCCGGCAGGGTCATGATCAGCACGCAGGCCGCCATGGCCGCAATACCATAATACAGCACATCCCCGTTCCAGACAATATCCATCTGCCCCCTGACCGAGAACTCCAGAAAATTCCGGGCCGATCCCAGGATCCGACAGAACACGGTGCCCAGAGGGATGCCCCCCAGGGCTCCCAACAGGGTCAGGAACAGGCTCTGATACAGGTACAGGCGGAATATCTGACCGCTGGAACTGCCCCGGCTCTTGATCACGGAGATCTCATTCCTCTCCATGTCATACATCTGGGCGGAAATCATGAACAGGAAGGCAGCCAGCAGGATCAGCACCGGCACCTGTAGAATAAACAGCGTGGCCTCAATCCGGCTCTGCTTTTTCTCAAAGCCGTCCAAAACCTCCCGGTACGCAGGATCCTTCAATGTACTCTTGTAGGGACTATCCTGGGTCAGATAATCGGTGTATTCCCGAATGCGCCCCACATCCGCCGCCTTCAGATCCCCATACTCAAACATGGCATAATAGGTGCAGGTAATGGTGTATTTCCCTGCGTTGTCCCCGGTAAACATATCATGGAACAACTGCTCTTCCATGAAGCAGACCGCGTTCATCTGCTCCGGGGTATTCTGCCAGTAGAAATCACCCACTCCGGCCTCCTCGTAAACACCCGTGACCTTCAGACGCAGTTTCTTGCCGTCCGGTCCCTTCAGGGCGTCATACTCCAGAGTCTCCCCCACCAGCAGCCCCGCGTCCACCATGCAGGCCTGACTGATCACCACCTCAATATTACCCTCTTCGTCCAGACCGTCCTCGGAGTACATCTCCCCTGCCAGCAGCTTTGTGTGCTGAGGCAGTCCCGACAGGGAACTGAGACGCAGGGAGATGGCCTTGCTGTCGGAGCGGTTCATCAGGGAGTACAAATCTGCCTTGGCCAGGCTGTAATAGTAGATGGTCTCCTTTTCCCGCACTCCCAGTTCCCCATAGATTTCCTCCATCAGCTTCTCTACCTTGCCGATGGTCTTGCCGCCATTGTCCTTCTTGGAGATCAGCGTTATCTCATTCATGGTGGGCCATGCGCCCTGGGCTGTCATATATGCTTCCAGTTCATCCTGCAGCATCCGGTCGAACGCCGCCGTCCGATACAGGGGAAAGCTGATCACCGTGGCGATCAGTAAGAGGCTCCCCAGAAGCATGCACAGTACCATCCATTTTTTATGCCAAAGTTTTTGCAACATTACTCTAAGCATAGTTCCATTCCTTCCGTCAGTCCCTCTACCACCCAATAATTGCTTTTATCATAGCCACCCGCGATAAAACTCCGGCGCACAATACTGCCGTCCGCCTCCACCACATTCACGTAGGGGCGCCCGTTGATTTCCCGCACGGCGCTTCTGGGTACCACCAGCACATGATCCATCTCCCGCAGTTTGGTCTCCACGCCATATCTGGTCATATTCCACCAGCCGCCCCACCCGGCCGTGCCCAGGGACATGTCGCCGATCACTTCCGGCGGCAGCAGGATATAGGCAAACTCCGACTGCAGGGACTTGCTCACTGCCAGCCGGTTCACATTGGCCACCAGGCCCATAGTCTCCCGTTCCTGCTCTTCCCTGTTATGGTAAGTCACTTTCACCTGATTGCCGTAAGACAGTACATGGCTCTTATCCTCCAGCACCACGTAGCAGGTATTCTCATCCGCGATCTGGATCAGGCCGGCTCCAGGCTGCAGAATGTCCTCGGAATCCAGATCCTCCATCCAGATCACGATGCCGCTCTGGCTGGCTCTGACGGAGGCTGTCTGATAGTCCTCAGAGAGTTCCGCGATCTGTTCCTGCAGTTCGGCTATGGTTTTCAGGCGGCTCTCAATGGCCTTCTTATTGATCTCCTCCCCCTGCTCTATCAGGTCCTGTACCCGCTCCTGCTGTCTCTGCACCTGCAGCAGCAGCCTTTCCAGGCCGATCTCATCCGCTGCCACCCGCACCGTGGCAATCACGTCCCCTTTTTCCACATGTTGGTACATGGATGTCTGAAACTCCTGGAAATACACGGTTCCATGGGTGATGGGATTGGTCACCATGGCGCTGGAAGGATAATACATCATACCGCTGCCCGAGAAACCGCTGTAAAAACTCCCCCTCTCCACCGTCACACGCTTGTCGCTGTACTGCCGCCCCTGATCCAGCCGCACCACATCACCCTCTCCGATACCGGACAGGATTTCCGTATATACGCCGTCGCTCATACCGACGCGGACCGGGGTATATATATTCTCGTCTCCGTTCACCACATACACATAGCTGCCCGTGTCGTCTTTATGTATGGCTTCTGCGGGTACGGACAGGGCCTGCTCCTGCTTCCGGTTCACCACCACGATGGCGGCATAATCACCCACATTTACATTGGTCAGATCCCCCTGCAGATACAGGGTGGAATAGACTTCCTCCCCCTGGGTCGAAAGCCGGGTGTATTCCTCGCTCTCCATGGGAACATACTCCACTTCGTAGCGCATACCGTCTATCACTGCGTAAAGTTCTTCTGCCGAAGAAGCCGTCTTTCGGTTGATATAGTCGCTCTTCAGAAGCTTCTGCTCCAGGTCTCCCACCGCCACAATGGAGGTCTCCCCCTGAAGGCGCTCCCTGTAGCCGTATTCCGCCACGGCCACCACATGTCCTCCCATGCCGGCGCGAACCGTCACATCGCTCTTTTTCTCCTGCAGGAAAGCAAGCTGCTGCAGTGCATAAGCGTGATCCAGTTCGTACAGCGCCCTGCGCTGCTCCAGCTGCAAAAGCATGGTATTGACCCGGTGGTCCGCGATGCGGTACTGCCCGTTCCAATGGTTATACTCTTTTTCCCATTCGGAATAGGCCGGATTGGTAACAGGCCCGGTTTCCGTCCCGTCTTCCTCCGGTTCTGAAGGGGAACTGCCGCTGTCCGAGCCGCTGACGCTCTGGGAAGGTGGATCCAGGTATTCCGCAGGCTTTCTTTTCTCCAGGCCCTCCACGATTCCTCTGAGCCCCTTTACTTCTTCCTGGGGCTTTTCCAGATCCTCCTGCATCTGAAGCTCATACTCCACAAATTCCTTTTCCATGTTCTCGATGCGTTCCTGCTGTTCCTCGATCTGCTTATCCAAGTCCTCCGTGTTGGAGGCCGCCAGCACCTGTCCCCCGGCCACCGCCTCCCCGGGGAACGCCCGGAACCCGTCCAGCATCACGTCTTCTTCAAATGCATACTCCTCCACATAGGGTACCACAGTGGCAGAATAGATGCTGGCGTCATACAGATTACGCCGCGCCGCCGCCTCCCCGCTGCTGGTCAGTCCCACCGGCTCCAACAGCGCCACCTCTCCTGCGGTGGTCTCCTGCCGGGGTGCCTCCCCGCATCCCCACAGGGATGCCGTCAGGGAAAATGCCAAGATCAGTCCCAAAATGCTTCTTCCCCTCATCGCAGTATGACCCTCTCTCCCTCTGTCAGTCCGGACAGCACTTCCACGGTGCTGTCGCCGTATAGCCCGGTCTCAATCCATTTTACCTCGCGCATCTGATCCTCCCCCAGTACATAGACATAGTCCCTGCCGTCAGCACTGTGCACCGCCTGGGCAGGCACGCAGAGTACCTGGCTGCGCTGTTCCACCACCGCCACGATGGCCCCCAGCGTCCCCACCTCTATGGTGGCACTTTCCTCTCCCTCCGCCAGGGAAAACATCTGCTGCTCCCCCCACTGGTCCATTTCATAAGGCAGCAATGTATATTTTCCTGCGCCGGAACCCGAGTTAATCTCCATATAAACGCCCTCGCCCTCCCGGAAGCAGGACGCGTACTCCGGAACCTGGGTCACAAACAGGCACTCTGAGCCGTCAATGATGGTAATAACCGCCTCACCCCGCACGGAGGTGGAACCCTCCAGTCTGTCCTTGATATGGGACACCGTACCGGACATTCCCGCCACCAGGCGGCTGGAGGACGCCTCCTGCTGTAACTGCTGCAGCTGCCGCCGGTCCAGATGCATGGCGTCCTGGTAATCCTCCCTGGCATAGTCATAATTCTGCTGTACCTGGGCTACACCGTCATCCAGACGCTCCCGGTCTGCCTGGGACTGGCCGCTCTGGTACAAAAAGTTCAGCCACAGGGTGGATATCTCATAATCCTCATTGATCTGGCTGTAGTCCATCTGCAGTTGGTTCCTGGCGATCTGATACTCCAGCCTGGCGATATCCTCCTGCATGCTGCCGCTGGAGAGTTCCGCCAGAATCTGTCCTTTTTCCACCGTATCCCCCTCCTGCACATAGACCTTCTCAACGGATATCCCGCTGATTCCGAAGCTCAGACTCTCGTCATTCAACTGCTGGTAGGTACATTTAATCCGCTGGGTTTTCTGCACATCTCCCAGGGCGGCCACCGCCATGTCGTAGACCACCGGCTCCGCCTCCTGCTCCACTACGATCACATTATGTTCATCCTCCTGGACCTGGCCGCAGCCGGGCAGCCCCAGCGCCGTGCCTGTCAGACAGACCAGCGCCAGCCAGCGTCCCATTCTTTTTTTCATGCTTCCCATACTTTCCCCTGCTCAAATATCTGAATTCTTATACAGCATACCTTCCACTTGGTCAAAACTGTCAAAGCGCTTATAACTCCTACGCCCGCACGGATACCCCGGGCCCCAGATAGGACTGCAGTGCCTGCTCCCGGGGGTTGTGGATCCGGATCTGTTCCAGTACCACGCCGGCCTCCAGTGCCTCCACCGTCAGCCTTTGCAGGCCCTTCTCAAAGGGAAGCCGCATTTCGCATACCCGTATCTGGTTCAGCACCCCCTGGGCCCAGCGGGGATCCCCGCTCTCCCCCGCCCGGAAATCCGGTGCGTTTATCTCAGCCAGGCCCTGCTCCCCGCTGCCGTTTTTCACCAGCAGATACACGCCCTGCCTGCTCACCGGGGAATTGGTGGGAGCAACCAGCAGATCCACCTGATATTCCCCCGCCTCCGGTATCACAAACTGCCAGGTCAGGGAAGGCTTCTCCTCCTCCCGGTCAAATACCGCCGTGCTGGGAAATACTTTTACGCCGCTGCCGTATTTGCCATATCCCTGGATTATCTGATAGGAACCCTTCTCCGTATCATGCTTTTCCACATAGCCTGCCGCCTCCAGGACGATCATGCCCCCGCGCTCCAGATATGTACCCTGCGGAATGCCCTCCACATTCTGGTGTTGTCCTGTGACCTCCACGGCCACAGTGGTATCATCCCCCTGTATCAGCAGACGCACCGTCTCCTTCTCCCGGGGAAGACATGCCTGGTCACAGGAGAGGGTCACCAGGGACAGTTCCTGACAGGTTCCTTCCAGGGAAGAGACATGCAGCCAGTCAGGCAGCCCGGTCTCGGGGGTCTCCACACGGATTCGGTAGTCAAAGCTGCCCACACCGTCATTGGCAATCTCTATCTCCACAGGCTCTGCCCCCGCATACTGAAAATCCGGCACCCGGATCACCTGGGGAGCGCCATAATTCTTCACACCGATCTGTTCCCGGTCCGCTCTGGATACGCTCATCCGGGGCCTGTGCACCGGGCGCACCTGACTGATCAGCGGATAGCGGTAGCCGTCCTCGTTCCACTTGGTGAAACCGATGTGCTGGGCCATCTCCATCCCCTTCCATTTGCCGCCCCGAAATTCCGCCATCTTCTGGGCAAGCTGGATGTCCCTGTCCGCGCAGGCCTGGACTTTCTGGCCGTAGCTGTTGGCCACCGGCCGTCCCTGGCTGGCGTAATGCCTGTTTTTACCAGCGAACAGATGCATTTTCAGCAGATTCATACTGGCCATGGCCGAAAAATGGATCATGCTGTAATAGGCGTCTCTCTCCCGCTCACAGAGCCGCTCCATCACCTGGGTGGACAAAGCCTCCAGCGCCTCTGCCCGCCGGATCATCCGATCCGCCTCCCCGTAATGGCAGGGATGATATACCGTTTCATTCAGAGCCTCGGGCCTGCGCAGGGCGTTGATATCAATATACTCCGTGAGCACCTGGCCGATCTGCTCCTGAAGCCGGGCCGGAGCCTGGGGGAATGTTTTCCGGGTCCACTGCCGGGTATATTCCCGATAGCTGTCCTTATTCCCGTAACCCCATTTGTCATAGTCGTATGCCAATGCCAGGAAATAACTCAGCGGCACCTCATGGAACTTCAGATCCCCCACATTGACGATCCATGCGTCCCGGATGCCATATTCATAAGCCATGCACATCTGCTCCCAGGTCTTGGACATGGGGGTGGAATCCACCCATTCATAGGAGATGGGACCTCCATGATAGTCAAAATGGTAATACATGCCCCAGCCGCCTTTGCGATTCCGCACTTCCGGGGTGGGCAGGGTGCGCATCTGGCCGAAATTGTCCTCGCAGAGCATGCAGATTACGCCCTCCAGTTCATCCCAGTCCTTCAGACCCTCCACCTGCTCATCCCCGTAAAAATATGCCTCCACCTCTTTGTACAGGGCCAAAAGCTGGGGCACTTCTTCCCGCTGCACATTATCGGCGATCAGCGCCCGCTGCTTGCGGATAATATCTTTCAGCAGGTTCACATTCTCTTCCACGGTGGACTGCTCTCCCAGCATGGAAGTATCCCGCTCTCCCCGCATCCCGATGGTGATCAGATTCTCATATTTGCCGCTGCGCTGCAGAGCCTCCTCCCAGTAGTTTAAAAGCCCCTGCTCGTTGGTATAGAAATTCCATTCATTGCCGTACTTTGTCTCCGGCCCCCTGACTTTATCCCACTCTTCGCTGGCCCGCAGGCAGGGTTCGTGATGGGAATATCCCATCACCACCCCGTAGAGATCCGCCAGTTCCTCATTGGCGCTGCCCGGACCGTCTATGGGAAAAGAAGCACTCCACATGGCAGGCCACAGATAGTTGCCCTTCAGGCGCAGCAGCAGTTCAAACACATGCTCGTAGGCATCCGCGTTGAAACCGCCGAAATGATCGCTGGTCCAGTTGCCGAAGCAGGGCCACTCGTCATTGATGAAAAATCCCCGGTAGCGGACGCTGGGTTCCTTGGACAGGGTCCGGATATCGTCGCCGATCTCAACCTCCGGGTTGGATGCGGGCTCCGCGTCTCCCCAGAAACACAGGGGAGATACGCCGATATATTCCGACAGGGCGAACATGCCGTAGATCGTGCCCCGCTTGTCGCTGCCGCAGATCAGCAGCAGTTCCTCCAGCTGCTGCAATTCTTCCCTGTCGGTCTGCCGCAGCCCGCTTGCGTCTATTTTCTGAATCAGGTAGACCTCCCTCTTGCCCCTTACCTGGGACAGGTCCAGCAATCCGGCCTTCTCCAGTGCTTCCGCCAGTACGCTTTTTCCCACAGTGGCACACAGAATTGCCCGGGGCTGCCCCGCGCCGGGCCGGACTTCCTCCAGCACCTGGGGCTTATGGCCTGTCACCCTGCGGATGTCCTCTGCCACCTTGCCCCCAATTCTCCTGACTCCCTCAAAAGCGCCGGTCTCCACCAGCAGGGGAACCGCCTGTTCACCAACTATCAACCGCATCTTCCTATCCTCCCGTTTATATTCCGCCGTTCCCTATACCACACCGAATCCGAGTATGGTAAAGTCTTTGTCCTCCATGCCCGGCGCCAGACGCACTTCCACATGACGGCGCTTCCGCTCCCCGCTCTTAAAGCAGATCAGAGCATTGCAATGGGTCCAGCCGTTGACATGGGGATCCACATACAGCACTTTCTCCCCGTCCACCCACACTTCGGCGCAGCCCACCTGGTTGGAGGCACTGTCCTTGTACACCAGAAGCAAACTCTCGCAGGTGATCTCCATGGAAAAGGGCCTGCCGCCCTCCGCTCCCCGATACATCCAGTTGTCCGCGAATTCCGGGGTAACACCCAGGTCCAGATTCCTCTCCACCGCCTGCAATTCCGTATCCACATGGCAGAAGCCGCCGCAGTCTGTTTCCAAGTTCCACTGATCCCAGACTGTGTTTCCGTCTCCTGACGGCAGCCCGTTACCCGGTTCCTCCTCATGGGGATGTCTGCGGTCCAACAGCCGCACTTTCTCAAATGCGCCGCCGATGGGGGGGACGATCTTCTCCAGTTCCAGCGTATCCACATCCGCTTCCTGGCCGTCCACCACCTGCAGCAGATGAAGAATGCCATCAGCCATCACGGTGTGTCCCACGCTGGTGGGATGGTAGGAATCATAGAAAAACTGGTTCTTGCTCACCACTTTGCCGCTGCCCGGCTTTAAATAAAATTGTTCCACCACCGTATCCCGCGTACTGACCATGGGCAGGTCATAGGCCCTTCCCACCGGGGACAGACGTTCCTGCAGATTCCAGTCGTTGGCAAACACGGCAAACAGCAGAATCACCGCAGGGTGGTTCTCCGCGTTCAAAATCTTCCGCACCAGAGAGTCATAACATTCTCCCTTGGTCTCGTCTCCCTCATCATTGACGGCAAACTCCACCACCACCAGATCCGGGGTTATACGGCCGTCCTCCAGCACATCTGTCTCATATCGGATCATTCCCAGTTCGGAGGGCGTACCCCCCACCCCGGCTTTCACATAGTGTACATTCTCCTCCAGGCCCCTGCCCGTCAACTCACAGAAGCCCTTAAAGGTCTTGTAGGCATAGCACTCCGTATTGATGGGAATGGCTCCCGCGCCCTGGGTGATGGAACCGCCGATAAAGGCCACCGTCACATCCTCTCCCCTGCGGGCCTGGTCAATTACCCTCTTCAGCCGGGCATTGTTGCCGGTCTGCATCAGGGATTTTTCCAACATCCCCCGGTAATAAGGGGAGGTGAAGTCCACCGGCTGTTCGTCCTCCACCTCCGGCGCGTCATAGCCGTCCTGGAGATAGAAGCGCACCGCCACCGTGGCCAATGTCCCTGCCTGGGGAAATTCAAACCGAATCTGGCCGGGGATGTTGTCGTCCTCAGACCACTCGCATCCCTCCAGCTCCAGAATACGCTCCATGCCGTCCGCCTGCACCGGCAGCCGCAGCGTGGTTCCCGAACCGTACACATCCCTGTGACCGTACATCTGCAGGCAGAAATCCGCTACAAGTTCCCGGTCTTCCGCCTCCACCGTGACGCCGATACTGTGTACCAACTGTCTGAATCCCGCCGTGGTAGCCAGCAGCCCCAGCATCTCCTCATCCGTAATACCGCCCACCAGACGGGCACTGCTCAGCATCCGGCCGTCATTCATATAGAGGAACTGGATTCCTCTCCCGTCCGGCTGGGGCGAGCCTGCCACACTCTTTCCCCGCATGATATAAAAACTTTTTCTCTTTTTTGTTGGGTCCTTTGGAGCCTTTGGTCCTTCCATAATATATCCTTTCCTGCATTAGTAAACTGTTTTTCGGTTCTCTTTTAATTCTATCCTGTCCGCCTACCAGATTCTGTACCGGCCGCTTAATGCCAGAAACGCAAATATGAACAGGCAGTTGTCATAATACCTTCTCTCGCCGGTGCGCAGAGGCTGCTTCCAGAAACGTTCCACCCATTCCCGGGCCAGTTCGCCCTCCGCCGCCAGGGAACCCTGGGCCGTGGTGGCTGTGATGCCCACGGGATGCAGCGCCGTGCCCCCGGCCTGCCTGCCGTCCAATTCATAGATATGATACACGCCTTTTCTGCAATCCTCTATCAAAAACTTCTGAATCCGGTCCGCCGCGGCCCGCTGCCCTGCGTCCACACCGAACCACTCATAGTCCAGCCCGATATTGGCCACCGTGCGATAGGCATCGCTGTAGAACCAGTCGTGGCGATCCTTGGTCCAGGGGATGGGACGGCTCATGGGGCTGCCGTCAAACTCCGCATACTCCGCGTTCAGACCCGTGACGGGATGGCAGGCCCTGGCCAGATACTCCCGGCTGACCCTGGCGGCTTCCTTCCAGAAAGCCCTGTCCTCCTCGTCCGCCCACAGGGCGAAAAGTTCATAGAAATGGGGCAGGTGATAGGAAGGGTCCGTATGGTCACAGCCCGGTACAAACAGGATCTGATGATTGTCCCGGTTCCACATGGGATGGCCCTGACGGCCGTCCTCCCCCTTGTGCAGGCAGGCCCGGAGAATCTCTCTGGCCTGCTGGGAGTAGTTGAAAATCCCCTCCCCGTCTCCCCACCTATGGGAAGCAAAAAACAGGGCCATGGCATAGAATTCCTCCCCGTCCGGGGCGGGACCGTCGGCGTTCCTTCTGCCGTCCGTGCCGCAGGACCAGGCAAAATACCCCTCATTCCACCCCTCGGTCATATACATATAAGTCTTGGACCACTTCCAGATCCGGTCAAACTCCTCCTTCATGTCCAGCTGCACGCACATCATCATGCCGTAGGACATGCCTTCGGTGCGGGCGTCATTGTTCCCCGTATCCATCAGGTAGCCCATATCCTCCCCCACGGGATGGTAGATCCGCTCCTCCTCGCTGCCGTAGAAAAAGGTCTGCACGATCTCTTCCAGCTTCCGGTCAATCTCCTCCTGGGAAATCCCGATTTCCGCAAACATGTTGCGGTAGGTTCTGTTTGACAAATCAGTCATGGCAATGCCCTCCGTTTTTGTACTCTCTGTGAGTAAAAATAGATCCATTCTGATTGTAACGGATTTCCCCGAAAATTTCTCTTTATAACTTGTCATAAGTTAATCAAATATTGCTAAATTCCGACTCCTTTGCCCGGCCTTTTCCGCCCTGGCGCCTGTCTGTCCAGGATGGCAGAAAAGCCGGGCCTTCCAGGCGGCCCGACTTTCCGATCTTCTTCTCTATGGTTGTTCTTTCAGGTATACCTGCACCCGGCTTTGGATGGCCCGGGCCACCGTCTCCGCATCCCTGCTCCCGCTGAAGTAATCCGCTGCCTCCTCCCGGATCATATCCTCTATGGCGGCGGTATCCGCTGTTATACCCAGACATTTCTCCATCAGCGTCGTATATTCTCTGAGCCGGTTAGCCGGCATATCCCTTCTCACGGGCACATGTGATGTACACTGCCTGTCATAGCTGAGCAGTTCCTCCAAAAACGCCGCTGCCTGCTCCGGATGCTTTGCCTCCCTGTTCACTGCCAGAAACTGACCGGTTCTCCAGAAGGTTCCCTCTTCTCCTTCCGTGGGATACCCCACCGCATGATATGTCTCTCCCAGTATCCCCTTGTAGTTGTCGGTGAAGCTACTATTAACCATGCACACCGCAGCCACCCAGTCTTTCCCCCGGTACATCTCCTGAGACTCCTCAATGGGAAAAGAATCCGGATAAGTTCCCGCCAGTTCCAGCGCCCGGATGAACAGGGGGCTGTCAAAGCTGCAGGTTCCTTCTTCCAGATCCAGGAAGGGAGAATCCGCCAGATTCCGGGTCACAAGGAACTCCATCACATTGTCGCGCCTAAGAGAGCCGCCGGACACGACAGGATACCGGAACTCCGGGTGCGCCTCTATCACCTCCAGCGCTTCCTCCAGGGTCCAGTGATCCCCCGCCCATATTTCATCCGCTACGATCACAGTGTCCGCCCAGGCTTCCGGCATGATTCCCACCAACTGCCCGCCCCAGGTTCCCCTCTCCAATACGCCGGGCCAGACTGCTGCCAGCGTCTCCTCCGGGAGCAGTTCCCTCAGATCCGCCAGCACTCCCTTCTCCTGCAGGGTCTGCAGTTCAGACAGACTGACATAATATAGATCCGCCCCCCTGCCGGATACCAGTTCCGCCATGGTCCGATCCCAATAGGCTTCCTCGCTTTCTTCCGTATATTCCATCAGTACAGAGTAATCGGCGTCTTTACGGGAAAAAGATGTGGCGCAGTCCTTAATATAATCCGGAAACCACCCATTGCACACCACGCACAACTCCCCGGATTCCGGGTCCAGATCCCTGACCTCCTCCGTCAGATACAAAGGATGCGCGGCATCGCTCTCTGCCTGTACGGCATTCTCTTCGCCGGGGTTGTCAGAGGCCCCCCGCTGCCCGCAGGCCGCCGACATCAATAATATAACAGCAAACAGAAGGAATGCCCTGTCTCTTCTCTTCATACCCTTTCCTCCCCTCACTGACGGCAATATCCGCTCCCGGGAATACAGCCCCGCATCGGATTTCCGTCCTCAAATTCGCTGTCTCCTTTTCCTTTACCATATTGTACCATATCACACTGTCAAAAAATCGTCAATTATATATTATGTTTACAGGCTTATGATGTAATAAAATTCAAACCTCAAAAGTGACTTATCTTTTATTGACCCGCAACTCCTCATGCCTTATACTGTAGAAAAGATTCCACACCCGGGAGGCAGTTCATGAACATCATACATTTTATCGGCTACAGCGCCGTACACCCAAGCGACTTCCTGTTTGAAATGACCAATGCCCCCGGGCAATATACCCTCTTACTGGTATCCACGCCGGTACAGTTTCTGCTGGAGGGACAATGGCAGGAATACCCTGCCGGAACGGCCATGCTCTATGCCCCCGGGCAGCCCATCTGCTACCGGGCCTGCCGGGAGACCTATCAAAACGACTGGCTGCGCTTCTCCTCGGACGACCCGCTGGTGACGCAGTTCCCTCTGATGGGAGTTCCGTTTCCTGTGTCTGACACGGCCTACTGCCACAATCTGCTCAAACTCCTGACCTGGGAGACTTCCCTGTCCTCCGCCGACAGCGAACTGACCATCTCCCATTTACTCCAGGTGTTGTTTTTGCGTCTGCGGCAGGATACCATCCGGCGGGAAACCAGTACCCACGCACCGCAGCTGCTTCATCTGCACAAAAAAATCTACAACAGCCCCTATCTACCCTGGAGCATCCGGTCCATGGCGGAGGAACTTCATCTCAGCGCAGGATATCTGCAGATTTTATACAAAAAAATGTTTGGCGTCTCCTGTATGGACGATGTGATCACCAGCCGCATCCGCATGGCGCGGGAACAGCTGGCCTATACCGAAAAGCCTGTGTCGGAGATCGCCGATTCCTGCGGGTATCGGAACGTGGAGCACTTCTGCCGCCAGTTCCGGCAGCAGACGGGCCTTACCCCCGGAACCTTCCGCCGCCGCGCTTTGGAAACCCTTGCCGCTCCGTTCGAAGCAAAAAAGGACGGATCCCGGGAATTTCCCGGGTCCGGCCTTTCTTCCGAGTATGCGGCACCAAATTACCATAACGTTCTGTCCCATTATAATGTGGCAGGCTCCGACTTACCTTCCGATGTTCTGGATGCCGAGGGAAACATTCTGCCTTCGCAGGTGGAGGAGGATTAAAATGTCTTATCCCAATTTCACGCCGGGCAGATTCCTGAAATGAAAAAAATCTCCCTGATTATCAAATAATTTGTAATTTCCTGTAAATTTTTCGGTAATAGGATTCGATATTAAGCAGCCCACATTAAAAATGAATTCGTCCTCTTCTTCCGATAAGATGCTTAAAGCCAAAAACGAAATCCGCAGTCTGAGTGTAAAACCATCTAAATAATCGTTTATTTCATACTTAACGAATTCATTGTCCACATTTCTTATCGTTTGCTGCTCGTCATTTTGTGAAGTCTCAACCAAACCATACCCCTTTTCCATTTCCTTTTCGAATATGGTATACATTTTATGTATTATGCAGCATTTTTTTACCACTAATATCTCTATGCCATCCTTATCAAACAGATCTCCCTCTCCTTTATATACGCAGCAACGCTTTTGATCTGTTTTAAGACACACATCCATGCCATTATCGTAAATTTCTACCACCAGATGGGCTGCAGCGCCTTCCGCTGTACCACCAAAACGCAGGGGAAACTCTTTAGTGAATACCATGCCATTACCAATCCGCTCCAGATCATTTATATGGCCGACAGCCACTCGTCTCAGATCAGGTATTCGAGACAGCTTTCCCTCAAGAATATCATAAGGGCTTAATTGTTTTAGACTGATTACCAACTCATCAAACAGCCACATAAATTTTCCCAGCCCATATCTTTCATACTCTGCTTTATTGAGTTTGGAGTATTCATTACATTCCTCCAGCATATTCAAAAACCTGTCGTCAAAAACAGAGCCGAATATTTTATTAACCAAAAGCGCAACGGCTTCCACGTAACTGACCACCATCAATCTTTTAGACAGATCCCTCACCGTTTCCCAGTCTATTACCTGCCCGTATTTTTTTACCAGCAAAGCAATGTCGCGCAGATTTGAAAGGTTAATTTTCACTGGCTGCCCTAAAATTGAATTATGCAGATAATATACCGGCAGATGCTTAAAAAAATGCATCATTAAAAAAACAAGATTGCATTCTGTTTTCAGCAAATAGGGTTTCAATTCCAGTAAATCCCTTGGCTCGGACTGCTCTATAAAGAAATCCGCAGATTCGGCAAAAGTTTTACCTGCGTTGATTGCGAAACAATGAACTTCAATAGACAACGCAATCCTGCCAATCACCTTTTTGTAGCAGCTATGCTCATTTTCGATTTGTTCACGATATGTTCCGTTTTTTATGTCATCCCGGCTTATATTCTCACTTTCATAGCCTAATTGCAGAATGAAATAGTGTAATTTTAGAAAGTTTTTTTGTTCTATCAGGCAGTCAATGTCATTGGACTGCCTGGAATCCATCTTTTGATATAGATCCGCCGCAAGAAATATGCCTTTTAAAAAAACCAGCCTTATATTTTCATTTTCCGCAAAGTTCAACATTTCTTTTATATCTTTCAGATAGCATCTGTTTTTTAATCTTTGCAGTACGCGGGCCTTCCGCGATATCGAATAGAACTCCCCGTCCAATGAAAGCTGGAGTTCCTCTGTCAGAAACCGGGTGTTTGTATCTTGTATTGCCTTTAATATTCGCGCGCTGTCGTTCCCATATAATTTTATGAATAATTGACTGATTGCTTTTTCCATACTTGCTTCATCCTGTCTGTTTTGCTTTTAGCCACCGGCATTATACATGTATAATATTCCTTAAATCATGTGCCGTCCCACTATTTAAGAATACTTTATATACGTTTACGTTGAAAGCTAACCTCCTCATAATACTTTTAACAGTTTCCATATTACAGTCAGATCCAATCCAACCTTTTTGTGTATTCATCATCTCTTCATAAACGGTTTCGGAATCAGAAACAATCAATCCATTTTCATCCGATACTCCCGAAGCAAGAATTACAGACAATATCTGAGCATTTGATTTTTCACAATCATTGACTGTTATTCTATTTTTCCTTCCGGGATTTACAATTGTATACTCTTTAATATTAAATCGCTCCACAAAATCCTTTGTCACATATAGATATCCTCCGCCGCCGCAGATCTCACCTCTATCTACATCCATAAACACCATATCGTCTGACAGCAATTCCAGTCCATATTGTAAAAGCATCCAGCTTATCGTACTTTTTCCACCGCCACTCCCGCCCAAAATCATATACGCTCCCATACGGCGAGGGTCATACACCAGGGCGCCATGCAATATGGCGTTTCCCTTATTCGATAATATATAAACGACATGCTTCTTTAAACAGACAAAAAAGCTGTATACTGACATGATGTTAATAGACCCCTTGTCCACATAAACATTAATGTGTTTCTCTTTTTTGTCTGATTCTATTACTATTTTTCTATTCACTAAAATCGAATAGAATTTCCCTCTTAAATGTCCTTCAATTAACTTTCCATGCATTTCCAATAAACCTTTGGGAATACATGCACAACCGTCAAAGGGGTTCATCACGCAAATCACATCCCCTTTGTTGACAGAATCCACCAGTTCAAAAAAATCAAAATCCAAGTCTAATAATCCCAGTTCATCCACGATCTGTACACAATGGTTTCCAATCTTATATTTATAATTCATGATCACCTCTGAGTTTTAGTATGTTTTAAATTTTTCACCCAGCTTACCCACTGATATATCACTTTTTCTGTCAGTAAAACATTCAATTCCTCAAATAAGCCCTTTGTAATAAGTGATTGGACTTGTGCTAATTGATGCTTTCCCATCTCAGATTCAATGAAAAAAATAATACTGGCCAAGGACATCGCATACAATATATTATTTTTTCTCAAATAATCAAATAATTTCTGATCATCATGTGTAAGGCAGTAGAGTATCACCTCAATACCGCTACTATAGTCCAAATCTGTATAATTTCCATATTTTCCTCCCAACTGCTCAATACCGCCTAAATACTTGGCAACAATATATTCCGCAAATCCCTCTGACCATGCATACGGCATCTGCCCCATCTTTTGAAACGCAATCATATGCGCCTCCTCATGTACCATTGGCATTTCGCCTTCATATCCTATATGGATCCTGCATTTTATTAATCTATCATATGTTTTGCCAGATACTGCTTCATTATCTTCCGCCAGTTCAAATACGTAGAAGGGTCTTTTCCATTCCGAAAAAGATAACTCTACAATATCGCCTAATTCCCGAAATCTTTTTTCACAGTCATACATAAGTGTTTTGCAAAAATCATTTGGGAATTGTTTATCAAAGATATAACAATATGCCTTTCCTATCTTTACATTGCCTTTTTCTAACATTTTGTCTCCAGTCAAAAAATACTTTCAATACTCCCCGAGTACCATTTGAAATTTTTAACGTTTAAGTTGGGCTTTGTGATTGAAACTGCATAAATTGCAGTTCCTGATTCCTCCAGCCCCTTTAAAATACTTTGACAGCACGGATTACCCACTCCAATTAGAAAAGCACGCTTGTAACAAATATTTTCAAGCATAAATGCAGATCGGGGAATATGTATTGCTTCAACTCCGGATTTCTCATGTAATAAATCTAAATTTTCGGTAGCCACTACAAAATTTTTTCGTTCCTGCAATGACTTTATTTTATAATGTGCTTTTGCTGGTTTTGTTACAGACAACCTGCAATAAAAGAAACGCAATATATCTATCAGCCTGTTTGGATCCTTCGTACAACATTCATAAAGTTTTATCGGATCATTAAGGAACAGGCTGTCTTCCAATTCTCTCTGCGTTGGTATACCGGCAATATTTGATAACCCGGCCCCTGTTATCATGATATCCTCTTCTGATATCCCTTCTATCAATGTTCTTATTTTTTCTTCGTCAATTAAAGTAACAGAACCTGTATTATATTCTTTCCAATATTCAACAGAAAAAGAGGATTCGTCAAAGCAGCTGCATTCTCCAAAAAAGCATTCCCTTTCAAATAAGCCAGACGCAAAACAATCACAACTCCTCTTAAAGATAATATGAATTGCCCCTTCAGTGGATATGGCCATATTCGCATATTTTGTGTTAAAATAATATTTCATCTCCCTCCTCCGCCAAACCATAATTATCATAAGGATATTCCAATGTAAACTTACCCGCATATCCTTTTTGTTGGACTATACGGATCAAGTTGTCAACGATATCCCCGGACTTTGAAAGCCTTGCGTACTTTAGATCAGGTGAATACCCACGCAAATGGATATGTGTTATCGGTAAATCCATCAGATGAACAATCTGCCCTTTCTCTGCTTCCCCGTCCCAGGGGTGAACCACCAGATGTTTAATATGAAGCATATTTACCGCGCGCCTTATTACCTGAAATAAATAATTCTGTACTGCCGCAGATTCGCCGTTTATGTTTTTAGGCAAGTGCATGGAGTAGACATTTATCTCATTCTGTTCAACCAGTACCTGTAATCGAGATAACCAATCATATGGTATAAAAGGAATTTCCAGACAATTAACAATCGATTTGACTGCAAGAAAATGCTTACTCACTTCGGAAATATCTCTGTAGTCTACAATTGGCCACCCAATACAGGACACTCCCAATTGATGTTTTATACTCATGATACGATATTCAAGTTGCATACAGCTTTGCCTGCGATTCAAACAGGAGCCTGTAGATGCCATTCTCCTTATGTATTAATTCGGAATGTGTTCCAACCTCTGCGACTTCTCCGTTTTTCATTACGATAATCTTATCCGCGATCTGACAGATCGGTAGTCTATGGCTTACGATTATCATGGTCTTTCCCCGGGCCATGTTAAATATCTTTCTATATAGATTGATTTCATATTCCGCGTCCACCGCTGAGTTAGGTTCATCCAGAACCACAAAGCCTCTCTCCCGGTATTTCATTCTGGCAAGCGCGACCCTCTGCCATTCGCCTCCCGAGAGCTGATTCCCCTGTATCATTTCAGTATCCAGCTGTTTTTCCAGATGTCTCACTACCTGTTCCAAACCAGCCCAACTTATCACATCCTCCATTTTTTTTTCGTCAGCACTGTTTTCTGTATCGCCTATAACAATATTATCCCTGAGCGGCAAATCATACTGAAAATAGTTCTGCCCCATAATCGTTGTGTTCGAACGAAGGGACTTCAGGCATTTTTTTACAGGCACAGAATTATACAGGATCTCTCCATGCTGAGCAACGTCGAACCCTAAAAGAAGACGTATCAATGTAGTCTTTCCCGATCCATTTTCACCAACCAATACTACTTTCTCACCGGCTTTAACGCAAAAGGATACCCCGTTCAACACATTGTGAGAAGAATTGATATATCGGTAATACAGATCATTTACACTTATAGCCAACGGACTCTCTGTATTAACTGCATCTTCTATATATTCGTCCTCTTTTTCCTGTAATTTGTTGTATTCATCAATCATAATTTTCTGCATCGTAAACTGATCGTAATTTTCTACCATCTGCGCAATCATCGCATATATTTTGGTAGTCGCGTAAATGCAGGTCACTGCTTTTCCCGCTGACAATACACCACCGTATACCAATGCGCAATACACCACCGTATTAGCCGCAAGTATCCCAATTTTCAGCCATTCTATTCTGTTTCCTTTTCTCTGTGCCCCCTTTATATAATTATATTCCTTTATATTGTTCTGTTTCTTTCTGGTTCTGTAGTTGTTAAAAATCCAGTCATATGTATTGAATAATCTGATTTCCCCTGCATAATTCCTGTTATTAAGCATATTATATATGCAATCCGCATATCTATTATCTTCTTCCATAGCCCAATAGAATTGCGCGCTCTCTTCCGATATTCCATGTTTTACCCTGTACATTACGAACGAAAGCAGGACTCCCGATATTGAGGGCATAATACCCGCCACGCCCAAACTGAACATTAACAGAATAAATTGGGCGCATACAGACACTAATTCTACAAGCCGAAAAAAAACCTGCGCAACACCATTTTCCTGGGTTTGGCTGGCGCGATACGCATTGTTTACCCCTTCCCCGGTTTCAATATGTGTTGTACTGATCCTTGTGGATTTATATAAGGCATCGCCTGCCAGAACAAGATCTAATCTCCCCTTTATATCCGTCGCAAAATATGAATAAAGAAAGTAAAACAAATTGGGCAGCAATACCGATGCCAAAAAATACAGCAATATATATATGGCCTGAATCTTTATGCCCCTTTCCATAACTGAAGCGATAATAAGATTGAACGTGCCCAATTCTATCACCGGAAGTACAGAAGAGATCAACAGGCATAGAAAAACTATAATCGCTTGTATCGGTGCCTGCTTTATCGCGAGAAATGTAATTTTCTTATATGATGCACGCATTATTTCCTCCATTGACATACCACTCAGATTGCACATGATACATTTTGGCGTAGATTCCATTTTGCCCGACTAATTCTTCGTGTGTTCCCATTTCGGCTATTTTTCCGTTGCTCAATACAATGATCCTGTCTGCCTGTCTGGCTATTCCCAGACGATGTGTCGCATATATGCATGTTTTTCCCTCTGTCATCTTCTGAAAGTATTCAAAGATTTCCAGTTCCGATTTGGGATCCAATGCGGATGTGGGTTCATCAAACAAAAACAATTCCGCATGTTCTTTATTTGCGAACAGTCTGGATATCGCTACTTTCTGCCACTCTCCCCCTGAAAGGTTAATGCTGTTGGTAAATCCCTCCGCCAACACCCCTTCCCGGCTGCAAATCCCCATTTTATCCAGGTAAAAGCATATGCGCTCTGTATTTTCGCCCAGACTGATATTTTCTTCCACCCCAAAAGGATACCTTACCGGATATTGAAATACCATAGCCACATCCTGCGAATTGTTAATATCCGTTTCCGATAATTTTAGCGTTCCACTGGCCGGCTTATATAATCCTGCGATTATTTTCATCAATGTGGACTTTCCACTGCCATTTTCTCCTACAAGAGCTATTTTTTCACCTTTCCTTATGCTGAATGAAATATCACTAAGTACATTGCGCCCGTTCGGATAGGAAAAACTTAAGTTTTGGACATTCAGTTCCGCATTATCCTCTTCTGTGACACCTATTGCCCCAGCGTCTGACTCCGAATTGACAAAAAGATCAAATTCCTCCAGTTCCAGAAAGGAATAATATATGGATTTAAATGTCATATCAATACTGTTGACCGACCCTGCAACACTAAGGGAATAGGGAATCGTTGCAACTATTTGTCCAATTCCACCAGAGCCATTACATATTTTTACTACCAAAATTGTATAAATAAAAATTGAAAGAACAGCACATACCAGATCAATCACATTTTGTATGATTGCTGCCTTTTGTTTTTGATGATATACATTCCTTAACGCTTCTCGCCATTTTTCCCTGATAAATTGAAAAGAATTAAAAATCCTCGTCTCCTGAGAGAATGCTCTTTCAAAAAACATATTATAGATTCTGTTATATTTTTGCTTATGTACATCCAAGCGTTTACTTTGCTTCAGGTGAATCTTACCGTATAAAACGGATTTTATAATGGAAGGCACAAACGCTGCTCCTCCCCAGATTACAAGGGATTTATCCAGCTGTGCCAGATAGAGCAAATACAAAAATGTTCCCAGCACTGCGGCAAACAACCTGAATTGCGCGGTAACCTCATCATAAAGAGAACTGGTAAGTCTGTTTACGCGTCCCAGCTTCTCTATTTTCCACTTTTCATCCTCATACAAGGTCAGATCAATCGTCTTTATTCTGTTTTCAATCTGTTTTCTGGCTAATAAATCATAATCCTGCCGCAGTTTTAAATGTGCTGCCTGGTTGAATTGGCTCGCCTTGATAGAAAGTATTTGCAGCGCGGCATAGAGACCAATACACAAAAGCGTAACAGGTAGTCCCCTGATTTCCATAACTCCATTAATGACTTCCGAAAACACACATGCCATGGCATATGGAATCGCCGACAGAAAAGCCTCGGATACCATACATTTCCAGCAATAAGAAGACTCTCTGAAGCCAACCTTCCAGATATGTAATATTTTTCTCATTCGGTTACTGCTTCGCATAATATTTTTTCCTCAACAAGCTGAATAATGATTTTTTCTATATCATTTCTGATAGTCTCCGCATCTCCTTCAAAAAACGATATTGCGCTGTTTATTACTTCCTGTACGTCCTGGATTTCCTGAAATTCGCGCAAGATAAAGGCACATGTGACATTAATTACAATTATTCTATTGTTCCTGTTGTCAATGAGAAGTACATCCTGCAAATGTTCCAACTCATCTATTGACTCCAGTTCGTAACCCTCATTCAATACATATTTCATAATTATACCCCCTGTGCGCTTCAGCACACTCCAATCAATGGATCTCATTCCTCTTCCAGCCGCAATAAACCATGGTAGCTTCCGGCATCTACAACGTCTCTTAATTTCTTTATTATCCTGCTGAAATATTCACAATAATCCGGTTTGGAATAAATCGCCTTCAGATCTCCTTTTTGAAGTATATCAGTAGCAGGACATCCCAGAAAGCAAATTAAATTTTCGGCGCAATCCCGGCATCCTTCTATACTGGATATTTTTCTGCTTCTAAATATTTCTGCCAATTTGCTTTTCAATATCTGACCCAATGGTTCCCTGTTTATATTGCCCATTACATACTCATTATGTCCGTACAATCTGTCACAAATATATATATCTCCGTCCGTATCCACTGTAATGTGTTCTATTCCCGCCCCACAATGCAGTCTGTCACACATTGTGCGGCAATCGGAATATCCCGCAACATGTTCTCTATGCATCACAAGCGCAGTATACATCTCAATCTCCCGAACTATAATTCTGGATTCTGATGTATTATTTACTATTAACCAGTCAACGGCTTTAATCATTGCATCCGCATATAAACCGGGGGATAATTCTTCCTCATTCAATTCCGTCTTAAAACATGGCTTTAAATCCACGCTTGGTATCCCCATTTTTTTGAGAAATGTTAATGTATCAATAATATATCCTATATTTTGGTTGGAAATAACAGAAAGAACAGAAAAAGATATGTTATTTCTTCTTAATTTCTCTATCCCCTTCACAATAGAGTCGAAACTTCCCTTTCCATTTGGAAACTTGCGCAATAAATCATTGACCTCCCTGGGACCGTCAATGCTTATACCAACTGAAATCCCATTGCCTTTAATAAAATCAATGATTTCATCCGTCAGCAACGTTCCATTGCTTTGACAGGAATACCTGATCTGTTTTGCGTATGGCTTTCTATGTAGCATCTGAAGAATCATCTTTATCTTGCTAAAATATAGAAAAGGCTCCCCTCCATGAAAGCAACAATCAACCACCTCATTGTTGTCTTCCATGAGTTCATCAAAAAGTTTCTCAACTGTCTTAACCTCGATACCATTGCTCTCTTTTGAATGCTCAACATAACAGTACTCACATCTTAAATTGCAATCAGTACCTAATTTAAGAACAATACTCCTTGGCTTCACACTACGTTTGCGTTGTGCTAACGCAAACTTTACTTTTTCAATTTTATCAGTGTCCAACATATATTCTCCTCAAGTAACCTCAAAAATGCTCCAGGCAATCATGTTCCGCCGTAAAAATATAGCAATGCTAGCTGCATTTTGTTACATTGCTACAACTGTTTATAAATTCTTATCTTTGTCCGCTCCACTTACCGCTTTGACCACTCCAGGCTCCATTTTGGCCACTCCACGATGCGTTCCCTTGCCCGCTCCACTCCCAATCGCCTAATAAACTCATATGTTCTATATCTGCTTCACTCAAAATCGTTTCAATCTTAGGGCTTATCCATTCCATATTGTACCTCCTTGACATCAACATAAAATGCAGCTAGTATTGTTATCTCATTGAGTAACTTATGATTTTTGTCTCATTGCATCAAGTATATATAATATATATAAAGTCTTTAAAATTTATTAATTTTAAATATTATATTATACAAAAATATAGAATTCAATATTATTTTTCATATTTTATATTTCGTTAAATAAACGCATCATTTTCCAATTCTATTTTATAAATTATAAGCGTAGAATCAACAAAAAGACAGCTCCGAAAATATCTTCCGTTGCTGTCTTTTCCCCAAAACCCTCTTTTCAATTTATAAGATAACTCTACTGGATCACCAGTTTCATCTTCACCTGGCGGTACGCCTCCCGCAGGTCCTTCTCCTCCGTCATATCCAGCACAGGGGCCCCGTCTAAATCAAAATGCACCCTTCGGATCCCGCTGCTGCGCACTCCATCTGTGCCGGGCCGGGCATGATAGGTATTCCAGATATTGCCGTCCTCATCCGTCACATAGGCATTGTGCCCGGTGCCGTATTCTCCTTCCACGCTGCGGGAGGTGAGGATGGGGTAATTGTTCTTACGCCAGTTTCCTTTGTCCATCAGGTCCTTACCCCGCTCTATGACCAGATAACTCACCACATAGGAGGTGTCCACCGCTGCCGCGGAAAAAGTCACATACAGTTTATCTCCCACAGGGAGCGCAAAAGGCCCCTCCTCCACAAAGGTATGATTGTTGGCCCAACCATAATCCGGCTTGGACAATATCACCGGCTCCGTTGCCAGCCGCCAGGGTTCCCGGGGATCCAGCTTGGCGATATACAGCCAGGCTCCCAGATCCTTTGGTAAAAACTGACGCTGGGACCAGATGACATAATACTCCCCTTCCCAGAGGAAACAGGTCATGTCCAGGGAAATGGTCTCCCCTGCATGGCACAACTCGCTTCCGTCCATCTTTACTATCTTTCTGGGGGCGGACCAATCCTCCCGGCAGGCGGGGTTCCCGCCCTCCCGCAGCGCCATTACATGGCTCTCTTCCTCGTAGAACGGGCCCGGCGTGGCGGCATGGAAGATGTACAGCCGCCCCTCCACCTCATGGAATTCCGGCGCCCAAAGCAGCCCCCCGATGCCCTCATAGGTGCTGCTGTCCAGCAGCAGAATCTCCTGGGCCTCCGTCAGCCCCTCCAGGGTGTCCGCCTCCCGGATATACAATGTGTGATTGTTGTCCGCGTCATTGGTGGCAATAAAATAATATTTGCCGTTCCAGCGCGTCACACAGGGGTCCGCCCGGTTATAGGCCACCGGGAAGTGGAATTGGGGACGATAGATCCGGCCCTCCACCACATGAGTTCCCTTTTGCAGCAGATCCCCGTTCTCCAGATTCCACACAATCTTCTTGCTGCAGAAGGTTCCGTCATTGTAACGGGCCACTGCGTTCTGTCCCCGCAGTGCCTGCAGCACCTGCTGTCTCCGCTGCGTCTCGTCCAAATCCTCCCCCAGAGTCAGCTTTACCTCTTCGGGAACCTCCACCCCCACATTCACCGGGGTCAACAGCTTACACCGCAGATACCAGGCCTCCTGCTCCCCGATCTCCACCGCGCAGCAGGGTACTGCGCCCTCTATGTTGGCGGCCTCCCGCCCCAGCGCTTCCGGGGATGCATGGCGGATTTCCCCCAGCATATTCCCCTTGTTTTCCGGGTCTATGACGCAGGTCAGCAGCGGCTCGCAATCGCCGACGGTCTGCGCCTCTCCTTTTTCTCCCAGCATATTCAGAGGATACAGTGCCTGGTAACAGATACCGGTCCGCTCTCCCCAGCACACCAGATAACAGTTGTGCTTTTCATCATAACGGGCTTTAACCCAGTCCACATATTGTTCACCCAGCTTCAAAAGCCCCAGTTCCCGATAAGTCACCAGATCCTGGGTGGTCCACAACAGAATGCAGCCCCTGCTGGATTCGTCGTCCTCACCTTCGGCACATACCCGCACCGCCGCCACACCGTAGCCGCCGTCCCTGAGCGGGAATATCCAGGGATGAAGCAGGCTCATGGGATTGAGAGAACCGTCCTGATTCTCCGTGGCCAGGGCAAACAATACGCCTCCGTTGTGATTCAGCGGACGGAAAAACTCCCCTTCCTGCAGCGCCAGATGCATACTGTACGCCAGCTTGGGATCATACAGGACATTGTCAATGGGTTCTCTGGTATAACACAGCAATCTGCTCATAATTCACCTCACATTTTATTCCGTTCTTTTCCGCATCTCTCCCGGGTAAATACCGGTTTCATCATTTCCACCGAATCATGAAATTATACAGGCCGCTGCGGATGGCCTGGCTGTCGTGGTCCGCCCCGGGCACCTCGTACCACAGATGTTCCACGCCGTTCTTCTCCAGGATCTGGTGGTAACTCTCCGGGAATTTGCCCACCACACCGTCTTTGGTTCCGCAGCATACCATCAAAAGTTCCGGCAGCTGCGCCCCCTCCTGGAACCGCAGTTCCTCCTCCTGCAGCTGGCCAGGATGGGACATGGCCCAGTCCTTGGCCGGGGTCAGTCCCGGCGCAGGGGCTATGGCGCCGATATAACCAAAGAGATCCGGCCTGTTGACGCCGATGTATAATGTCTCCCGTCCCCCCATGGAAAAACCTATGATCCCCCTGTCCTCCCGGTCTGTAAGCACGGAATAATGGCTCTCAATGTACGGGATCAGGTCTGCTGTCAGTTCGTTGATGAAATTGTCGTAGGGAGCCACCTCCTCATTGCTGAAGCCGGGCTTCTGGTTGGGATCGGATGTGGCATACATATTGGGAAATACCGCAATCACCTCCCTGGCCAGTCCCTCCGCGCTGAGATTGCCCAGGATCTGGGGAATGGCATTGTTGGCATCGCCTGTCATGGAATATTCATCCCCGAAGATACCATGCTGAAAATACAACACCCCGTACTGTTTTTCCGGATCATATCCCGCAGGCAAAAGCACATTGGCTCCCCGGTCCAATCCCGTGGTCTCGGAGTGGTAGGTGATATGTTCCAGACTGCCGTATTCTCTCCCCGCCACACTCCGGGCTGCCTCCTCCGGGCATTTGGTCTGCAGTTCTTCCTTCTCTTTTATAAAGCGCCAGCTGCCGATCTCATAGCTGCCGTCTTCGCCCGGGCTGCTGTAGAACAGGAAGTACAGATCATGCACGCCGACAGCCTGACTCTCCAGTTCTGCCTCATAAGTGACAAAGTTTTCCTCTGCCGCCTCCTTCTCCTGCAGGCTGCCCAAAGGCAGATAACCCAGAATCTGCCCCTGCAGTCCGTCAATCCGCACCTGGACCAATCCCTCTTTACCCGCTGTGCGGCGGGCGGAGATCTGTATCGCCTTCGGAGAATTTTCCCCAAAGTCCACCCCCTGTACTTTCACAAAATCCCCGCTGTCAATGGATGTGAGCGCCGTGACACCCGCGCCGCCCGTCTCCGCAGCTGCATCCCCTTCCGCCGCAGCACCCTGGCCGTCTGGCCTGAAAATATCCACAACCACCGTGTCCAGGCCGCCCTGCACCGCCATGGTGGCGGCGTTTACTTCCCGGTAGGGATCCACATAGCCAAGCTGTTCCCGCCCTTTCAGGGTCATACGGATCTTGCCGATGGTACCATCCTCTCCCATGGAAAAGCTATCCACATGGGTACAGCGGTAGCCCTTCTGTACCCCCATCTTTTTCTCCAGGGTACGGGCATGGTAAGCGATATACCAGTTGTCCTGAAAGCGGAACACACAGTGGTGGTTATTGCCGTACAGGCCGTTTAACTTGCCGGGGTTCTCCAAAATCACCTCTTTGAACGTGAAAGGCCCCATGGGGCTGTCGCTCTCCAGGCTGGCGATCTCCGCGTTGTGGAAGCCGAAGGCAGCCGTCCCCTCCGCGTCCACCTGCCAGTTGGTACAATAGGTATAATAATATTTATCGTTATATTTATGTATGCCGGAATCCTCGAACAGATAGGGCACGTCAATGGGCTTGGGATCCCCTTTCAGGCTGATCATATCCTCTCCCAGTTCCACCACCCTGGCCGTACCGGGCGCCGACACCTTATCTTCCGGCACGCCGCCGCCAAAGTACAGATAGGCTCTGCCGTCCTCGTCCACCAGCACCGCCGGGTCAAAGAGCCACAGCACTTCCGCGCAGGTGGGAGTCTGCCGGGTTACCAGTCCATGGCCGATGGGATCGGTGAAAGGCCCGGTGGGGCTGTCCGCCGTCAGCACGCCGATGCCGCCGCCCCCGTCCGCGAAATACAGGAAAAATTTATCCTGGCCATCGATATTTTTCCAGGCCGCCGCCGGGGCCCAGGAATTGTTGGCCCATTTGGCCGCCCCCTGGCTGCCTGCCGCCTCTATGGACCCATGATCCGTAAAATTCACCATGTCCGCCGTGGAGATCACATTGATCCGATGAATCTTGCTATAGCTGTTCTCCTTGACTTCCTCTCCTTCATACTCGAAGGCATCCGCCGTCATATAGAAGTAAACCCTGCCGTTATACTCCATGGCATAAGGATCCGCCCCAAACCGCTGGGTCATCAGCGGGTTGGCATCCTCCAGACCCTTGTAAGTCTCTGCCGGTTTTATATCCTGAAAATAAGCTGCATACTCCCTGTTCATATCTCCCTCTTCCTCCTGGTCCTCTGCGCCGGCAATCCCATCGGCGGCAGAACTGCCCTGGCCTGCCGCCTGCTGTCCTTCCCCGGAACTTCCCTGGGTTCCTTCCTCCGGACTCCCCGGAGAAGTTCCCTGCTGCTCTGTCCCTTCGACGGCACCGACGCTGCCCGGCGCCTGCTCCCTATTTTCGCCCGTCCCTGCGTCCGTGGTTCCCGCCGGCCCGCCGCAGCCGGCCAGCGCCGCGCACAGAGTCAAAAGCAGACCCCATTTTTTCCATTTCATACCCCTTACTCCTTGTCCGCAAAGCATTCCAACACCTTTGCTCCTTCCCGGGCAAACACGATATACTCCTCCAACTCAGCGTGGCAGGTAATCCATTTTCCCCCATCTTCCACATTGCCGTCCCGGGTAAGCACCCATCTTCCCTGGGGCAGATACACCCGGCGTTCCACCGCGCCCTGCTCATAAATGGGAGCCACCAGCAGATCCGCGCCGTAAAAATACTGATCTTCCAGGGTATAGCACTGCTCATCCTCCGGGAACTCCCAGAACATGGGACGCATGATGGGCGCCCCGGTGCGGCTGGCCTCGTCCATATACTGGCAGGTATAATCTTTCAGCCTCTCCCGCAGTTCAATCAGCTTTTTCAGAATGGGGTAATTGCGCTCCCCAAAACTCCAGATCTCATTGTCGCCGCCGCTGGCCTCCTTGACGCCGGGATGGCGCTGCTTATACCAGGAGGGGCGCAGCCGGGAACCGTGCAGCCGCATCACCGGACAGAATACGCCGAACTGGAACCATCTGACGATCAGTTCCCGGAAGTACTCGCTCTCAATATCCCCGGAGAGGAATCCGCCGATATCCGAATTCCACCAGGGGATGCCGCACATGCCCATGGACAGGCCGCTCTCCATACTCATCTTCAGATTGCGGAAGCTGGATGGAATATCCCCGTTCCACACGATGGCGCCGAACTTCTGACTGCCGGGATAGGCCGCCCGGGTCAGGGACACGATCTCTTCCTCCCCTTCCTCTTTCAAGCCGTCATAGAAAGTCTGGGCGTAATAATAAGGGTACATCTGGGCCACCTGGGCGCCGTTGCCCAGATAATATTTCAGATGCCCCGGCTGCTGGGGATGCACCTCCGGCTCCGCCTCGTCCAGCCAGAAAGTTTTGATCCCATGGCGGTAATAATTCTCTTTTGCCTTGCCCCACACAAACTTTCTGGTCTCCGGATTCATGGGGTCGATAAAAGTCTGCTGCCCGTAGAAGTCAAAAGTGCCGAACTGCCCGTTCTCCGTGCGCACCAGCATATTGCTCTCGCTCATCTCGGAATAGTTCTCGCTGGCGGGATTGATGGTGGGCCAGATGGATACCACCGGATGAATGCCCATCTCCTCCAGTTCCCGGCACATGGCGTCCGGATCCGGCCAGTACTTGGGATCGAATTTCCACTCCCCCTGCTCGGTCCAGTGGAAATAGTCGATGACGATGGCGTCAATGGGAATCCCCCTCTTTTTGTACTCCCGGGCCACTTCCAGCAGGTCCTCCTGGCTCTCATAGCGCAGCTTGCACTGCCAGAATCCCGCCGCCCACCGGGGAAACTTGGGCGCATAGCCGGTGAGATCACAGTATCTCTCCATGGTCTGGGCCGGCGTCTCTCCCGCATAGATAAAGTAATCCGCCTGATAAGCGCTGTCCGCTACGAACATGGTGTGATTGCGGGTGGTCTCACAGCGCCCCGGAGCCGGATTGTTCCAGAAAAACCCATAGCCCAGGGAGGAATACAGCACCGGCAGCGTGGACTTGGTGTTGTAGTGGATGATCTGGCTGGTACTGCCCTTACGGTCAAACAGATCCTCCTGCTCCTGGCCCATGCCGTAGAAATGTTCCCCTTCGTTGGCGTCAAAGATCACCTTGACCTGGTAATGATCCCCCTCCACATGCATATTGCGGTTGGTATAATCTCCCTCAAACCGGGTGTGCAGAATCTGCTTTCCCTTGCGGTAATAGGTGATAATCCCGCCGTACCAGGGATTTCCCGCCTCTATGGTGGCGCTGACCATGCCGTTTACAATGGTGGCCTTTTTCTCGTCCCCCGACACCACACACTCGTCCTGGGTGGCAGGCTCCAGCACCGTCCATTTCTCATCGGAAATCCGGCCGTTTTTGGTGCTGCGGCAGCGCAGACAATCCCGGCCATAGGGCTCTATCACCGTCAATTCGTCTTTGCGTTGGAACACCAGCCTCTTGTCCTCAATCCTGATCTTTCCCATATTCTTTCTCCCTTTCTCTAATACGCCCGCAGGCCATTTCCTTTCCAGAAAGCAGTATAATCCGCATTTTACTGAGGAAGGTGCAGCAGAGGCATCCCCTGCTCATTGATATACACCCGGTGGAAAGCGGCACAGCGCTGATGATATTGTTCCCTCTCCTGGGCATGGTAAGCAATCATCAGATCCCCCTTCTCATCCCGGAAAAAGGAATTGTGGCCCGGCCCCTCTATGCCCTCCACCGAACCTCTGTGGAGCACCGCCGCCGGCTCCTTGTACCAATTATCCGCCTTCAGCAGATCCTCCGCCTGGTCCGCCACCAGATAGCCCACCGCATAGGTGGGATCGCAGGCTCCGCCTCCGGAATAAGCCAGATATACCTTATCCCCCAGCAGCAGCGCATAGGGACCCTCATTGTTAATCGTCCCCCGCTGGTTTTCCCAGCCGTACAGCGGTCTGGACAGCAGCACCGGCTCGCTGGTCAGCACCCAGGGCCGCTCCTGGTCGGCGGCGGCAATGTACAGCATGGAGCCGGTGTCCGACGCCGTGCCGATACCATAACGATAGGACCATACCAAGTAGGACCTTTCTCCGGCCTTAAAATAGGTCATATCCAGGGAAATCCCCTGTTCCGCCAGAAAATGCCCGTCCTGTCTGCGCACCCGCACCGGCGCTTCCCAGCCTGCCGGATCCGTCAGGCTGCCCTTTTCCTTCAGGCGCATCATATGACACTGGGGCGCCCACTGCCTGCCGCCTACGGCGAAGAGGATGTAGGCCCTCCCCCCGATCACATGAAATTCCGGCGCCCAGAAGGTCTGTATCAACTCCCTGTCCTCATCATAGTCCAGAATGCAGCGGGGTTCCGCCTCCGGGGCAAAAAGTCCCGCCACCGAATCCGCCTCCCGGATAAACAGGCCGATATTGTTATTGTTGTCATTGGTGGCCAGGAAATACCATTTCCCTTCCCAGTCAAAAATCACCGGGTCCGCCCAGCCCACAGCCAGGGGAAATTCCACCTTCCGCAGTTCCGGCTCCGACGCGCACCAGCGTTGCCGTATTCCCTCCCAAAGGGAATCCGGCAATTCCACCCGGTCCCGGGCCTGGTCATACGCCGTCTGCCACCGGCCCCGCTCCACGGTTTCCTGCCGAAAACGCAGGAAGTCCCGGGTTCTCCAGAGAATCAGGCATTCCTCCCCTGCCGGTTCCCCCTCAGGGTCCACAGGCTCCGCCAGGATGCCGTAACCCTCCTCCAGCACCAGGCCTCTGGGATTTCTCACTCCCCTGGGAGCAATGGTGTTGTCGGGGCGTATATCCGCCTCTGCATAGAGCATACCGAATCCCTGGTTCAGCACATGCTCCTTACCGTCCTGCCCCGTGTATGCCATGTACACGCTGTCTGCCAACGCCCGGGGCACATGGGGCTCACATACCTCCCCGGTATAAATTCTCAAATATCCCATATTAACCCTTTCCCCCGTGATACGGGTGCTATCCGAACGGTTACTTCAATTCAAATCCCTTCAGCATGGTATTGCCCTGGCCCCGGAACGTCAGGTACAGCGCGTATTCACCCTCCGGCAGGGCAATGTCCGCCGTGGCCTCTTCCCATACATTGGTATATCCCACCGGCAGTTCCGCCAGCTTCTCGCCATTGATCTCCGTCCTCACCTCAAAGACACCCTGGGCGTAGCCCCTTGTCCAGATGCGGATCTGCTTTGCTTCCGTTCCCTGGAAAAACTTAAATCCCGCCGTGGCCGTGTTCTGGATGTTGCCTATGTAGCCCGGGTTCTCATCCCCGTCCCTGCCGTCCTGCATCACCCGGGGCTGTTCCCCGCCTCCCACATAGGCGGAAGGTTTGGACGTGAACAGATTGCAGGCCAGGTAAGCCGGAAAATATCCCAGACCCGGCAGCGGTCCACCGTTCAAGCCGCAGGAGGTCAGCTGTGCCTGGTCAATGCTGCCGTCCTCGTGGATAACCAGTTTCTCCGCGCAGCCCTGACGGCTGTACCAGGTACCGTTGGTCTGGCGATGATAGAAAATATAAGGCTGCCCCTGGATTTCCACCATACTGCCGTGATTGTTGGCGCCGTAGGCCGCGGGCTGCTCCGCAGACTTATAGCTGTCAATATGCAGATCGCAGTTGCTCACCAGCACCCCGCCATAGCGGAAGTCCCCGGTGGGTTTTTTGCTGGTGGCATAACAAAGCTCATGCATCACCTGGGAGGAATAGATAAAATAGTATGTACTTCCTTTTTTGCGGATGGAAGGAGCCTCAAAGAAGGCATGCCCCTCATACTCCGTCCCGGCGCTGTACTCGCAGCCCGGCACGATGATTCTGGGGGATTCCGTTATGGTGAGCATATCCCCGTCCAGCACCGTCACCATGGCTCCGTGCCTGGATTTGTCGCCCTTGCCGCAGAATCCCGTGTACAGATATACCCTGTCCCCTTCCGTCAGCACGCCTGGATCAAACTGGGGTTCGTCCCCGGCCCGCTCTCCCAGCAGAGTGCCGTCCGAATAATGCACATATCCGTAAAATTCATATTTTCCCGCCGGCGTGTCGCAGACCGCCACCGACACCACCGACACCTTATCCAACACATAGTACAGATAGTACCTGCCGTCAGGCCCCACCGTCACATCCGGCGCGTACAGGCACATCTTGCCCGCCTTATTGAAGGGATCCGCCGTTTTCTCATAGATCACGCCCTCATAGCGCCAGTTCCCCAGGTCGTCCACAGGAGCCGACCAGCACACATAGTCCCCCATGCAGAACACATAGCCATTATAAAAATCATGGGAACCGTACACATACACCCTGTCCCCAAATACATAAGGCTCTGCGTCCGGGATATATTCCCAGGACGGCAGATAGGGATTCCACGCCTGTTTTTTACTCATACTCGCCTCTTTTCCGCAGGTCCTTATAGGCCCCGGCAAGCGCCGGGTCCCGAACCCGTCTTTGCTTTCAAATTTGTTTTGGGATCCTGCCCGGCACGCCTGGAAAATTGACGGATACAACTGTACTTTCCTTCGAAGAACCCTGCTGCCCGACGCCGGTGCCGTTGCTTTCCTTTTATGTTTTATGATAAGTCATTTCGGAACTCTTGAAAATGATTTATTCTACAAAGTAATTGATTTATTCTCATAATTAATTTTCCGAAGCAAAAAGTAACCGCGCTGCCGGTGATGCAGCGCGGTTACTTTTTGTGAAGATTTTTGTGAAGATTCAGGAATCATGGCTCTGTCTTTTGAGGCACACTCATCGTATTCCGATACTCGTTGGCCGAAACCCCCGCCAGCTTCTTGAACACACGTGAAAAATGGGCCATATCCAGGAAGCCCACCTCCTCTGCGATATCACTGATCCGCAGAGAGGGATCCCCCAATAGTTCCTTCGCTCTTTTCATACGGACATCATTCAGCAGTTCCGAGAAATTATGTCCCGTAAATTTATTCAGCAGCTTGCTCAAATGCCACTGGCTCACATAGACTTTATCAGCCACATCCGCCAGCTTCAGCCTTTCCGCATAATTCTCTTCCATATAGGCCAGCGCATTCTTTACGATAAAGCTGCCCGCCGCGTTTTCCGCCTCTTCCGTCTCTTCTTCCCGGGGCCCGTCCTCCGTCCTGCAGGCCGGCGCTTTACTCTCCAGCCTTTCCACCATAGTCCGAATGGCTTCATTCAGTTCATCCATAATTGACGGTTTCAGCAAAAAACGGCATACACCCAGGCGAATCGCCTGTTGGGCATAATCAAAATCCCGATATCCGGTCAGGATCGTAACTTCCATATCGGGAAATTCGGATCTCAGCGCCGCGATCATGGCAAGGCCGTCCATCTTGGGCATACAAATGTCCGTTATAAGGATATCCGGCTTCTCTCTTCGGATCAGTTCCAGACCCTCCGCCCCATTGCCGGCTGTCCCGGCCACAACACATCCCAGATCTTCCCACTTAATGGTTTTCTCAAGACCTTTTACAATAATCGGTTCGTCATCAATGATTACTGCCTTATACATAGCTTCCACTACCCTCCACCCGTCTGTTCCTCAGACATCTTCGAATTTCCCGGCAGCAGCCCCTGCAGTACGCTATCCTTTCACGGCCCCGGCCGTCAGTCCCTTGACGATATATTTCTGTAAAAACAGATATACGATCAGCAGAGGGAATACAATCAGAGACACGCTGGACGCCATCAATCCATAATTGGTTCCCTCCTGAGAAGTCAGCAGGCTTAAGAGTACTGTGACCGAATACTCCGGCTTGGTCTTCAAAAAGAAGGACTGGGTAAACAGGTCGTTGTAACTCCACAGGAACGAAAAGATTCCCACGGTGGCAAAAGACGGCTTACAAAGCGGCATGACCACCTTGAAGAACAGCTGAAAGGCATTGCTTCCTTCCACATAGGCCGCCTCCTCCAATTCAATCGGAAGTCCTGCGATATATCCCCGCAGCACCACAATGGCGAAGGAAAGATTCCCCGCGATCTGGGGCAGGATAACTGCCATCAGGGATTTCGCAACCTGGTTCGTATTGGCCAGCCCGATTACATTCATCATCCGGATCACCGGAATAATCGTGGCAAACGCCGGGAACATCATTCCCGCCAGCACCAGACTGTTCAGCAGCCCCTTCAGCTTAAAATCATACCGCATCAGCGCGTAAGCCGCAAGACCGGAAAACAGTATGACCGCCGCCGCCACGCTTAAAGATATTATGATGCTGTTCCGATACGCTCCCAGAATGTTTACCCGGTTGAACGCCGTCCTGTAATTGTCCAGTGTAAACAAATCCCCTATGGGAAGAGAAAAGGAATCCGAGCGGATAATCTTTTTATTTTTAAAAGAATTCATCAGGATCCAAAATAACGGGTATATCGTTGTCAGCGCCCATGCGGACAGCACAACGTAAATGCCCGCCATCCCAAGAGATATTCTGCGGCGCTTTCGGTTGGTCTTAAAAGTTGTCCCTGCCATATCCGCTCCTCCTAATAATCTTTTTCCTTGAAAACTGCGTTTACAGTTTTCGCGGTGACCACGCCCAGGACTACGATCAGGACAGAAATCGCCGAGCTGTAATCCACATTATGCGACTCAAAAGCATGATAATACATATAGGTGCCTGTCAGCCAGGTACTGTTGCTGGGCATCCCCTTGGGGAACATGATCCAGGGCAGGTCAAATACTTTTAACGCGCCCGTCACTGCCAGCACGCCGCAGGTACAGATCACATTGTGCAGAAGCGGCAGGGAGATATAGCGCACCCGCTGCCATCTTGAGGCCCCGTCAATGGTGGCCGCCTCGTACAGTTCTTCAGATATGTTATTCAGTCCCGTGATCAGGATGATAAAGTAGAAGCCCACATATTGCCAGGTGACAGGAACTATCATGGTCAGCATGGCATGGGAACTGTCCTTAAAATCCAGCAGTTTTGTGGCCCCGAGCAGCTCCCGCAGTTGGTTCAGCATCCCCTTGTCATACAAAAATACAATATTGAACAGAAGTCCCAGCGCTGTGGCCGCAATGACAATGGGGAAAAAATAAACCGTCCTGAAGAATTTTTGCCCTTTCTTGATATTATCCACCATAAGCGCCAACACAATGGCAATCCCCACCTGTCCGATGATTGTAGCCGCGATCATAATCAGTGTGTTGAGCAATGCCGTCCATATATTCGGGTCTTTACAGAGTTGTATGTAATTGGTATACCAGGGAGCGTTCCACCCTTTGGCGGACGCGCCCAGATTGTTGATCTCTTTAAAGCTGTTTAAAATGTTCTGCAGAAAAGGATAATACAGAAAAACAGCCAGAAAGATAAACGCAGGCGCCAGGAAAAAAATGACGGGTTTCTTATTCTTATAGATGTTTGAACTCATAGCAGCGCTCACACCCCTTTCTAAAAGCCGGAGCGGAGAACATTTCTTCTCCGCCCCAATGATCCGTTCCTCACAATCACTACTTACCTGCTGCCACCAGATCCAGAAGTTCTTCTACCGCTATCGTGATGTCTTTCTTTCCTGTTACGATATCAGGCATTCCGTTAAATACCGGTACTCTCGCTTCCTGCGTTACCTGATCCTGCACTGCGGCCGACATACCAGTGGCTCCCTTAACCAGTTCAAGTCCTGCCACTGCCAGAGAAGACAGCTGTGATTCGTCTACCTGGCTCCCGTTCTTCAAAGCCGTTGCCGATACGCTGGCGAATTGGGTGACCATCTCATCGGATGTCATATAAGAGATGAAATCCACACATGCCTGCCTCTTTTCCGGATCATCCCAGGCCTTTCTGGTAATATACCAGCCGGAGGACAGTCCGCCGATAATATCCGTTGTCAAACGGTCGTTTTTGCCCGGTACATAAGTTACCGTAAAGTTGTCAATATCATCCGTTGCTCCCTCAATGCCTCCCACTTTCCAGGAACCGTCGATCAAAAATGCCGCCTTGCCGTCAATAAAGAGCTGGAAAGTCTCGCCGTCTGTGGCGGACAGGGTATTCTCCGGCAGGAAACCATACTCATATAAGAGTTTCATATCTTCAATGCCGTCCACCCATGCCGTGCCGTGCTTATCCGCTACGGAAGCCGGTACAATATTATGGGTTGCAGGAGTCAGATAATTGTAGATGCAGAACTCAAACCAGTAATGAGGAATCTCCGCGAAGGACGCCGCAATGGGAGTATATCCCGCATCCTTTATCTTCTGGCAGGTTTCCAGGAACTCATCCCATGTGGTATCAGGCCCGGGGATTTCCACATTGGCCGCCTCACACACCGCCTTGTTCACAAACATACCTTCCCAGTAGCCGTTCATGGGTATGGAATAATTCTTTCCGTCCAGAGGAGAAGCTCCCAGCATGCCATCCTTCATATTCGACGCGTAGTCCGGATAAGTCTGGCGAATCTCATCAATGGAAACCACCTTCCCCGCTTCCACGAAGGGATTGGAATCCACACCGTTAAAGTAGAAAAGCACATCCGGTTCCGAACCCATCTCAAAGTCCGATATGATTCTTGCCTTAAAGGTCTCTGTGGAGGAGCCCGATGCATCGTTGAGCTTATTCCCCGTCTCCTTCTGCCATGCAGCGATGGCATCCTGGTAATTGGCGGCGTTTGTATCTTCTCCCGCAAAAGTTGTTGTCACATTCAGAGTGACCGGACCGGTGGGGGTTTTTACATCTTCCACCGACTCCGTTGACGGAGAACTGCTCCCCGCGGAACTGCTTCCCGGAGTCGACGCCGCTCCCCCTGAACCGTTGTTGCCGCAGGCGGCCAGCGACAGTACCATTGCGCCCGACAATAACGTTGCCAACATTTTTTTCATAGTTTTTACCTCCCTGGTTTTGAATGACCATATACCTCATATGGCCTGTTATCGTATCACAAACCCCGTATCCTTTTCTTTCGGTGTTTGCTATGAATTTATCATACAATATAAAAGGAAAACACGGAATTGTCAGATTTGCTATTTCTTGTCTTTTATTGTCGCCTGCACTTCGATCCTGCTTACCGTCTCGCCGCTCTCCTCATTTCGGATCGCCAGCCCGTATTCCTCACCGTAGATGATTTTGATCCGCCTGTTCACATTGCGGATTCCCAGACTTGCGGAACCCACGTCTCCCGGCTCATAATCGTCTGACAGCAGCATTTTGATCTTTTCCTCATCCTGCCTGGACAGCCGGCCCATATTGCGCACCTCTATCACCAGTCTTTCCCCCTCCCGGAAGATTCTCACCGTGATCCGGCCCTCCGTCTGTCCGTTGATCCCATGCTCCACCGCATTCTCAATAATCGGCTGGATAATCAGCCTGGGAACTTTCAGGGAACGCAGACTCTCATCCACATCCGTTTCCACCTTCAGCCGCTCTCCCATCCGCTGGCTTATGATAAAAAGATAGGCCTCCACATAGGACATTTCCTCTGCCAAAGTCACAAATCTCCTGTGCCGCCTGTCCATGGTGGCCTCCAGCATAACCGACAGGCTCTCGATCATCCGGCTCACCTCATAATTCTCATGAATCCGGGCCTCCCAGTTGATGATCTCCAGGGCATTGTTCAGAAAATGCGGGTTGATCTGCGCCTGCAGCGCCATGATCCGGGCGTCCTTCAGGGCAAGCTCCTCCGTATAGATTCTGTGGATCTGATCCTGCAGTCGGGCCGACATATGATTAAACGCTTCCGCCAGATATTCGAAGTCCTGGCTGTTGGCACTGTTTTCAATCTGATATCCAAAATGTCCCTCCTCTAACATATGGGCAGCCCGGATCAGGTTGCTTACCGGCTTTGTCACCTTCCTGCGGAAAAAGAGAAATACGATCCCCACCAGAGGCGCCATAAAGAGCAGCAGGAGCAGAGAGATATATTTCAGCGCATAGGTTTCGTCAATCACCGCCTGCCTGTTTAAAGAAATGAGATATCCGATATAATGCCGCTCCGGTTTACGGACTGCATAGACATAATACTCTCCGTTTTTCTTTATAAGGCGGCACTCCCTGTTATTATCCTCGAACAGTTCCGGTCCTATTCCCGGCCGGCCTTCCAGGAAGCCGCTGTTATCCCCGGCCAGGAAAACGCCGTCTATATAGATAGCACTGCCCTCATAGCCCCATGCGCCGTCAAGACTGCCGAACACCACATCCGTGTTTAATTCCATGGTCAGCACCGCATAGGGATGATAAGAGGTGGTCATCAGATTGCGGATCAGATACACCCCGCCCTCTATGGCCACCACCGCCACATCCGTATCCAGTTCCTTGGAAATCTCCAGAACTACCGGCATCACCTTTTCCTCAAACCTGCGTCCCGCCTGATAGACCGCATTGCTGGTACTTCCCCGGTAGGCGGCGAAGAAATGCTCCTGCGGCTCACCCGTAAACAGCAGGGAAGTATACAGAAAGCTGTCGTCATAACAGTACTGCCGTTCCAGAAAAAGATTGACCGTTTTCCGAAAGGCAAACGGATTGCCGTCCGTCAGGAAATTCTCATAACTTTCCCGCACCGTGGGAAAATAGGAGGCGTTTCTGGACGCCTCCACTGCGGCGTCCATCCGCATCTCGCAGATCCGAAGCGCATTATCCGCCGAGGTGACGATCATGCGCTCCGTCTGGGAATTAATCTTCCCCACCGCCATGTAAAACATCATATACGAAGCGAGCGCAAGGGGAAGAAGCCAGCACAGAAGCAGCAGACTAATCATGCTCCACTTTAAAGGTGCTTTTTTCAATGCCCTGCTTTTTTGTCCTTTCATCACTTCTTCAACCCCAGAAATGCTTCATAAATACCGCATACCCGCTTCGCCATCTCCGATTCCGGCATTTCACAGAAGATCCGGAGCAGCGGCTCCGTCCCCGAAAATCTTCCGATCACCCATCCGCCGTTTTTAAAATACACTTTGCTGCCGTCCAGATAGGAAACCCGTTCTATCTCATAGGGAAGTTCCGGCAGCTTCTTTTCCCCGATCAGCAAGCCCTGTATGCGCTCCTTTTTCTCCTGATTAAACTTATAATCCCGCTCTTCCATAAAGATCGCGCCGCATTCCTCCTGGATCTCTCCGTAGATTTCCGACAGCTTTTTCCCTGTCACCGCGATCATTTCCACCAGAAGCGCTGCCGCGTAGATGCCGTCCTTGCCGTTGATATGTCCCCGCACCGTAAGGCCGCCGGAAGATTCGCCTCCCAGGATGGCGTCCACCGCGTTCATCTTCGCGGAGATATGTTTAAAGCCCACGGGCACCTCATAACATACCTGCCCGAACCGCTCTGCCACCTTGTCCAGCATATGGGTGGTGGCGATATTCCTCACCACCGGCCCCTCCCATCCCTTATACTTTACCAGATAATAATACAGCAGTACCAGGATGTCGTTGGGATGCAGGAAGCGCCCCGTATCGTCAATCACACCGATTCGGTCCGCGTCTCCGTCCGTGGCAATGCCGATGTCCGCCCTGCTGTCCAGAACCGTGTTCTGAAGATGTTTGAGCGTAGCCGCATTGGGCGCCGGCAGCTTTCCGCCGAAAAGGGTATCATGTCTGTCATGGATAACCGTCAATTCGCATCTCGCCGTATGCAGAATCGTGGCCAGCGACGTTTCGCTTACCCCGAATAAAGGATCCAGCACCACCCGCAGCCCCTTGGCCCGGATCATATCCATATTAACTGCCGATATGATATTGTCCAGATATTCATTCAGCGGATAAATCTCCTGAATGAGCCCCCTGGCCAGCGCCTCCTCGTAATCCATCTCCCGCACCGAATCCCGGTCCACTCTCCCGATATATTCTTCGATCTCCCGGGTCTGGTTCTCGTCCGCGTCCCGGCCTCCCGCCGTAAATACCTTAATACCGTTATAGATGGCAGGGTTATGACTGGCGGTGACCATCATTCCATAGGGTAATTTGTGTTTCATCACATAGTACATGATCAGCGGAGTAGGCGAGGATTTGTTGATCAGATAAGCGGTAATGCCTTCCGCCGCGAACACTTCTCCCGCCCACCGCATGGCTTCCTTGGACAAAAAGCGCCTGTCATAACCGATTACAATCCCCTGCTGTGTCTTTCCTTCCGCTTTCATCTTGTCGCTCAGCGCCCTGGCCAATATCTGGATATTGGCTTTCGTAAATCCGTCTCCGATGATCTCACGCCAGCCGCCTGTACCGAATTTTATCATATCATTCCCCTGCCTTTCCCATCACAACTCTGACCCGGTGCATTGTTCCGCTCTTCATAAGAGGAATCCGCTCCGTCTTTTCGCCGTCAAGATACAATTCTTTCACGCCTTTCATTACCCTCTGGGGATTGACTACCTCTATCTCATATGTAACGCCCCGCCATTGCCTGGTTACGCTGAAGTGATCCCAGTCCCCGGGCACGCAGGGGTCTATCTCCAACTCCTCAAACCCCGGGCGCACGCCCAATATATACCGCGTAGCGGCAAAATAGGCCCAGCCCCCGCTTCCGGTCATAAAGGGATGCCTTGCGCGCCCATGGGCCGAATGGTCTTTTCCCATAATAAACTGACAATACGAATAGGGCTCCGCTTCCCTTATTTCTATTTTATCATTTTGCCAGTAGGGACACAAGGCATTATAAAATTTCATGGCCCGGTCGCCTCTTCCAAGCCTGCATTCCGCAGCCCAGGCCCAGGGATTGGGATGGGAAAAAACCGCTCCGTTTTCCTTAACCCCCGGATAGACCCTGGTGACAAAACCGATATCATCGTCCGGCACCGTATAAGAAGGGGCGTTCAGCATCAGGCCCCAGGGCGTATAGAGATACTCGTCCACACTGTCCATGGCCCGGCGGCCCCTCTCTTCCTCCGCCGCGCCGGAAAGGACTGCCCAGGCATTGGATTCCAGATGGACCCTTCCTTCCCTGTCCTGATGGGTTCCGATCTTTTTCCCGTTTTTCGTGATGCCCCGGATAAACCATTGGCCGTCCCAGAGTTCCTCATCGCAGACCTTTTTCACCTGCTCCGCCATCTTCCGATAGGACTCCGCATCCTCCGACCTGCCCAGGTACCCGGCCAGCTCTATGAAATGCTCCAGCGCCCAGTAATGCAGGAAGGAAACCATGGCGCTCTCGCCGCCGCCCAGATTCAGACAGTCGTTCCAATCCGCGCGCAGCCCCTTGCAGATGCCATGTTCTCCTACCTGCCTGGCAGAAAAGTCCAGAATCCGCTTCATATGCTCATAGACCGTTCCCTCTCCGCCGTCCGCGTAGGTCACCGGCTGATCCGCAAATCCGGTCTCTCCCGTCTCCTTGATATACTCCACAATGGACGGGATCAGCCACAGCGCATCATCTGCGCAGGCATCCGCCAGTCCATGCACCATATTGTCCCTGTCCGGAGCCGGAATCACGGTAGGGGACTTGAAGGGTTTCTGCTCTGTTTTCGGCTGAAACCACTCCGGCTGAAACAGATGCAGCCCATACCCGTCCGAGACAAGCCCCTGCAGCAGTTCCAAAATACGCTGCCGGCATTTTTCCGGATTGGAATGGGGGATCGTCATGGCGTCCTGTGCCGTATCCCGATAGCCAAGGCCGACCCTTCCCCCCACCTCAATGAAGGAGGCAAAACGGGAAAACATCACATTGATTTCCGACTGATAAAGCGTCCACAGATTAATCAATGTATTCATGCCTTCATTGGGGGTCTGAATCTGCAGTTTCTCCAGTTTCGCGTCCCAGAAGGCCCGCAGCTTCTCATAAGCCCTGTCCGCCGCCTCCGGCGCGGCATATCTTTGACGCGCTTTCTTCCCCTCTTCTCTGTCCCCTTCTCCCAACAGGAACAGAATCCTGACCTCCTGGCCGGGCTCCAACCGGATATTTTTCTGCAAAGAGCCGCAGTGGTTGTTTCCCAACTCATAAGAGCCGCCGCATTGTCCCTTCTCCACGGACACAGGATTGTTCTCCGTCCTGTAGCTGCCGATAAACCGGTCCCGCAGACAGTCAAATCCATCCGGCTCCTCATTCATGGTAAAATATTGAAAACCGAATTCCTCGTAAAACAGATCACATTCAATCACTCCGTCCTCATAAGAGGAGCCGGAGCAGTACAGACTCATCTGGAAATTCTGGTTGTCAATGGCAATATGATGGAAAGAGAATTCACAATAACTGAACAAACTCAAATCCCTGGGCCTGGTATCCTCATTCTTCACCACCACATCCCACAGTTCCAGCTTGTCCCCCAATGGCACGGATAGCGTCTGCTTTGCCCGTATTTTATCATAGCAGCACTCATACACCGTGTAGGACATCCCATGACGGCAGACATATTCCGCCTGATCCAGGGGTTTCCCCACCGGCTGCCAGGAAATACTCCAATAGTCTTCGCTGTCATTGTCCCTGAGATACACATAATGCCCCGGCCTGTCCATGGGCACGCTGTTTCCCCGGAATCTCGTAATCCTGTGATACTCCGGTGTCTTGTAGAAAAGGTAGCCCCCCGCCGTATGGTTTACCACCGCGCAGAGATCTTCCACCCCCAGATAATTGGTCCAGGATACCGGCAAATCCACCCTGTCAATTACATACTCCCGATTTTCATTATCAAAATGGCCATATTTCATCTTTCTCTTCCTCCTTCCGCCGGGCCTCTTACAGCCTATCCTCATTATATCCTTTTCCAAAGAGCATTGGATATGGATAAGTATGCGAATATTTGTCTTTTCTTGGGAAGTGTCATAATTCAACTCGGCGCCGTTTTTCCCTGCTTGTACAGCTGGCAGATTTAAGGTGACGGAAAAACGGCGGTATTCCATAGCCTTTTGGTTTATGAAATACCGCCGATACAGTGTTTTCTCCTAAATATTCAGGAGAAATATGCAGGCCATTGTAACATGGAGGTAGGGGAATGTCCAGGAATTTAAGATAAAATTATTGCATTTTTCTGATGTATCTACCGGGTACTGCATCTGCCAGCCATACTTTTTCATTGCCTAAGTAAAATTTTATTCCGTCATTCCATGCCGTTTTTGCATCAATAATTAATATACATGGCTTATCATCATGGCGCTTTCCTACATTTTCAGCAGTCTCGATGTCTTGTGATAAATGAACATATTGCCTGCTTTGGGGTAATAAGCCATTTTTACTAATTGATTCTACAAATCGCCTTGCTGTACCATGATACAAAACATTTGGCGGCATTTTGTCTTTTTTTAGTATCTTCATCGGCATAGAATGTCCATAAAATGCCCTGATTTTTCCACCTACAAGTTCATGGCGTTTCTTCTCAGACTTTTCAATCATCTCATGCAAATCTGCTTCACAAATGTTGCTCCATTTATCGGTCCTATGTAATGCATCTAAAAGCTGCTCAACTGGAACCCAGCCTTCTTCATTCATTTCCAGTTCATATTCCCATGGAGCATGACGCAGAGCATAAGAAATTTCTTTACTCAATTCTTCCAACTTATTCATCTTCTATTACCTCATCTCCTTGAGTTATAAATTGAAACATACCAACTCCATCCATGCCCAGAATGCCACCTACACTATGGTAGTGTTCTGCATGGTGATGCAGTGCTGTTTTCCCTGTTTATCCGATTTTCTTTTTTATTACCGTTGTAATGTGGCCTTGCCCCTAATTTTTGCAATATTCATAGTCATAATATGTCGTCCGATATGAATGTATAAAAAATGTTTGATGATACATATCTCCTGTTTATGTTGCGAAAAGAATTCGTCTGGCGATGCATACAAGCCAAAATCAAAAGCAACCGCTTCTCTTTGAATAAAAGTATCGTTTCCCTTCCAATCAATAGGAGGATTTTCAAAACAGTTTGTTGCAACAGCATATCCCTTAAATAAACCTTTTTGATTCGGATATTTTTGTTGCAATGCTGATAAGTATTTTTTGTCTAAGATAACCCCCTCTAAAGAAACCCATGTTGTTCCATAATATACTTCTACCCATGTATGCAAGATATATTGTGGTGCCAATTTTGCAATTATTCCACTTGTTGCACCTTTTTGGAAATCTTTTGTGACTTTAGATGCATGTAAACGACATGGAATATTGACAGCTCTCAATAAAGCCATAAGCAAAGTAGATTTTGTATTACATTGTCCAATACCATCCTTTAAGACTTCGGCAGCAGAAAGAGTATCATCAGCATTATACCCAAACAGTATCTTGTTCTGGACAAAATCATAAATAGCATCTATTTTGGAGAAATTATCAAGTTTATTCCAACCGTTTACTTGAACCAAAGATTTTATCGAATCCGAGTTGTAGTTTACCATTTCTGTTTCCTGTAAAAATCGTTGTTCCATCATCGTTTCACCTCCTGGCTAAAATGATATTCCTATAAGTTTTTGCCCGCTGCATTAATATCTAATAATCCATCTAAACTCAAAAAAAGTTGCAGCATCCAATGGCGATGGTTTTCTGCACTTATGCGATTTGTAAGTGCCCCTATTCTGTCAGTATGCCAATATATATAATTCACAATAACTTTATCCTTCCTTTGGGTAATGACTTGTTACACACCTCAAATTATAACTCTATTTGCAATATTTTTCAATGTTCTCACAATTGGATCACGAAATAAAGTACTACTTAAATATAAAATAGTGTTTCGTTCTCATATTCCACCCCGAAATGTAAAACAATTTTGAGCTGTCCCCAGCAGCAGAGTAAGACCCGCAGGCCAGTCATTGTACTCCCCTATAGTCGCCACCGGCTGTCCAAGCGAATACCAACGGCGGGGTTTATCCGGATGAAATCAAGGCCCTGCAAAAAGATTATACGGATTTGTGGGGGCCGCTTTCCGAACTGCTGGAGATGCTTCCGGCGAGTGTGGCTACACTCGCCCTGCTTGCCGTTTAGTGCGTCCCTTGGAAATGGCGCAAACGAGGCTCTCTTGCATTTTTAGGTGAAGCAAAATATAATGAAAGGGAACATAAAATCAACCAGTGATTAGGAGACCCTATGGCAAACATTTTAATTGTTGAAGACGAAAAAGCCATGCAAGACATTATTGTGGACTATGTGCGGAAGGGCGGCCATACCTGTTTTACCGCTGATGATGGCATAGACGCCCTTGTCACGCTGAAAAATCATCCTATGGACTTGATAATCCTGGATGTGATGATGCCCCATTTGGACGGTTTTTCTGTCTGTAAGATGGCGCGGGAAATGAGCGAAATGCCCATTATCATGCTCACCGCCAAGAGTGCGGAGGATGATAAACTGAAAGGCTATGACTACGGTGCGGACGACTATATGACAAAGCCATTCAGCCCAAAGGTGTTGCTGGCAAAGGTGAACGCCCTCCTGCGCCGTTCCTTCCCCGCTTCTGCCGGAGCGATCACCGTCGGAAAAATCATGCTCCACCCCAACGCACATAAGGTCTATCTGGACGGGCAGGAGATCACCTTGACCCATAAGGAGTATGAATTGCTCTCCTTTCTGATGGCAAACCCTGGGCAGATATTCAATCGGGAGCAGCTTTTGAACCGTGTCTGGGGCTATGATTTCGAGGGAACGACCCGAACTGTGGACACCCACATCAAGACCCTGCGGCAAAAGCTGGGGGACGAGGGCAGGCATATCGTCACACTGATACGCTCCGGCTATAAATTCGAGGTGACCGTATGAAAGAAGCGTTTTCGCTCCGTACTGTTCGGAAAAAGATTTTAATGCTGTCAAAGATGGCAGGACTGACGCTGATTTTTTCTTACATCCTGTCCACCCGTCTGCCCGTTAGTGAGGATACATCTTTCCTGATCTGGTTGGGTTTTGTTCTGTTGCTGGTTTTGGGTATCGACTCCTTTATGGGCTGCTTCATTACAAAGCCAATCGACAAGCTCAACGCTTCCGCAAAACGCATGGCGGGACTGGACTTTTCGGCCCCCTGCGACCTTTCTTCCACCGATGAATTTGGGGATCTGTCTGCCAGTCTGAACACGATGGCCGAAAATCTCCAACAGGCCCTTGCCCGGTTGGAGGACGCAAACATGCAGCTTGAACGGGATGTGGAAAAGGAACGGTTATTGCTGGCCGAGCGCAAAGAACTGGTGGACAGCCTATCCCACGAGATGAAAACCCCGCTGGGTATCATCCGGGCCTATGCGGAGGGCCTGCAGGACGAAGCGGACGAGGCCAAAAAGCAGAAATACGCCCAAGTGATTGTCTCCGAAGTGGAACGCATGAATGGCCTGATTGTGACCCTGCTGGACTTGTCGGCGCTGGAAAGCGGGGCCGCAAGCCTGAACATTTCCCGGTTTGACTTTGTAGAACTGGTGGAAACGGTAGCTGGGCGGCTCCTGATCGACGCCCCGGACACCGATTTTGAACTGCAATATGAGCTGCCGGAGCAAAAGATTTTTGTTCGGACAGACAAGAGGCGCATGGAGCAGGTTTTGGACAACCTGATCGTCAACGCCAGGAAAAATGTATCCCCCGGCGGCGTTTTGCGGATGGAAGTGACGGCAGAAAATGGGCCGCTGCATTTCTCTATTTTCAATCAAGGCCGACCCATTCCAGAAAACGACCTACCTAAAATCTGGACAAAATTCTACCGGGACAGCGGCGCAGAGTACAGCGGTTCCGGGCTGGGGCTGTCCATCGTGGCACAAATCCTGTCCATGCAAAATCTTCCCTACGGTGCAGAAAACCAAGAAGATGGGGTGCGGTTCTATTTCTCTATCCCCGTCACAAAATAATTTCACACGGATTTCACAGCGGCCTCACACCAACTTCACCCCGCATACCTAAACTCTCCTTATCACAAATAAGGAGCTTCCTGTATAATTCAAATATAGGGAATTCCAAGAAAGAAGGTTGAGA
>BLLU01000248.1 GCA_011959105.1 Lachnospiraceae bacterium | reverse complement strand
GTGTTTCGCTGATTAATTTTATTTGTAATTCGTCTCCTACATACTGTTTAGAGGAAATAGGATATTGTTTTTCCAGTTCTCTTGCTGTTTGTTCATCTTTTGCTTTGCAGGTCCAGATGTGACCTTGTGCCTGTGTCAACAGTTCTTTTAGGGTTCCGGAATAAAGAAATTTCCCCTTTTTCATGACGGCAAGCTGACTGCAGGTCGCTGCCAGGTCTTCCACTACATGGGTGGAGAACAAGACGGTACGTCCTTCCGAAAAATCGACCAGCAGATTTCTGATGCGGATGCGTTCTTCCGGGTCTAATCCGGTTGTCGGTTCGTCCACGATTAAAAATTCCGGCTCATTTAAAAGTGCCTGGATAAGTCCGACTCTGCGTTTCATGCCGCCGGATAGTTGTTTCATCTTCTTTTTGCGATGCTCTGACAGGCTTGTTTTTTCAAGGTAGTAGTTGATGCGTTCTTTGTATGTCTGTTTGGGAATACCGGATAAGTCCCCCATATATTCTAGGCATTCCTGCATAGTCAGGTTGGGATAGAGGTCGATTTCTTGGGGAAGGTATCCTATTTTTTTTTGTATTTTTTCATAATTCTCTTTGCGGTAAGAGATTCCATCTAAGGTCACTGTTCCGCTGCTTGGTGACAGCACAGTTGTAAGTACCCGCATCAATGTGGTTTTTCCAGCGCCGTTTTCGCCTAACAGCCCATAGATTCCTTTTGGAATTTCCAGATTGGCATGATGGATTGCTGTCACCTCATTTTTGAAGGTTACTGTTAAATCTTCTATTTTAATACCCATATTCTTAACCTCTTTTCTCAATGATTTTAGGCAATACTGCCACTGCCGTGATTCCCATACAAATACAAACTATTTTTCCGTATATCCAGCTAAAATCGCTGCTATTTTCCACTGCTCTGAAGGAGTAGGAAAATAGGTTAAAAGCGCCGAAACATCTGTTGGCAAAGCTGGAATTTGTAATCAGCCACAAGATCAGGCAGACGCCGATTCCAATCCACATACTCCGAAACAGGCAGGAGAGCAGATTCGATAGAAGTCCCCAAAAGGCAAGGGTGACAGCGGCAGCGGCAAAATATAGGAGGAATTGGCACATTTCGCTTCCGGTGTCAGTTTGATTTATTCCAGTAGTTCCTGGGTTTTGAAAGAAAAAAAATAATCCATATCCAAAGGCAGCGGCAGACAGCAAAAAC
>BLLU01000247.1 GCA_011959105.1 Lachnospiraceae bacterium | reverse complement strand
GTTGTCCCGGCTGCCGTCCGCATGGGTGATGGTCAGCGCATAGTCCAGCAGCCATTTCACATTGGGCGGGAAATTGTCGGGATTGGCCACCTCGGCATCGGCGATGGCCTGGATCTTGGGATCCATGGTGGTTATGATCCGCAGACCGCCGGAATACAGCATGAATTCCGTTTGGGTCTCGTTATAGCCTGCCGCCAGCAGATCCTTTTTGACCTGCTGCTGCACGGCGTCCACAAAGTAGCTGCTGGCGGAACTGTTGGCCAGATACTCAATGTTGTGGCTGTCAATTCGATCGTACACATTGTCGGCCATGGCTTCGTCATACTCTTCCTTGCTGATAAAATCCAGCCGCAGCATGTTGTTCAGGCATGTTTCCCGGCGCTTGGCGTTTCCCTCGGGATGACGGATGGGATTGTAGCGGGATGGATTCTGGGTAATGGCAGCGATTACCGCGCATTCCGACAGGGTCAGTTCGCTGCAGGATTTGCCAAAATACCGCTGGGCCGCCGCCTCTACCCCCAGAGTGTTCTGTCCCAGGTTGATGGTGTTCATATAGCGTACCAGGACCTCGTCCTTGCTCAGGGTTTTGGTCAATTCAATGGCCAGGTACTGTTCCTGGAGTTTCCGCTTGATCTTTTTGATCAGATTGTCCCCCTCAGAGGTCCAACTGGTAAAAATGGTATTTTTCAGGAGCTGCTGGGTGATGGTGCTGGCTCCCTGGGTCTCGTCACCCAGGGTTTTAACAAATTGATAACCGGAGCGCAGCATGGCTTTATAATCAATACCATTGTGCTGATAGAAGCGCTCGTCCTCCAAAGCCACAAAGGCATGGGCCAGATTTTCCGGAATCTTGTCCTGGGTCACGATGATCCGGTTGGAGTTGACGGCTATGAGCTCGTCCAGCTTGTTGCCTTCGCAGTCATACACGAAGGTAGCGGCACCTATGGGAGCCACATCGTTGGGGGTGATTTGGGGAGTGGAAGCCAGGATCCCTTTGTACATACCGATGCCTGCGGAAGCGCCGACGACGCCCAGACCCATAAAGCAGATCAGGCAGAGTTTTAACACCAGCAGTCCGGCTTTCCTCCCTATTTTCTGTGATTTGGAGTTCAGAGCCTTTTTCTTGGCCCGAACGCCCTTTTTGCTATAATTCATATGGAGCCTTCCTTTCAATATGGTAAAACGATGCAGGGTCCAAACCCTATTCGCACATTATACCAAATATCTTCTGGTAAATAAAGGGGGGTCATGCAGATATTAAGAATTGTTCACAAAAATTTCTTAAATTAATCAGAAAGTGTTGGCCTGTGAAAGAGGGTTTTGGTATACTGTTAAAGAATACGCGGAACACTAAAACAAAATCCAGGGAACATACGGAACTAAAAACAGTATGTTCCCGTACATCGCACTGATGAATGCCTGGACGCATAAGGCGTTCAGACATTCATCACCGGGAATGTGCGTTGGCAGGGAACATACGGAACTACAATTAAGGAGGTAGAGCTATGGCATCGGAACAGAGCGGGGATTACCGGGTGCTGTTGGCGGGAGGCCAGGGGGAGATCGTGGAGAAGAAATCCCGTTTCATTGCTACGGTGCGGAGCGCAGCCACCGAGCAGGAGGCGGCTTCCTTCATCGAGGAGATGAAGAAAAAATACTGGGACGCCAGGCATAATTGCAGCGCTTTTGTCATCGGCAGCAGGGGAGAGATGACCCGCTGCAGCGACGACGGGGAGCCAAGCGGCACGGCGGGCAGACCCATGCTGGAGGTTCTGCTGGCAGAGGAAATCCGCAATGTGGCAGTGGTGGTGACCCGGTATTTCGGAGGCACGCTGCTGGGCACGGGCGGTCTGGTCAGGGCATATACCATGGCGGTGAAAGAGGGACTCCGCAACTGCGTAACAGGTGTTATGCGTCAGGGGCTGGAAATCGTCCTGCAGACCGATTACAACGGTGTGGGAAAGATTCTCTACATATTGGGACAGCATGGTCTGGAACCGGCGGACAGCCAGTATGGGCAGGAGGTACAACTTACCGTCAGGATTCCCGGAGATCTGGCCTTGCGGCTGCAAAAGGAACTGGTGGAGGCCACCTGCGGCAGGTTGGGATGGACATGCGAAAGGGAAATAAGTTTTATTGACAAAAACGGCCCTTGATCGTAAAATGGACAGGTATAACAGTATTTCTCGGAAAGGTGGTGGTTTTTTATGAAGAGCAGCAACGGCAGTAGTGAGCCCGCTCCGGGTCGAAGTTGGAGAACCATAAAAAATCATCATAAGGAGAAATGCTATGGAGCAGTTGAAAGAATTTGAGACGATACAGGAACTGCTGCAGACGCAGCAGTACACCAGGCTCCGCCAGCTTCTGGTGGACTTAAACGACGCGGATATTGCCGCGTACATGGAGGAACTGCCGGAGCAGAGCATGGTCAAGGCTTTTCGGATCCTGCCCAAGGATCTGGCGGCGGATATCTTTTCCTATTTGGAGGTGGACCGACAGCAGACCGTCATTACCTCCCTGACGGACCGGGAGGCTGCCAATATCATTGACAATCTGATGGCCGACGATGCGGTGGACCTGCTGGAGGAGATGCCGGCCAATGTGGTGAAGCGTCTGCTGGAGAATGCCAGCCCGGAGACCCGCCGGGATATCAACCATCTGCTGCGTTATCCGGAGGATTCTGCGGGCAGCATCATGACGGTGGAGTATGTGGACTTGAAGGAAAGCCTGACGGTGGAGGGGGCTATTGACCGAATCCGCGCGGTGGGATTGGACAGCGAAACCATCAATATCTGCTATGTGCTGGACGGACAGCGTAAACTTCTGGGCACGGTGGCCCTGCGCTATCTGCTGCTGAGTCAGCCCGATGAGATCATCGGGGAGATCATGCACGAAAATGTGGTGTCGGTGCACACCCATGCCGATCAGGAGGAAGTGGCCCGGAAGTTCCAGAAGTACGGCTTCACGGCCATGCCGGTGGTGGACAATGAGAACCGCCTGGTGGGCATTATCACGGTGGATGATATCGTGGACGTCATCGAGGAAGAGGCAACGGAGGATATGGAAAAGATGGCGGCTCTGGTGCCCAGTGACAAGCCTTATATGCGCACCTCCGTATGGGAGACTTACAAAAAGAGAATTCCCTGGCTGCTGCTGTTGATGGTCTCCGCCACTTTTACCGGAAGCATCATCACTTCTTTTGAGGATGCGCTGAGCGTCTATGTGGCGCTGACCGCCTTCATTCCCATGCTTATGGATACCGGCGGCAACGCGGGAGGACAGGCCAGCGTTACCATTATACGCGGACTCTCTCTGGGGGAGATCGGCTACGGGGACGTGCCGAAGATTGTATGGAAAGAACTGCGCACCGCAGCTCTCTGCGGAGGCACTTTGGCGGCGGCCAATTTTGCCAAGCTGATGCTGTTTGACCGGGTGGGACTGGCTGTGGCGCTGGTGGTGTGCCTTACCCTGGTGGCGGCGGTGGTGATGGCCATGCTGGTGGGATGCCTGCTTCCCATGGCGGCCAAGAAACTGGGCTTTGACCCGGCGGTGATGGCCAGTCCCTTCATCACCACCATTGTGGATGCCCTGTCACTGCTGGTATATTTCCAGGTGGCCGGGATGGTATTGGGATTATAGCCTGAGTAATCGGCTCTGGCAGCCGGTTGGAGGCAGGGGAAGCGGACGGGAACGGAACAGCCCGGGGGTGTGACAGGACCGGCGCAGGACAGGAGAGGTAGGGATGAGCAAATATTGTGCCACGGAAGACAATGCCATACGGATTGAGGAAATGAATCCCACCTTCCTGTTTACCTGGAAGGGTACCCGGACAGAGCCGGAGGAAGCCTATCACTGCCATGATATTGCGGAACTGGCCTTTGTGATGTCCGGAACGGGAAAGTACCGTATAGAGGGACAGGTTTATGAGGTGGGCGAGGGGGATTTGCTGTTTTTTAAACCTGGCGTACACCACCAGGCGCTGTATGTGCCCGAGGCGGAAGTGCCCGCCACCGAATTTTTTGTGGGCTTCTGCGATGTACAGCTGCCGGGCCGGGAGTCGGGGGATGTGCCGCTGCCAGGCGGAGGCTATATCCTGCATACCAGCGGGGAACTGCGCCAGAGGATTTTTCGGATCTGCTCTTCCATGGAAGCGGAGAGTGCGGTGTGCTGGCAGGGACGTTACCATATGCTGAAGGCATATCTGATGCAGCTGTTATTGCTGATCCTGAAGGAGCAGTCTCCCCCTCCCCAGGCCATGCAGGGATATTCCTTCGATTCGGTGAACAAGAAATATGTGGTGGAACAGATCGTAAGCTATTTTGAGGATCATTACAGCGATAAGATCTCTCTGGATACCATTGCGGAAAATATGTACCTTAGCCCGTTTTATATATCCAAGATATTCAAGAGCGAGACGGGGGACACCCCCATTCGGCATCTGATCAATATCCGGCTGGAGAGAGCCAGAGAACTGCTGCTTCAGGGATCGGAAATGTCTGTCCAGGAGGTGGCAGCCGCCGTGGGCTACGATGATGCGTACCATTTCAGTAAGCTGTTCAAGAAATATTATGGAAAATCCCCTTCCCAGATTCGCAAGGAAGGGGTCTGAGGCAGCGGTCTTTGACAGAAAAATAACAAGCTGTATTTTTTTCGGTACAGCTATTGCATGTGCCCGGAAATCTGATAGAATAGTGAATGTAAGGGGTTACACCAACATTTTAAACCATTGGCGGAGGTTACAGGGTATGAGGTATTTTTTTGAATCAAAGATTGAGAAGAAGGAGAAGGGGTATATGATCCAGATCCCCTTTAACATCTGGGAGGTATGCAGACAGCGTGATGTGATTCAGGCGGATATTGTGCTGGACAACGCTCTGATTGACTGTGAACTGATTCCCCAGGAAAAGGGTAACTATCAGATTCATATCGAGGATGAGGACGCGGTGAAAGTGGATCTGGGGAAGAGCCACAAGATCCTGCTCCATGTGACGGGCAGCCTGATCAAGATGGACCAGAACAGTCCTTACAGTTTTGAGAATCCCATCCGCAGGATTGACAGCATGGAAGTGATCATACAGCCGGAGGACGGGCTGTGCGGACAGTCCTGCGTGGCCATGCTGGCCGGCGTGACCATTGCGGAAGTCATCAGCGTTATGGACTGCCGGGAGTGGCAGGCTACCATGGGCAGGGTGATATCGGCGCTGAATTATTACGGCATTGATCACACGGATATCATCATGTACACCGAGGGCCGTCCTACCGTACTGCCCAAGTGTTGTATTCTGATGGAGAAGATGGGGCGTTTCTGCCACTATCTGGTACATTATGACGGTAAGTTCTATGACTCCAACCTGGGCGTGCTGGAGGAGTATGACATGGATAAACTGCTGGGATACCTGGAGATCAAATGCTGATCAGGGAACAAAGGGAGGGGGCCGCATGGAGATGCGGTTCCCTCCCGCTTTATATATCAGTAACATTTGCCCGGCAACCCGGGGGAGGGCTGAAAAGAGAGTCCCGAAGATACTTATGAAAAGGAAGGAATGGCATTCCGAAGAAATATAAAATAAGTATAAAATCCTTCCAAACCGTCAAAAATGAGTAAAAAAGAGAAAACACTAGAAAATAAGAGATAGAAGCAGACATATCAAAGATAAATACCTCTGCATGCAGTTGCAAACCGCCGCATATGAAACTAATATATGTTCCAGGGATTAGCACTCGACATAAAAGAGTGCTAACAAGACAAAGTACCAGATAAGGAGGCAGACAATATGAAGTTAGTACCCTTAGGCGACAGAGTTGTATTGAAGCAGTTGGTGGCTGAGGAAACCACCAAGTCCGGCATCGTACTTCCCGGACAGAACAAGGAAAAACCCCAGCAGGCGGAGGTAATTGCGGTTGGCCCCGGCGGCGTGGTGGACGGCAAGGAAGTAAAGATGGAGGTCAAAGTTGGTGACCATGTTATCTTCTCCAAGTATGCGGGCACGGAAGTGAAGCTGGACGAGGACGAGTATATCATCGTGAAGCAGAACGACATCCTGGCAGTGATCCAGTAACAGGCGGGTTTGTAAGAATCAATTAAAGAAAACGGAGGCGTATACATTATGGCAAAGGAAATTAAGTATGGCGCGGAGGCGCGCGCAGCCCTGGAGTCCGGCGTGAACCAGCTGGCTGATACTGTCAGAGTAACATTGGGACCCAAAGGAAGAAACGTGGTGTTGGATAAGTCTTTCGGCGCTCCTCTGATCACCAACGACGGCGTTACCATCGCCAAGGAGATCGAGTTGGCAGACGCATTTGAGAACATGGGCGCACAGCTGGTAAAAGAAGTGGCTACCAAGACCAATGATGTGGCGGGTGACGGAACCACCACAGCTACTGTTCTGGCACAGGCCATGGTGAACGCAGGCATCAAGAACCTGGCGGCGGGGGCCAATCCCATCATCCTGAGAAAGGGTATGAAAAAAGCTACGGACTGCGCTGTGGAGGCCATTGCAGGCATGAGCCAGAAGGTGAACGGCAAGGAGCATATCGCCAGGGTGGCGGCTATCTCCGCAGGCGACGAGGAGGTTGGCCAGCTGGTGGCGGACGCCATGGAGAAGGTCAGCGGGGACGGCGTTATCACCATCGAGGAGTCCAAGACCATGCAGACCGAACTGGACCTGGTAGAGGGTATGCAGTTTGACAGAGGATATATTTCCGCCTATATGGCTACGGATATGGATAAGATGGAGGCAACTCTGGATAATCCCTATATCCTGATCACCGACAAGAAGATTTCCAACATCCAGGAAATCCTGCCTCTGCTGGAGCAGGTGGTGCAGTGCGGCGCGAAGATGCTGATCATTGCCGAGGATGTGGAGGGCGAGGCTCTCACCACTCTGATTGTAAACAAACTGCGCGGCACCTTCAATGTGGTGGCCGTGAAGGCTCCCGGCTATGGCGACAGAAGGAAGGCCATGCTGGAGGATATCGCCATCCTCACCGGCGGTACTGTGATCAGTTCCGAACTGGGCTATGAACTTAAGGATACCGACATGTCCATGTTGGGCCGGGCCAAGTCCGTGAAAGTACAGAAGGAGAACACGGTGATCGTGGACGGCGAGGGTGACAAGGATGCCATTCAGAGCCGTATCTCCCAGATCAAGATGCAGATCGAGGAGACCACCTCTGATTTTGATAAGGAGAAGCTGCAGGAGAGACTGGCCAAGCTGGCCGGCGGCGTAGCGGTAATCCGGGTGGGCGCTGCCACCGAGACTGAGATGAAGGAAGCCAAACTGCGTCTGGAGGACGCTCTTGCGGCTACCAGGGCTGCCGTGGAGGAAGGCATTATCTGCGGAGGCGGTTCCGCTTATATCCATGCTGCCAAGGAAGTGGCAAAGCTGGCCGAGACCATGGAGGGTGATGAGAAGACCGGCGCCCAGATCGTGCTGAAAGCCCTGGAGGCGCCCCTGTACCACATCGCTGCCAACGCAGGCTTAGAGGGCAGCGTGATCATCAATAAGGTGGGTGAATCCGCAGTGGGCATGGGCTTCGACGTGCTGAAAGAGGAATATGTGGATATGGTGAGCGCAGGGATTCTGGATCCTGCCAAGGTGACAAGAAGCGCGCTGCAGAACGCTACCAGCGTTGCCAGCACCTTGCTGACCACCGAGTCCGTTGTGGCCAACATCAAGGAGGAGACTCCTGCAATGCCCGCAGGCGGCGGTATGGGCGGCATGATGTAAGCCTTTGATGCTAAAAATCGCATAAGCCAATTATAGACGGCCCGGCAGAGCGAAAACTCTGCCGGGCTTTGTAATATGGGCGGGCCGGTGGGAGGCACAGAGGCGAAAGAGAAGGAGAAAACCATGAGAAAACTGTATTTTGCCCGGCATGGGCAGACCGTATGGAATGTGGAAAACAAAATCTGCGGCGCCACGGACATTGCCCTGACAGAGCAGGGACATGAGCAGGCTATGGAGTTGGGACGGCTGATCGCGGAAGGGGATTACCAAATTGACCAAATTCTGTATTCTCCGCTGGTGCGGGCTGCCGACACCGCCCGTCATATCCACCGTGTCACCGGGATTCCCCTGCGGGAGGAAGTTCGGCTAAAAGAGCAGAATTTCGGAAAATGGGAGTCAACTCCCCGGGACGGAGCACAGTTCCGGGCGGCGAAGGCCCAGTTTGTAAATCGAAACCAGGGCGGCGAGTCCATGATGCAGATGGCCCAGCGGATCTACAATCTGCTGGACGAGCTGCGCGGGGAACCGGAAGCCAGAACTTACCTGTTGGTGGCCCATAACGGTATCGCCAGAATCGTGCAGTCCTATTTCACGGATATGACCAATGAGGAATTCGCAGCCTTCGGCATCGGTAACTGCCAGGTGCTGGCATATGAATGGTAGAAGTTGTCAATCCGAAAATATGGAACCGTTCGAAAGAGGACAAAACAGAAAAATGTTATTAGTAATGAATATTGTTGATTTTTCGGTAGAAAATAGTATAATGGAAACATAAAAACTATTAGGCGGTGGGCAAATGCTGATATCTTACAAATTTAAAAATTTCTGTTCGTTTTCTGATGAGGCGGAGTTTGACCTGTTAGCGCCCGGGAACAAAGTAAAGCACAGATTCCCGGATAATTATGTGGAGACAGAAGCGGGGTATGATCTCCTGAAAACGGCTGTGGTAGTAGGGGAAAACGCAGGGGGGAAGACTAATTTTATCAGTAGTCTTTCCTTCTTTAAAAGTTTATTTGCGAATAATGAAAGGGTGCGCACCTATAAAGGGCTTGTAAATTTTAATACACTGAAAGAGGCCGGAGACAGGGAACGCTATGCGGTGCAGGAGTTTGACATCCAGGTGATGAGTAAAACGGGAGGGATCTATCACTATCACTTGGCGATTGACGGGTATAGTATCGTTAAAGAGATGTTTTCCTCCCAAAGCGCGAAGAGTAATCAGGAAAAAATGATTATGTCCGTGACAAGGAAAGAACTTGACACGGAAAGCAAAAAGGGCGCAGTCCGAGTGATGTATGAGGTGATGCTGGATAATTGCAGCAAAGAAATTGAAATCGTGTTTGAACGGGCGACTATAACCGAGGAGAACCTGGGCCTTTTTGTGGCCAGGCTGGCCATTTTGGGAGAGCCCCGTGCACAGGAATTGGTCGGCTGGGTAAACAGCAGATTGAACATCGAAAATCAGGATTTTAATTATTCCATATATAAAGAACTGCAAAACACTGAGGAGGATATAAATATTATCAGAGATCCCCGCTTTCTGGATATCCTTCGGATGGTGGATTACAGTATTGAAGGCATTGAAATAGACGAGGAAAAGCCCTTCAGCGCCAGTAAGATTGTGCGAGTCACAAAGGACGGACAGAGGTTTTCCAGGGAACTTAAAAGGGACTCGGGAGGCGTCAGAGAATTCTTTGCATGGGCTGTCCAGCTGTTCCGGGTGGTATATGAAGATAAAGTGGTCTTTGCGGACGAGATGGACAGGGTGATCAACCCCATTCTGGCAGAGCGGATGATTTCTTTTATCAACGGAAAGAAACATAGGGGGCAGTTTATCTTTTCCAGCCACAATGTGCTGCATCTGGACTTGAAGAATTACATGAAGGAACAGATCTATTTTGTGACGAAAGACAGGGACAGCCTGAACTCGGAACTGTACTCGTTGGCTGATTTCCCGGATATACGCTATGAGACAACAAAGATATACGAATTTTACATGAAGGGGATTTTGGGAGGAACCGCGTTTGAGTAGGCCAAAGAGAGAACTTCGGAAAAAGTATGTCGTCTTCTGCGAGGGGGATACGGAGTACAATTATATCGATGCAATGCGGCTCAACCAGGGGGTGGAACTGGCTCTTAAGCCGGTCAATATGCAGGGCGGGGGATATGCCGGTTTTTTGGAGCATATCAAAAAAGAAGCAGATAATAACTGTCTGGCCAAGTTCATCATCATTGATTTCGACAGGGCCAGAAAACATCCGGGAGAACTGCCCCGGTTGAAGGAATTGATGGAGTATTGCAAACTGCAGAACGAACGTAAAAAGATTCCTCATTTCCTGATATTGGATAATCCTGATTTTGAGTATGTCGCATGTCTACATATAGAAGCGTATCATGGACAGGATGTAAGGAAATATATAGAACAGACGCTGGGCCTGGGGGATATGGAGAAATTTAAGGCCATGAGGGATGTGTATGGCTATCTCAATACAAAAGGCAATTCATTTGAACACATGTTATCCAGACTGAAGAAAAAAATTGTGGTGAATCATTACCAGATCAATAAATCAGGATTTGAAATCAAAATATCCGATACGGAAGTCTTTTGGGAGCATGAAAATGAAAGAGGCTCAAACATTAATGAGTTTTTTGATGTAATCAGTTGGTAGGGGATATGGGAAACTGAAAACAGCATATACCCGGAGGGGGCACTGAATGAAAAACGGTCGCAGGGCGGCTGGGGATATGCGGAACTATAATAGGAGGAAAAATGAAATCAGCAGCGGAATTACAGGCATTACTAAGACAAATTGACCATAAGAGTTATCCGGCCTACAAGGACACCCGGGGGCAGTATCAGTTCCAGCAGTATGTGTTGTCCATTGACCATGTGCAGGGAGACCCTTTTGCGGCTCCTTCCAAGGTTAGCCTGATAGTACCGGGGAAGGTGGCAGGCTTTGACAAGGGCGGCTACGGGGAGAGGCACAGGCGGATCGCTTTTCAGGACTATCTGCTCCGCCGTATGGCAGCCAAAATCAGGGAGTATTCCTTCAAAGCCAAAGGATCCGGCAAAAGCGGCCTGCTGGGCATCAGTCAGCCGGGGCAGGAAATCCTGGAGCGGAGCGCCTGCACGGTGAATCCTTCGGACGGCCAGGTGACAATCCGTATGGAGATCGGTTTTCCGGCCAACGGGCGCACCATTAACGCAGGGGAATTGGTAAAAATCCTGTTTGACTTCCTGCCGGTGTGCGTGAAGCAGACTTTGTTGGCAGCATCCTGTCCCAAAGATGGTCTGGAGAAAGTGCTGTATCTGGCAGATGACCAGCTTTATATCCGGCAGCAGTTAAAGGAGAGGGATCTGGTGGCCTTTGTGGCGGACGGAGCCATTTTGCCCCGCAAATCCGGGGTGTCATCCCAGCCCATGAAGGATGCGGTGGCCTTTGCCAGTCCCGGGGAGATGGCTGTGACTTTGGAACTGCCCCACAGGGGAACGCTCCGGGGGATGGGGATCCGCAAGGGGGTGACGCTGATCGTGGGAGGCGGTTATCATGGTAAATCCACCTTACTGGAAGCATTGGAAAAGGGGGTCTATGACCATATTGCCGGAGACGGCAGGGAGTATGTACTCACCGACGACAGCGCCATGAAATTGCGGGCGGAGGATGGCAGGAGCATCCAGCAGGTGGATATCTCCATGTTCATCCGCAATCTTCCGGGGGGCAAGGACACTGGGCATTTTTATACGGAGGACGCCAGCGGCAGTACTTCCCAGGCGGCGGCCACGGTGGAAGCCGTGGAGATGGGGGCCGGGGCTTTTCTTATCGACGAGGACACCAGCGCCACCAATTTCATGATCCGGGACGAACTGATGCAGCGGGTTGTCAGCCGGGATATGGAACCCATCATCCCCTTTATCGACCGGGTGCGGGAACTGTATGAAAATTACGGGATTTCCACCGTGCTGGTGGCGGGAAGCTGCGGTTCCTATTTCCATAAAGCGGACTGCATCCTGCAGATGAATAAGTACCGTCCCATGGAGATTACGGCGCTGGCGAAAAAGGAGGCGGAACAGTTTCCCTATACTCTGGGAAGCGCCCCTGCGGCAGGAAAGCCGGATTTCCACCGGGTGGTAAAGGCAGACCAGGCGTTTGCCAGGGACGAACGGATCAAGATGAAAACCATGGGGCTGGACGGCTTCTCCATCAACAGGGAAACCGTGGACATGCGTTATGTGGAACAGCTTGCGGACAGCGAGCAGCTCACGGCCCTGTCCCATATGATCCGGCATATGAAATGCCGCTGCTTTGACGGACGGAAAACCCTGCAGCAGGCAGTGGAGGCCCTGTACGAAGAAGTGGAGAAAAACAGTTTTGCAGCTTTCTGTCCGGGAAGGGAGAGCCTGCCGGGCAATCTGGCCATGCCCCGCCGCCAGGAACTGTACGCGGCGCTGAACCGCTGCCGGGAACTGGTACGCATATAGGAAGGGAGTGCCGCTGCCAGGAATTGGTGCGCATATGGGAAGAGAATGCCGCGCCAGGAATTGGTGCGCATATGGGAAGGGAATGCCGCGCCAGGAATTGGTGCCCATATGGGAAGATGGCGCCGCTGCCGGAAACCTGTATGCATATAGAGAAAAAATGTCCTCTACGGAATAAGGTAGATCAGATATAAAAACAATATTTGGAGGAGAAGTATAAATGAATGTAGAATACAAAACCCGGAAAGATCTCCCCTGTGATCAGTTATATCAGTTATTTCTTGCAGTAAATTGGACTACAGAGAGTACAACCCCGGAGATGCTTGAAAACTTTAATATTGCTTTTATTAACTCCACATTTGTTTTTTCCGCGTGGATCGAGGGGAAATTGGTGGGATGCGTAAGGGTATTAAGCGATTTGCATTTTCGCTCCATTATTTATGATTTAGCGGTTTTACCGGCATATCAAAAAATGGGGATTGGCAAGGAACTGGTGAGAAGATGCAGGAGTGCCTGCGAGTCCTCAGAATGGCTGGTACAAACAGACCAGGCTAAAGGCTTTTATGAAAAAATCGGCTTTAAAGAAAATAAAGATTATTTTCTTACAATTCCCTGCAAATGGTTTTCAGTTTAGACAAAAACGGAAAGAGGAGGAGGAACTTATACAAATATAAGCTGATTGCCGTCGTATCCTGCGGTCATTTTATGCAAGTCCCTGTTGCGATTGGGGAATTTAGGGAGTATAATGTTCGCAAAAGTCATTTTGGCTTTATGTCATATTGGATGAGAGGAAGAGGATGGCGAAGAAAGCAGTGATAAAGAACTGGCGTGTGAGCAGGCAGATTTTGGGAGTGACAACCTGTGTCCTGTCAGCCGTCACGATTGTGCTGATGATCGTTCTGTGCGTCTGGCTTTTTCAGTCCCCCGTGGGGGCGGCAGACGACGGCGGTACGGCATTTACCCCAAAGAAAATCGGGATCGAGGAAGCCCTGCCCAAAGAAGATGTGCTGCAGGAGGGGCCGGTGGCCCTCTGGCCGGAGGAAGATATAGATTGGGCGGAGGAAAGCAGTGTTCCCACAGAGGAAGAGATTCCGTATACCTACACGGATCTGGAATTGACTCTGTATTCCCAGACTTCCCTGCGGGTGCGGGACCAGCCTTCCACGGAAGGGGAGAAGATCGGCGGCCTCTATCGGAACCAGGAAGTCAAAATAACAGGCAGATGCAACGAGACCGGCTGGTATCGTATTGACTATTACGGCAATGTGGGATATGCTTCCAACGACTATCTGGCAGAGGAACCGGTGAAACTGGATATCACCCAGTCCGTGGGAAGTTTCGCGGCGGTGGACAAGAGTTATTACGACAATGTGCTGTTTATCGGAGACTCTCTCACCGTGGGTCTCTCCATGTATGGGAACCTGAAAAATGCCACCTATTTTTGTATAACCGGTATGGGGGTGGGCGAGGCCCTGAGCAGAGACATGGGCGGGGTTACGCTGGACGCCCTTCTAGACGCGAGGCAGTATGACGCGGTCTATATCATGCTGGGTATCAACAACATGGGGTCGAAGCGCAAGAGTTTCCTGTCCTCCTACAGTTCCCTGGTGAACCATGTACAGGAAAAGCAGCCCAACGCCGGGATTGTGATCCAGTCCATTCTGGCCGTGACCTCCTCCTATTCTGCCGAGCATCCGAATTTCAACAATGATGAGATCCGGGAGCGCAATGCAGGTCTGGCGGAACTGGCGGACGGGGAACACATATTTTATCTGGACCTGAACGCCTTCTACATGGACGATGCGGGCAATCTCAGAGACAGCCAGGCCCGGGACGGTCTGCACCTGAAAACCAAGTCCTACAAGGTGTGGAAAGAAGCGCTGCTGGCCAACGGCATTGTAAAGTAAGAATGGTTTTTTGACATATCCTGTGTTACAATGTATAAAACGTTTTATGTATAACTTACTACAACCAAGGAGGAGATACCGATGAACATGAACAGCATTTGCGTGCAGGGTGGTTACACTCCCGGCAACGGGGAACCGAGACAGATTCCCATTGTGCAGAGCACCACTTTCAAATACGATACCAGCGAGGATATGGGTAAATTATTTGATCTGGAGGCCAGCGGCTATTTCTACACCCGGCTGCAGAATCCCACCAACGACTATGTGGCGGCCAAAATCTGCCAGATGGAGGGCGGTACGGCGGCCATGCTGACCAGCAGCGGTCAGGCAGCCAATTTCTATGCCCTGTTTAACATCTGCGGCGCGGGGGATCATATCGTGGCGTCCACCAGCATTTACGGCGGTTCTTACAACTTGATCTCCGTCACCATGAAGAGGATGGGCGTTGAGACCACTTTTGTGGACCCGGATGCCTCCGAGGAGGAACTGAGCGCCGCTTTTCAGCCCAACACCAGGGCCATGTTCGGCGAGACCATCGCCAACCCGGCTCTTACCGTGCTGGACATAGAGAAGTTTGCCCGCTGTGCCCATGCCCATGGAGTACCTCTGATCGTTGACAATACTTTTGCCACGCCCGTCAACTGCCGTCCCTTTGAGTGGGGGGCGGATATTGTGACCCATTCCACCACCAAGTACATGGATGGTCACGGAGCGGCGGTGGGCGGCTGCATTGTAGACAGCGGCAAATTTGACTGGATGGCTCATAAGGACAAGTTCCCCGGCCTTTGTACTCCTGACGAGAGTTATCATGGTATCACCTATGCGGAAAAGTTTGGCCGGGAAGGGGCCTTTATCACCAAATGTACGGCCCAGCTGATGCGGGATCTGGGTTCCATTCAGAGTCCTCAGCATGCCTTTATTCTGAACCTGGGGCTGGAGAGCCTGCATGTGCGGATGCAGCGCCATTGTGAGAACGGACAGGCTGTGGCGGAATTTCTGGCTTCTCATCCCAAGGTGGCCTATGTGAATTACTGCGGTCTGCCCGGAGACAAGTATCATGAACTGGCGCAGAAGTATCTGCCCAAGGGCAGCTGCGGCGTGGTTTCCTTCGGTCTCAAGGGGGGCCGGGAGGCGGCCGGCGCTTTCATGAAGAATCTGAAAATGGCGGCGATTGAGACCCATGTGGCGGATGCCCGGACCTGCTGCCTGAACCCGGCTTCCAGCACCCACCGCCAGATGACGGATCAGCAGCTGAAGGAGGCGGGAGTGCCTGCGGAACTGGTGCGCATGAGCTGCGGCCTGGAGGATAAGGAAGATTTGATCGCCGATATTGCGCAGGCTCTGGAGAAATGCTGATCCATACAGGGAACATATGCAAACCGTTTGAAAGAGCGGAGGAAGATCCGGCGGGTGCTGTTTTGCCCGCCGGATTTTTTGGTTTGCATTGGCTGATAGTTTGTTTCCAAGCCCCGGGAAATATGCTACAATGGGAGAAACGTGGGCCCGTGCGCGGCGGCCTGCTTACCGGAGGAAGATATGGATATAGATAAGATGATGGTATACAGCCGCAGAATGCCGGCTAAATCAGCGGAATATGCAGAGTACCCGGCGGCGCTGCTGCCGGAGTTGGCGGAGTATCTGAGAGCAAGGGGAATTGATAGGCTTTACAGTCATCAGGCACAGATGTTTGAACTGGCCCTGCAGGGGGAAAATGTGGTGATCACCACCTCCACGGCCAGCGGCAAGACGCTGGGCTTTCTGCTGCCGGTGCTGCAGGAAATCCTTTGCAATCCCGGGGCCCGGGCCCTGTTCATCTATCCCACTAAGGCGCTGGCCAGCGACCAGTACAAGGCGCTGCGGCCCCTGCTGGAATTTTTCGGGGAGGACAGGGTATCGGCAGGGGTGTATGACGGAGATACTTCCTCCGCCCAGCGCAGCCGGATTCGCCGCCATGCCAATATCATTCTGACCAACCCGGAGATGATCAATGCTTCCTTTTTGCCCAACCACAGCAAATACGGATTTGATCTGCTGTTTGCCAATCTGCGGTATGTGGTGATCGACGAACTGCACACTTACAGAGGGGCTTTCGGCTCCCATCTGGCCAATGTGATCCGGCGTCTTGGGCGGGTATGCCGGTATTATCACAGCCGTCCCCGCTTTTTGTGCAGTTCGGCCACCATCGCCAATCCGCTGGAATTGGCCCGGGGGATATGCGGCGAGCCGTTTGAGCAGGTGGAGAGGGACGGAGCCCCCAGAGCGGAGAGGAGGTACGTGTTCCTGCAGCCTCCCAAAATAGAAGATTCATACGGCAGGGAAATCGGACAGGCTTCCGCCGCCCAGGTGGCCGCCAATCTGCTGCCGGAACTGATGGAGAAGGGAACCAGTTTTATCGCTTTTGCCAGTTCCAGAAGAAATGTGGAGATCGTGCTGAAGGAGACCAGGGACCTTCTGGAGGGATGGGACATGACGGGGCAGGAGACGGGGAAAGGGGGACGGAAGATGCGGGCGCTTCACCCGGAGGATCTGATGGTCAATCGGATCGCCGGGTACAGGGGCGGGTATACCCCCAGAGAGCGCCGAGAGATCGAGGCCCGGATGAACCGGGGAGAACTGTTGGGGCTGGTGGCTACCAACGCTCTGGAACTGGGAATTGACATCGGGCGGCTGGATGCTACAGTGCTGGTGGGATATCCCGACACCAAGGCTTCCTTCTGGCAGCAGACGGGCCGGGCAGGCAGGAGCGGCCACAGCTGCACCAATTATCTGATCCTGCGGGAGATGCCGTTTGACCGATACATTGCGGTGAATCCGGACTGGCTCTTTGAGGGCAGCAGTGAGAGCGCTGTTATCGACCCGGATAATCTTCTGATCCAGTTGGCTCACATTCGGGCGGCGGCTGCGGAGATTCCCCTGGGGCAGCAGGATATGGAACTTTTTCCGGATCTGGGAGAGGCTATTCCCGTGCTTCTGGAGGCGGGGGAACTGACCCGTCAGGGAGGTCTTTTTGTCTGGTGCGGGCAGGGTTTCCCGGAGGGAGATTATAGCCTGCGCAATATTGACAATGGGCGCTATAAGCTGCTCCACCGGGAGACCGGGGAACAGATCACGGAGATGGATGAACTGCAGGCCTATCGGGAGATTCATACGGGCGCGGTCTATATGCATGGCGGTGTTTTATACCAGATCACCCATATGGACACAGAGACCCGCACCGGCTATGCCGTGCCTTTTGCAGGGAACTACTACACGGTGCCGGGAGGCAATACGGATATCCGCCGGCTGCGGGTGAGGCGGACTTGCAGTTATATGCGGGAAGCGATACCGGGCAGCGAGGGAGGGCTCCGGCATCAGGTCCCGGAAGAGGAACAGCCGGAAATCTGCATAGGCTTTGGAGAACTCCATGTGGAGGATGTGGTCAGCATGTATAAGAAGCTGCAGTTTCATAACCATCAGAATCTTGGCAATGACCAACTCCCGCAGCCTCTGGTAAAGCGGTATGAAACCGAAGGGGCCTGGATCGAACTTCCTGCGGAGGTGGTGCGGGAATACCGCAGTATGCTCCGGGAAGGAGCCGGCGGGAAGCAGGTGTATGACAACCATTTTGAGGGGTTGTGCTATGCGCTGGAAAATGCCGCCAGGATGCTGACCATGACGGAGAAGGAGGATATCGGCGTGATCCCCTCCGGCAATGCCGTCGGGCAGCAGGAGGATGCGCAGGACCGGGTGGCTGTCTACTTCTATGACAAATTTACAGGGGGATTGGGCTATGCGGAGAAAGCCTATGAGCGGATGCCGGAGATAGTCTGCCGGGCGGAAACCCTGGTGGCGGGATGCGGCTGTGAGAGAGGATGCATTGCCTGCATTGGTGATTACCGGCTGAACAAATCAAAGATTCTCTGGGGGCTTAAGAACCTTCGATGTTCCGATAAGGCCGGGGAGGGAACGGGGGAGGACAGCACGGTTCGGGAGAAGCTGAGAAAGCGGCTGGACAGCGTGCATGGGATTACCCGGGAAGGACGGCCGCAGGGAGGGACGTAATGGGCGGTTTACACAGGATGGAAGAAGAGATACTGGGGCAGCTGAATCCGGAGCAGAGAGAGGCGGTGCTGGATCACAGCCATACCTGCGTGGTCAATGCCAATGTGGGAAGCGGCAAGACCACGGTGCTGGTGGCGAAGCTGCTGTATCTGCGCTATATGGAAAATATTCGGTTCAGCCGGATGATCGTACTGACTTTCACTCATAAGGCTGCAGAGGAGGTTCGCCGACGGCTGGAGCAGCGGGAGGGAAGTCTGTCCCCGGAGGAACTTTCGGGCTTCGGTACCTTCCACAGTGTGGCTTATCGGCTCCTGAAACAGTTTCTGCCGGTGGAGGAATTGGGCTATACCCGGTCCTTCACGGTGCTGCTTCCCGAGCAGGAACTGGAATTAGCCCGGGAATTAATCAGGCGGGAGGGACTGCGGATCAAATATCCCGCAAGGCTGCCCAAGCGGCTGGAGGCGGCGGTCCGGCTGGGTCATCGGGGCCGGGACAGTGTGGAGGGGAAACGTCTTGACAAGCTGCAGGATGATATCTGGCTGCTGGCGGAAGTACTGGAACGGGAAAAGAGGCAGCGCGATACCATGACATTCCGGGATCTGCTGGTACACGGCGAAACGCTTCTTCGGAAATATCCGATTGCGCCGGAATGGATCATTATAGACGAAGTGCAGGACAGCGATGAACGGCAGTTGGCTTTCCTGGATGCACTCAGGGGGCCTGACACCCGGCTTTTTGCCGTGGGGGACCCCAATCAGATCATCTACGGATGGCGGGGCAGCAGCATCAACGCCTGCTTTACGCTGGCACACCGCTATGGCGCAAGGCAGCTTACCCTGCCCATGAATTACCGCAGCGGCCGCCGGATCCTGGAGGCCGCCGGACGCTTCAAACAGTATGGAGACAGACTCAAAGGCAGCAGGGAAAGCGAAGGCCGGGTCAGAATCCGCCAGGCATATGATCCCCTGGGGGAGGCCTATTATCTGGCGGAGCAGATTCGCCGCCTGAGAGAAAACGGGGTGGCGGCAGAACAGATTGCCATATTTTACAGATTGCAGGCCCAGGCCGAACTTCTGGCGGATGTATTTGAGCGGGAGAAGATTCCCCATCAGGTAGTAACCCGGAGAGAACGGGACAGCGGGGAAACTTATCTGGAGGAACAGGGTATCCCTCTGTATGAAGAGGAAAATCGGGCGCAGGCCAGGGGATTCTCCCCAGGAGAACCTCCAGTAGAATCCCCTGGGGAACTCAGCGGGGAATCCACCCGGGCCCCGGGGGTATGGCTTATGACCCTGCATGCCTCCAAGGGGATGGAATTTACCCATGTGTTTATCATAGGGGTGAACTATGGGCTGATCCCCCTGCGATCATCAGGTTTTGAGGAGGAAGAGGAAGAAAGGCGGCTGTTTTTTGTGGGCATGACCAGGGCGCGGGATTTTCTGGAACTGTCCTATTATCTCCAGCCGGGGATGCCCGGGGTGGCCTGCGGCGAGAGCCGCTATCTGCAGATGATCCCCGAAGGGCTGGTGGAGCGGGTGGACAATGCCCCTGTGGTTCCCAAGGCCGATTTTTCGGAAGCGGCGTCTTATGAGGAGAGCGGGCAGACCGAATCACAGGAGGCCTGCGGAGCGCAGGTCCTGCCCTGCCGGGTCCGCCATGGGAAATATGGGGAAGGTACAGTTACGGAGGAAGACGAAGAGAAGCTGACAGTGGACTTTGGGGAACTGGGGGTAAAAACATTTTTTAAGGATTTTGTGGTTTTGGAATTCGAGAGGTAAATATGACAGACTTTATTGAAATCAAGGATATCCATGTGCCGGAACTGGATCTCTATGCCCGGCTTTCAGAGGGACAACTGCGCCATTATAATGAACCGGATCAGGGGCTGTTTATCGCGGAGAGCCCCATGATCATCCGGCGGGCGCTGGAAGCCGGTTACAGGCCCCTGTCCATGCTGGCGGAGCATAAGCTGGCGGAGGGACAGGGACGGGAACTGATCAGCCTTTGTGGGGATATTCCGGTCTATGTATCAGAGCGGGAAGTGCTGGAACAGATTACCGGCTATGCGCTGACCAGGGGAATGCTCTGCGCCATGTATCGGAAACCTCTCCCCGGGGCGGCAGAGGTATGTGTGGGGGCGCGCCGGGTGGCGGTGCTGGAGAATGTGATGAATCCCACCAATGTGGGGGCTGTCTTCCGCAGCGCAGCGGCGCTGGGCATGGACGGTATATTGCTCACGCCGGGCAGCAGTGATCCCCTGTACCGCCGGGCCGTCCGGGTGAGTATGGGAACCGTGTTTCAGATCCCTTGGGCCTTTTTAGAATCGGTTCATTACCCGGAACTGCTTCACGCTCTGGGCTTTCGCACTGCAGCCATGGCCCTTCGGGAAGATTCTGTTTCCCTGGCGGATCCCCGCCTGGGGGCCGAGGAGCGCCTGGCTATCGTGCTGGGAACCGAGGGAGACGGACTGGCGGCAGACACCATTGCCGATTGCGATTACACGGTGCGGATTCCCATGTCCCACGGCGTGGACTCCCTGAATGTGGCGGCGGCCAGCGCCGTGGCTTTCTGGCAGTTGGGCAGGCTCAATAGTGGTATTTCTTCCGCTTTCCCACCAGGAAGAGAACCGTCACCAGCACCGCCAGTACCTCCGCCAGGATGATGGAGAACCAGATTCCGTCCAGTCCCCAGAAGACGGGCAGTATACAGATGGCGGCCACCTGTAATACCAGGGTGCGCAGAAAGGCGATTAGCGCAGAGGTCAGTCCATCGTTCAGAGCGGTGAAAAAAGAGGAGCCCAGTATGGTAAAGCCGGAGAACAGAAAGGAGAAGGAGAATATGACGAAAGCGTGAATCGTCATATCCAGCAGCCCGGCGTCATAGCCCACAAAAAGCAGGGACAGGGGCCTGCCCAAGGCCTCCCCCGCGGCGAACATCAGCGCGGAAAAAGCGCCGACCAGCAAAAGACTCCGCCGGAGCAGGTTCTTAAGTTCTCCGTGGTTTTGTGCCCCGTAGTGGTAGCCTACCACAGGGGCGACTCCTACGGAATAGCCCATAAATATTGCCTGGAAGATCATACTCAAATACATCAGTACACCGTATGCGGCGATGCCGTCCGCCCCGGCGTATTTCATCAACTGCAGATTATAGAGCATACTCACCAGGGACATGGAGATATTGCCCATCAGTTCGGACGCGCCATTAGAACAGGTTTTCCACAGGGCGTTGCCGTCAAACCGACATTTTACGAACCTGAGAAGGCTGGTGTTTTCACGGCCAAAGTATATCAGCGGAATCAGTCCGCCCACAAGCTGGCTGAAGGCGGTGGCTGCTGCTGCCCCTGCCAGGCCCCAGGAAAGGATAGCCACAAACAGTGCGTCCAGTGCCATATTGGTCAGTCCCGCTGCCACCGTGATACCCAGACCCAGCCTGGGCTTTCCGGCGGTGGCAAACAGGCATTGGAATTCAAATTGCAGGATAAAGAAGGGAAGCGCCAGCAATATGACCCGGCCGTAGAGGATGCAGTCTTCCAGCAGCCGTTCCCGGGCGCCCAGCAGCATGGCCACAGGCCGGAGCAGGGCGATACCCGCCACGGCCAACACCAGGCCGCAGACCGCCGATACCCATACGATCAGGGTAAATGTCTCTCGGGCTTTCTGAGATTTACCCTCTCCCAGGGTCTTGGCGATCAGCGCGCTTCCCCCGGTGCCGAACATGAAGCCTATGCAGCCCAGGATCATGAGCACGGGCATGATCAGGTTCACGGCGGCAAAAGGGGTCTTGCCTACAAAATTGGACACGAAAAAGCCGTCTACCACGCTGTAGACAGAGGTGAATACCAGCATGATGATGGAAGGCAGCGTATAGCGCAGCAGTCTTTTATAGTCAAAGTGATCGGATAGTTGTATCATAAATTCCTCCTTATAGCTTTTCGGCTTCTTTTCTGAGGGCATTCAGAAAGCGCTCCGTCAAATCCAGATATTTTTCCACATCCTGCCGGGGCCAGGAGGCCAGTATGGCGTCCTCCGTCCGCAGCAGCCGCAGGGCTGTCTGCTCTGCCAGCGTTTTTCCGGCCTCTGTCAGGCATACTTTTTTACCCTTGGGCCCTGCTTTCTCCAGATAGAGTGTTCCCTGGGCCTCCAGCTTGCGGAGAGCGGAGTTCACGGTCTGTTTGCTCAGGCCGGAGAGACGACAGATTTCGGTGAGCAGACAGCAGTCCCCTATATCACAGATGGTATAGAGGATGATCATGGCGCTGTCGGACATCCCCAGCTTCAGGGAAATCTCATGATAGGCGGCGTCCATTTCACCCAGCAGATAATTGAAGCGCTTCATGTCTCTTGATATAAGGCTGCTCATTTATACCTCCCAAATTCCATGCAATACAAACGGTACGAAATCATACAATGGGGAATTATAGTATGATTTCGTACCGAAGTCAAGAGCTTTATGAAATTTTTATATAGTCAGGAAACGATATACTAGCCCATGGTGACTACCACGTTTACTTCCTTTTGATCCTTGGGACAGGGGATAATGTTGCCTTCCACAGCCGTGCCGTCCACGGTCATGGAAATTACGCCCTTCTCCACGTCCTGGGGATTCAATACCTGGATATGGTACACCGCCCCGCGATACTCCCTGGTGAGTTTGAAATCTCCGAAGCCTTTTGGCACGCAGGGATTGATCTGCAGACCGGAGTGGGTGGGATATACGCCCAGAATATACTGGGAGATATTGGCAAAAGTCCATGCGGCGGTACCGGTGAGCCAGCTGTTCTTGGCCTCGCCGTGGAATTTGGCGTCCCGTCCGGCCACCATCTGGGAATATACATAGGGTTCGGTGCGGTGGATCTCGCTGATCTCCTCCACATAGGCGGGACAGGTCTTTCTATAGATCTCGAAGGCCCGGCTGCCCCGGCCGATCACAGTCTCGGCAATGGATACCCAGGGATTGTTGTGGCAGAAGATCCCTGCATTTTCCTTATATCCGGGGGGATAGGAGGAGACTTCACCCAGTTCCAGATGATATCTGGTATAGGCGGGCTGCAGGATCATAATGCCGTAATCCGTGTCCAGCTTTTCCTTCACGGAATCCAGGGCCTTTTCCGCCAGCCCTTCCTTCACGCCCACGCCGGCCAGCACGCAGAAGCCCTGGGGCTCGATGTAGATCTGGCCCTCTTCACACTCCCTGGAGCCCACCTTGTGGCTGTAGGCGTCATAGGCCCGGAGGAACCAGTCGCCGTCCCAGCCGCTCTTTAAGATGGTGTCATACATGGCGGCGGCCTGCTCTCTGGCATAAGCCGCTTCCTGAGAATCTCCCATCAGTTCGCACAGCTGGGCGTATTCCTCTCCGTATTTGACAAACATGCCTGCGATGAACACGGACTCTGCCACCGGGCCTTCGCTGGGGCCGAAAGTCTGGAAGGACTCGCCCGGATGCTCGGAGAAACAGTTCAGGTTCAGGCAGTCGTTCCAGTCCGCCCTCCCGATGAGAGGGAGCCCATGAGGACCCTTATGGTTTACAATGAAATCGAAGGATCTCTTTAAATGGTTCATCAGGGGCGTTGCCTTGGACATATCATTGTCAAAGGGAACCATCTGCTCCAGAATGGAAATGTCTCCGGTCTCCCGCACATAGGCGCTGGTGCCCGCAATCAGCCACAGGGGATCATCGTTAAAGCCGCTGCCGATGTCGGAATTGCCCTTCTTGGTCAGGGGCTGATACTGGTGGTAAGCGCTGCCGTCCTCAAACTGCGTGGAGGCAATGTCAATGATACGTTCCCTGGCCCGGTCGGGGATCAGATGCACAAAGCCCAGCAGATCCTGGCAGCTGTCGCGAAAGCCCATGCCCCTTCCGATGCCGGATTCGTAATAGGAGGCGGAGCGGGACATGTTGAAGGTGACCATGCACTGATACTGGTTCCAGGTGTTGACCATGCGGTTGACTTTTTCATCCCCGGATTCCACATGATATTTGCCCAGCAGCCCTTTCCAGTAGTTTTTCAGGGCGGCGAAAGCGGCGTCCACATCCTCGTCGGCGGCGTAGCGGGCCAGCATTTCCTGAGCGGGTTTTTTATTGATTATGCCGGGGGCTTCCCATTTATCTTCCTGGGGATTCTCAATATAACCCAGTACAAAAATAAAGGTTTTGGATTCGCCGGGGGCCAGCTTCACATCCAGCTGCTGGCAGGCGATGGGAGACCAGCCGCTGGCCAGGGTATTTTTGCACTGTCCCTGTTCCACCACTTCCGGATTGTCGGCGCCCCGGTAGGCTCCCAGGAAGTCGTCGCGGATGGTGTCAAAGCCGGCAATGGGGGCGTTCACTCCGTATACCGCATAGTGATTGCGCCTCTCCCGGTACTCGGTCTTGTGGTAAATGGCGGAACCCACCACCTCCACCTCACCGCAGCTTAAGAGCCGCTGGAAATTTTTCATATCGTCATCGGCATTCCACAGGCACCATTCCACATAGGAGAAAACTTTCAGTTCCTTTTCCCGGCTGCCGGTGTTTTTCAGGGTCAGCCTGGTCACCTCGCAATTATCTCCCATGGGAACGAAGGTCAGCACCTCGGCCTGTACCTGGTCCTTGCTGCCGGTGAAGCGGCTGTAGCCCATGCCGTGACGGCATTCATAGCTGTCCAGTTCCGTTTTTGCGGGCTGCCAGCCGGGATTCCAGACCGTGCCGCCGTCCTTTATGTAGAAATATTTGCCTCCCATGTCCGTGGGTACATTGTTGTAGCGGTAACGGGTCAGGCGCAGCAGCTTTGCATCCTTGTAAAAGGTGTATCCGCCGCAGGTATTGGAGATTAAGCTGAAAAATTCATTGCAGCCCAGATAGTTGATCCAGGGGAGCGGGGTCTTGGGGGTGGTGATGACGTACTCCTGGTTGGCGTCATCAAAATAGCCGAACTTCATAGTGGACTCTCCTTTTTTCATGAATTTGTAAAATGTTTTAGAAAACGATTAAGTAAAACATATTCACATTAAATAAATTATACTGAACTCATTTGGAAATTGCAAGAGACATTACAGAAAATATGGGAAAAATAATTTCGTAATGAAAGCGCTTACAAGCCTTAAATCAAAAAAATGATTAAAAATGATTGCAAAACCCATAAAAATAAGATAGACTGAAATTGCACAAACGTTTAAGTATTTTAGTATCAGATAAAATTTGGAGGGTACAGACATGGTTTCAATGAAGGACATTTCCATAGCCTGCGGAGTCTCGGTGGCCACGGTGAGCAAGGCGCTGAACGACCATGGAGACATCGGCAGGGAGACCAAGGAGCGGATCCGCAGAGTCGCCAAGGAGATGGGATATCTGCCCAATGCCATGGCCCGGGCCCTTAAGACACACCGCACCTACAATATAGGCGTGCTCTTTATGGACGAGGCTCAGAGCGGCCTGACCCATGACTATTTCTCCCAGGTGCTGGACAGCTTCAAGCGCACGGTGGAAGCCAGGGGCTATGATATCACATTTCTGAACAAGAGCGGTGCGGGAGGGCTGAGCCGGATGTCCTACCTGGAGCATTGCCGCTACAGGGGCTTTGACGGGGTGGTTATCGCCTGCGTGGATTTCTATGACCCCCAGGTTCTGGAACTGGTACGCAGCGATATTCCGGTGGTGACGGTGGACCATCTTTTTGACAATCATATCAATATCACTTCTGACAATGTGGGAGGCATGGAACTGCTGCTGCGCCATGTGTTTGAGAAAGGACACCGCCGGATTGCCTATATCCACGGGGCGGATTCTTCCGTGACCCAGGCCAGGCTCACGTCCTTCTACCGCACCGCGGAGCTGCTGGGATTAAAGCTGCCCGGGGAATATGTGCGGGAATCACCTTATCGCGACACCAGGACGGCGGCACGGGTGACGGAGGAACTGCTGGATCTGCGGGTGCCCCCCACCTGCATCCTGTACCCTGACGACTTTTCCTGTTTCGGAGGCATCACAGCCATCAAGGGCCGGGGGCTGCGCATTCCGGAGGATATCTCCATTGCCGGGTATGACGGCATCCGCATCGGCAGACATATTGAGACGCCGCTGACGACCCTGCGCCAGGACACCACGTCCCTGGGCGTGCAGGCCGGGGAGAGGCTGATCTCCCTGATCGAGCGTCCCAAGACCACCCTGATTGAGCAGGTGATCATCAAGGGAGAAATTTATCCCGGTAAGACGGTGGGAGAAGTGGGGAACTGCTGAGTACAGCGGTTCCCTTTGTCTATTTTGTATAGTGTTTTCTGGACTTTCAATCAAATTTCCCAAAAAAGAAGTAAAAAAATCAAAAAAAGTGTTGCAATTATACAATCAGTATTGTATAATGAAAAACGTAAACGATTAAGGAGGTTGAAAACAGAACTCCTGATTCAAAACAAATCTTTACCATACCAAAAAAGGGAGGATTCAAGATGAAGAAGAAAGTTTTGAGCGTATTAATGGCTGTTACCATGCTGGCAGGAACTTTGGTGGCCTGTGGTTCACAGCCCGCGGCGGGCGGCAACCAAGGCGGGAATGAGAATGTGGGCGCAGGGACCGAGGAAGGCAAGGTGCTGAACATTTACTGCTGGAACAACGAGTTCAGAGAGAGGGTGGTAAACCTTTATCCCGGTTATACCAAGACTGACGAGACCCACGGTACCATCGGCGATGTGTCCGTAGTCTGGCATGAGACTCCCAATGAAGGCAATGCCTATCAGAACAACCTGGACGAAACGCTGCTGAAGCAGGACAGCGCGGCGGCCGACGACAAGATCGACATGTTCCTGATCGAGGCGGATTACGCATTGAAGTATGTTGATACCGGTTATACCATGGCGGTTAAGGATCTGGGCATCACCGACGCGGATATTGCCAACCAGTATAAGTACACCCAGGATGTGGTGACGGATTCCAACGGCGTTCTGAAGGGACTTTCCTGGCAGGGCTGCCCCGGCGTTCTGTTCTACAACCGCGAGGCCGCCAAGGAAGTGTTTGGCAGCGATGATCCCGCCACCGTTCAGGAGAACGTGAAAGATTGGGCAACCTTTAATGCTACTGCCCAGGCCGTTTCCGACAAGGGTTACAAGATCGTGTCCTCTGCCGTGGATACATACCGCACTTATTCCAACAATGTGACCAAGCCCTGGGTTGTGGACGGCAAGATTACCATTGACGACAATATCATGAACTGGGTAAACGACTCCAAGGCTTTGGTGGATGCCGGTTACACGGGCACTCATGACCTGTGGAGTTCGGACTGGAGCGCGGGCTTCTTCCCCGAAGGCAAGGTGTTCTGCTACTTTGGACCGGCCTGGTTTGTAAACTTCTCCATGTCTGCCGATCAGGAAGGCAGCGTGGGCTACAACGGCGGATGGGGCGCCACCGAGGGTCCCCAGGGCTTCTTCTGGGGCGGCACATGGATCTGCGCGGCCACTGGCACTGACAATCCGAGTCTGGTTAAGGATATCATGCTGCAGATGACCACCAACCAGCAGATCATGACCGACATCGTGACCAAGTATGACGACTTCGTAAACAACAAGCCCGCTATGGAGGCCATGGCAGCGGATACCGGCTACTCCAGCAAAATACTGGGCGGGCAGAATCCTCTGGCAATGTACTGTGCAGGCGTTGACGGATTGGATCTGAGCAATCTGAGCAAGTATGACCAGGGTTGTAATGAGGAATTCCAGAAGGCCATGAAGAACTACTTCGAAGGTAATGCCACTCTGGATGAGGCATTGGATTTGTTCTACAAGGCAGTTGTGGAAAAATATCCCGAACTGACTTACTAATCAATAAGCTGTAACGGATGAAACCGTGCCTGCCTGCTTGGTCAGGTGGGCGCGGTTTTTGTAAATAAGGCGGATGCTTATGAGGAGATGGAGGCATGACTATGAAGAGCGCGCGACGGGGAAAAGTTGTAAGCTATAACAAATGGGGATATATTTTTCTGATTCCCTTTGTTGTGGTGTATCTGGTGTTTTCTTTTATTCCTTTGGTGAGTACGGTATATAACAGCTTTTTTGAGAATTATCGCTCGGGGCTGACACAGATTGGCCCCACTTTCATAGGGCTGGAAAATTTTAAGACGATTTTTACAAGCGGCGAGGTGTGGATATACGCCAAGAATACATTGATTATGTGGATACTTGGGTTTATCCCTCAGATTATCCTTTCGCTTCTGCTGGGGGCATGGTTCTCGGATCCCAGCCTGCGGCTGAAGTGTCAGGGATTTTTCAAGACAGTGATCTATCTGCCCAACCTGATCATGGCCTCCGCCTTTGCCATGCTGTTCTTTGCTCTGTTTTCAGACGGAGGTCCTATCAACTCCCTGTTGATACAGATCGGCATTCTTGATACGCCTTTTAAGTTCCTGTCCAATATTTGGAGCACCCGATTTCTGGTGGCCGGCATGAACTGCCTGATGTGGTTTGGAAATACCACGATTCTGCTGATGGCGGGCATGATGGGGATCGACACTTCCCTGTTTGAGGCGGCCAGAGTGGACGGCGCCACTTCCACCCAGGTATTTTACAGGATCACGCTGCCGCTGCTGCGTCCGATTCTGGTGTATGTGATGATCACTTCCCTGATCGGCGGCCTGCAGATGTTTGATGTTCCGCAGATTCTGACCAAGGGATCCGGCGACCCCATGCGCTCCACCATGACGCTGATCATGTACCTGAACAGGCATTTGTTCAGCAAGAACTATGGTATGGGCGGCGCGCTGTCGGTGATTCTGTTTATCATAACCGGCATATTGAGCCTGGCGGTATATAAGTTTACCAATCGGAAAGAGAATAACTAGGAGGTGAGACCATGAAAGAGGAACGTTCAAACGGTACGAAAAAAGGATTGAATATTCATGCGAGGAGGGGACTGGCTTACATAGTGCTGGCAGTGATCTCCGTACTCTGCCTGTTCTGGTTTTTCCTTCTCTTTATCAATACCACCAGATCCCACTCGGAACTGAACAGGGGTTTTTCCGTGGTGCCCGGCAAATATCTGCTTACCAATATCCAAAATCTGATCAGGATGGGGGAGAGGCTGCCCATTCTGACGGGGCTGTGGAACAGCTTTATTGTGGCGGGGCTGAGCGCGGTGCTCAGTACCTACTTTTCGGTAATGACGGCCTATGCCATCCATGCCTATGAGTTCAAGCTGAAAAAATTCATGTTTACGTTTATCCTGATGATTATGATGATTCCCACTCAGGTAACTGCTCTTGGCTTTTTACAGCTGGTTTCCAGGATGCGGCTGGAGGATTCGTTTATTCCGCTGATTGTGCCCACCATCGCGGCGCCGGTTACTTTCTTCTATATGAAGCAGTACATGGAGAGCTCCCTGCCTCTGTCCCTGATTGAGGCGGCCCGCATTGACGGATCGGGGGAGTTCCGCACTTTCAACTCCATCGTGATGCCGCTGATGAAGCCCGCGATTGCTGTACAGGCCATATTTACCTTTGTATCCAGCTGGAACAATTATTTTACGCCTGCGCTGATTCTGCATGAGCCGAAGAAGCGGACCGTTCCCATCCTCATTGCCCAGCTGCGCAGCATGGACTGGTCCAGCCTGGATACGGGGGTGGTCTACGCCATGATCGGTCTGTCCATCTTCCCGGTAATCATCGTTTATCTGGTTCTGTCCAAGCATATTGTGCAAGGCGTTGCCATGGGGAGCGTAAAGGGATGACCATGCATCAATTTATAAATTTTTTATAAAGGCTTAATTTCCAATATATTTACCGCATGATGGAGGTATGCTATAATAAAAGCAATTCATTTTCGGTTGATCGTACAGACAGCAGCGTGAATCATAAGACTCAGAAAAGTCAACCGCGTCGTGTTTTTAGGCAGATAGGATAAATCCATTATGAACAGACAGGAATTTGTGGACCGGCTGAAAGTATCTCTGAGTGGGAAGGTTTCGCCGGGGCAGGTGGAAGAGAATGCCCGCTATTATGAGGATTATATCAATACCCGGATACGGCTTGGGGAGACGGAGGAAAGCGTGATGCGGGAACTGGGTGATCCCAGGCTGATCGCCAGATCCATCGTGGCGGCGGAGAGCGGGTGGACGGGAGAGAGCGGAGAGGATCAGACTTATGGCGGCGGGGAAGAAGGAAACCGCCGGCGAAGCGGCCGACGGCAGTTTTTCCGCCTGTCAGGTATGCCCTCCTGGGGCCTGCCCGTGCTGGCCGGGGGAGTTCTGCTCTTTCTTTTGGTGGTATTGGGACTGCTTTTCCGCCTGGTGCTGCATATGCTGGCCTGGCTGTGGCCGCTTATGGCCATCGCCATAGTGGTGATTTTTTTCATTAAATTATTTCGAGACTGGCTGCATTGAGGGATGTATATTTTAAAAAGCAGAGGACATACTACTCCTGTAACTAAAAACCAACAGGAGGAATGAATTATGTCCAACAACAATCAGAACAACAACCAGAACAGCAATTCCAACAATTGCCAGAACAGCTACCAGGATAGCCAGAACAGCTACCAGGACAACCAGAACAAGAAGAACAATCAGAACAATAACCAGAACAAGCAGAACAACAACCAGAAGAACAACAGCTTCTAGGGCTGCTGCCAGTCTTTCTGGGAAATCAGGGGTGTCGCTTTTGCGGCATCCCTATTTACATATTGACGTAACATGTGGTAACATATATCTATATGCATTTGGCCGAGACAGGACGGCTGCTTCCCGGCCAATAACCGGACGTGGGACAGGCCTTATGTCCCTGTAAAGAAAGACAGAAATCTGGAGAGAAATATGAGACGGTTTGAATTAATCGCCCCATGTCATTTCGGCATGGAGGCTGTGTTGAAAAAAGAGATTGTGGACCTGGGGTATGATGTGAGCGAGGTGGCCGATGGCCGGGTTACTTTTCTGGGGGATGAGGAGGCCCTGTGCCGTGCCAATGTATTTCTGCGCACAGCGGAAAGGGTGCTGATCAAATTGGGCCGCTTTACGGCGGAGACTTATGAGGAACTTTTTCAGGGCACCAGGGCGCTGCCCTGGGAGGAATATATTCCCAGGGACGGAAAATTCTGGGTCACCAAGGCGGCCAGCGTAAAGAGCAAATTGTTCAGCCCTTCCGATATTCAGCGGATCATGAAGAAGGCTATGGTGGAGCGGATGAAGGAGCATTACGGGCTGGAGCGTTTTCCGGAGGATGGGGAAAGTTTTCCCGTGCGGGTATTCCTGCTGAAGGATGAGGTCACGGTGGGGCTGGATACTACTGGTGAATCCCTACATAAAAGGGGATACCGCAGGCTGACGGCCAAGGCTCCCATTGCGGAGAATCTGGCAGCGGCCATGATCCTGCTGACTCCCTGGCATGGAGACAGGATTCTGGTGGATCCCTTCTGCGGCAGCGGTACCATCCCCATCGAGGCGGCCATGATGGCGGCCAATATGGCGCCGGGGATGAAAAGGGGCTTTACAGCCCAGCGCTGGCCTCATATCGTGGGAAAGAGTATGTGGCAGGATACTTTGGAGGAAGCCGGGGAGTTGGTGGATCTGCATGTGGAGACGGATATCCAGGGATATGACGCGGATGACGCCATGGTGTCCATCGCCAGGGAGAATGCCAGGCTGGCGGGGGTGGAGAAACTGATCCACTTTCAGCGGCGGGAGGTGGCCCGGCTGAGTCATCCCAAGAAATACGGCTTCCTTATTACCAATCCTCCCTATGGCGAGCGGCTGGAGGACAAGGAGGCTCTGCCCGCCCTGTACCAGACCATTGGCGAGCGCTTCCGCTGCCTGGACGGGTGGAGCCTGTATCTGATCACATCCTATGAACAGGCGGAGCGGGACATCGGACGCAAGGCGGATAAGAATCGGAAAATCTATAACGGTATGATGAAAACCTATTATTACCAGTTCCTGGGACCCAAACCTCCCAGACGGGGAGGCGGGCATGAAAAGTAAGGGCGGCCCGGACTGGAGGGGATGGAGGACGCTGACGCTGTGGATGATGCTTTGCTGCGGCTGCATGGGAGTGATGCTGTGGTGGGCCGCAGGAAAAAGCATTGTGATTGCGGACACCGCCCCCGGAGAACGGGAGATGCAGGAGGAGGCGGATGAGACAGTGGAGCGCTACCGCCTTATAATGGAAACAGAGGAAGGTAAGCCGGGGCATTTCACCATTCCCATCGCGCCTGCCATCCGGGCGGAACAGATCAGCATGGAGAACCGCTATGCCCAGCGTCAGCTTTGGATCTATTTGCAGGGAGCCCAGGCATCGGATTACCGGGACTATGTGATTACCGGGGATATGGGATCCGTGGTGGGCGGATGGGCCCAGCAGCAGGGGGATACGGCCATCCTGAAGCTGCAGATGAACGTCATATACGAATACGGCAGTGTGATGGAGGATAATCATTTATATATGGAGTTTAAGCCGCCAAAGGAATGCTTTGACCGGATCGTGGTCATAGATCCGCTGCATGGCGGAGAGGCTTTTGGGGTCCAGACAGGGAGTCCGGCATCCGGAAATACCAGAAAGCCCGGCACGGGGGCGGCAACTGCGGACTGTAAGGACTTATGTCTTCTGGAAAAGGAGATTAACCTGCAGATCGCCGGGGCTGTGAGACAGCTTCTGGAGGGATCGGAAATCAAGGTGTATCTGACCCGGCAGGAAGATGTGGATATCTCCCCGGAGGACAGGGCACTGTTGGCGCGGGAGGTCAATGCCGACCTGTATGTGGGCATCGGTGTGGGGGAGGATCAGGAGAATCCGGAGCAGTTTGGCACGGAAGTCTGGTATAACGGGGACTATTTCATCCCCGGATTCGGCAATCTGCAGTTGGCGGATCTGCTGGAGCGACGGGTGACGGAGGCGGTGTCGGGCCGGGCCAACGGCCTGATGGAGACCCAGGATCCGGTATTGCAGCGACTGACCATCCCCGGAGCATTGGTGAAAGCAGGTTATCTGACCCATGAGAGGGAAGGGGAACTGCTGGGCCAGCAGGGCTATGCGCAGAAAGTGGCCGAGGGAATCGTGGAGGCACTGCGTCAGGCCTTTGAGGAGATGGAACAGACAGGGAACTGATGAAAATCAGGAAGTAAGAGGAACCGAAACATAGAAGGAGAATAAGATGAAGATAGAGAGAATTGTTTTCGCCACCGGTAATGCGGGTAAGATCAGGGAGATTCAGGCGATTCTGGCAGATCTTGGGCTGGAGGTGGCTTCCATGAAGGAAGCCGGGGTCTCGGCGGATATAGAGGAGGACGGCTGTACCTATGAGGAGAACGCGTTGATCAAATCCAGGGCTGTGGCGGCCTGTTTGAAAAAGGCAGGCAGGCTGGAGGGGACCGTGGTCATGGCGGACGATTCAGGGCTGGAGATCGACTATCTGAATAAGGAGCCGGGAGTCTTTTCCGCCCGCTATATGGGGGAAGACACTTCTTACCGAATCAAGAACGCCAATCTGGTTGGCCGTCTGGAAGGCGTGGAAGAGGCGCGGCGCACGGCCCGGTTTGTCTGCGCCATTGCGGCAGTGCTGCCGGATGGGAGGGAATTGACCAGCCGGGGCGTCATCGAGGGGCGTATCGGCTATGAGGAGAAGGGCAGCAATGGATTTGGCTATGATCCTATCTTCTATGTGCCGGAATTTGGCCGTACCACGGCGGAACTGACGGAGGAGGAGAAAAACCGTGTCAGCCACCGGGGCAGTGCGCTGCGGCAGATGAAACAGCAGCTGCAGAATGTTATGGCATGAAGCCTTCACGGCAGATCATAAAGCAGACATGGTCGAGGGGGAATCCATGGGACAGCAAAAGAAAATACTGATTGTCAGTGACACGCATCGGAAAAACGATAATTATTTTGCGCTTCTGGAGCGGCTGGGGCCGCTTTATATGGTGATCCACTGCGGCGACGCGGAGGGAAGCGAGTATGCCATCAGCCAGGCTGCCGTCAACCAGACGGCGGACTGCCTGGTGCACATCGTGCCCGGCAATAATGATTTTTTTTCCACATTGCCCAGGGAACTGGAATTGGAGATCGGCCGTTATCATGTGTGGGTGACCCACGGGCATACCTACTGCGTGTCCATGGGCCCTGAGAGAATCAAGCAGGAGGCCAGGGAGAGGGGGGCGGACATTGTTCTGTTCGGCCATACCCACAGGCCCTTTCTGGAAGAGGAGGGGGATCTGGTGACCCTGAATCCGGGAAGCATCTCCTATCCCAGGCAGGAAGGCCACAGACCCTCCTATGCCCTGATGGAACTGGACGAGGCGGGGAAGGCCAGCTTCCGGATCGCGTATCTGTGAGAAATATTGCGGTTTATCTGGGCTGTGCGGGGAAAAGGAAAGCGGGTTGTAAATATGTTTGAGAAGCGGAAGAGAAGGAAGGAACCGGCATCCCGTGAGGAAAAAAACATTCCGAATGTTAGAAAGATCACCTGTTGGGAAAAGACGGCAGGTGATTTTTACGCGCCCGGTGTCCTGCTCCAGGTTGAGAATGGGAAAGGGCTGCTGTATGACTGCTATTCGGAAGAACCGTCCTCAGCCACCTATTGTACTCTGATGCTGGGGGATTTTCCTCTGTTCCAACTCCAGGGAGATGAATATTTTTGTCCCACCTGCGAGAAAATTATCCGAAGCAGCTATGGGTTGGAGCAGACCGAAGAATTTCGGGAAGAGCGGATGAATGGGGAAAATGTATCCTTTTCGGAGGCCCTGGAGGGACTGCGGCTCCTGCTTGGGCTTTTGGAGGACAACTGCTATGTGGTGTTGGACACGCAGCTTTTTCCCACCGACGGGAATGGGCATGTGTTCTGGAATGTGCCTGAAAGCCGGAAGGGTGTGCCGGGCTCCTGCCTGTTCTATAGGGGAGACGGCCAGTGGGGGGACAACAGACCGCACTTTACGGTGGCTACTCAGTCCATAGGGAAACTTTGTCCAAGCAGGGTGGAATATTATCGCAGACATCCCGGCTGCCGGGCGGTGGCGTACTATATGGACGGCTACATGACAGCGCTGCTGGACGGACATCACAAGGCGATGGCGGCGGCATTGGATCACAGATGTGTGAATGCATTGGTGATTATGCCCTGTCACCGGGTTGCACGGCAGGAGAGAAAAGACTCCGGTGAAATATGCCGGAGGGAGTACCTGATGTCAGGGGATATGTGGTTTTCCTGTGAGGAATATGGGGTGAAGTCCGAGAGAACCATGGAGCGGAAGAAGCCGTCCCCGGAGAAAATGGGGGCCATCCGCAGCCGGTTTTCCAGGCAGGAGCCGCCGTTTCCTTATGACAATGACGAATTGGCCGCCGTCTATCCCGGAGCCTCGGAAGCCTCCGACATAGATGCCTATACAGATGAATACGGGGAAATAACCCAGGAAGTGCTGGATCAGATTCTGACCCAGGAACATAGTTGTACCGTATACCAGATTCGTGCCTTGCTGAGGGCACTGACCGGATTGCGGCATGAAAGGCTGTTTGATATGGCGGATTTTTTTCTGGGAAAATGTACCTACTTGAGTCTCCTTGCCTTTCATGATATGGAGACCTTTGCCGTAATTGCGGAGCAGTTGATGAAGCTGCCCCGCACCGAGGAGTTGGTACAATATATGGTAAATCTTATGGTGGAATATGAGGACGAATATCCTTCGGTGGGGGAGTGCATCAAGGAGTGGCTGTAGGTCATGCGGCTTTTTTGATTTCCAGCAGGAGCAGTACAAGACATATTCCTGTTAGGATATGACCGATCCCCGCAACGCCGGAGATGGAAGCGTCCAGCCCCCGGCTCAGTTCCGTGTCCCATACCTGGGTCAGCCCTCTTGTCAGAAATCCCAGGGCGGTAATGTTGAGGCCGGCCTGGTAGGCAAGGAGAATTTTTTCCACCTTTTTCCCGGAGAAGGAAAAGGATTTCTCCAGGGCCATCAGAACCAGAAAAAAGAACATTCCCAGCAGAAAATAGTGGGTATGTATCACGGATAGATTTGTCTGCCCGGAAAAATGGGAGAATTTAGTGTATTCCCGGTAAAATACCCCAAATGCCATGGCGGCGATGGCGTAGAAGAGGGCCAGATTTGCGTAACGTTTTTCCATAATGGTTTACCTCCGTCTTTTCTTCACGCAACCCTTGTATCATCTGAAGGATACCATAATTTTCTTATGGGCGCAATGGCTAAAATAGATGGTTTTGGTATGCCGTGTCCGGGGAAAGAGGCCCCACCTCTTTAAAAAACGCAGGCGGCTGCCGATAAAAAAAATAGTGGACTTTTTGAATGAACGGAAAGGAGACCGGAAAAATGATGGCAATGGACATGCGGCAGCTGCTGGACTCTATGGAGAATACCATAAAGCTGCAGGGACGGGCCCGGGCGGAGAGAAGGGCAAGGGAGGCCGAGCAGGAGCAGAAAGAATTTAAGGAAAAGCTGATGCGCATTGCCGCCGGCCAGAATGATACCGGTCTCACGGAACTGGAGGGTATGGCAAGAAAGATCAAGGGCACGAAGGCGGCTGCACAGCGGGACCAGTTGATAGCTTTGCTGGGAAAATGAAGTGCAGACAAGCAGATAAACGGGGCTTGGGCAGTCCGGTATATTTGATTTTGTGCTCGCTTGACAACTCTGCAAACTGCAATTTGCCGCATTACACAAAGTGTTTTCGCACCATTGCCGAGTAATTGTCGTATTGCTGAAAACCATACCGTTCATAAAATGGAATTGTTTTCGGGTCAGATGGCATGACCTTTACATACAAAATATCTTCAAAGCAACTTATAATCTGTTTCATCAGTTCGTCTCCAATATGGAGTCCTGCCATCATCCAGTGCACGAACAAGACCTACCAGCTTGTCTCCATCCCATGCCGAAATAACATGAGAGGAATTTTGCATAGCACGGACAAGTTTTTCCGGATAATTTCCAGATTCCCATTCGACAGACAGAAACAATCCCTGCAACTCTTCGACAGTAAAAACTTTCGTTTTCTTATACTTGATATTCATAAATTGACCTCTTCAAATACCGATTTGCGTTTCTGATTTCCTGTTCGGAAATGGCAGTGGAGCACGGTGGGAGTGGAGACAAAGAAAAAGAAGGACGTACAGCCGCCCCATTTATCCAGTATCAAAAAAAGCTGTTGGTGAGCAAGTTTCCACAGCTTTTTCCGCCGCCGGCCCCGTCCGGCTTGTAATTATAAAATCGGGGTGACAGGATTCGAACACCTTTTCCCGGCTTTTTCAAGCATTTTTACGCGGCTTTATCCCTCTGGAAGTCCAGTCTGAGAACCGATTCGCTGATTTTACCCTTACAAAAAGTGTCGTCGTAGCGTCGCCGCAAAAAAACTGCGACACCACGGAACGATTTGCTAGACCTGCTGTAAAACCTGAGATTCAATTTCCTTTCGGTCTTCCTCAGATAGCTCCGGGAAATACTCGGCAATCTCGTCTATGGCAATTTTCCCTTTTTGTATCATAAAAATTGCTTTGTTTTTAGCTGTTTCCTGTTTAATGTCATTCTCAAAAGCCTTGTAAATCTGTTCATCATCAAACAATGTCATCATCATAATTTCATTCTTTCTCCGCCACAGTTTCCGTCACCCATTGGAAAATTTCATCAGCATACTGCAACGCTTCTTTCACATGTCTTGCCTCCAGAAACAACTCATTTGGATATCTTACAGCTACGCCATACGGTGTCAATGTATCAGCATAATCATAAAGTTTTTCTTCGATTGATACCTTGTTTTTAATCTGGTTCAGCAGAAAAGACAGGTCATGAAGTTTAGGCATACCGCCTTCTTCTCCAAAATACATAATCAGCGTTTTTATCGCCTTTTCACCCGCCTGTTGACAATGATAACAGATGATTTCTAATGGCTTTGGATAATAAGTTGCATCCAGATGTTTCGCTACACCTAAATCTGCGGCTGCCATTTCATACCACTCTCTGACTTCTTTCGTCATACAAAAGCACCCCTTTTCTGTACACCTCGTTTTCTATGGATGGAATTTCTTTCCTGGCTTCAAAACGGCTTATGGTTCCTACAACAATATCCACAGGACGCCGCTTCACTTTGCGGATTGATTTGTATGCTTTTGTAGTTTCTGCGGGAATATCTGATACAGCATCATGCACTATGATATAGAAATCAAAATCGCTTTCCTCAGTATAAGTGCTGTCTGCAAAGGAACCAAATAAATAGATTCGGACAGGTAGAAGCTGTTCGACCAAAAGATTTGTCAATTCCCGGATTTCGCTTGTGGGCATAGATATCAACTCCTTTCCTTCAAAGCGGCTCTTTTCTACATTTCCATTTTCTATAGGATATCTTTTTTTATAAAAAACTTTTCCTGTTTATAATAATAATGACATACTTATTGTTGATATTCTGGGCGGAAGAAGCCACAGCGCTTTGTATCCACAAGCTTTCATACGGTTTCGTTTTACTTCCCGCCAATCATTTCCAAAAACTGCATAATTTCAAGAGGCTCTTCTGCTGTCAAAAAGCCATCTATGTTGCCACGCTTATGTGGAAGCTGATTAGTATACCATTTTGCCTGAATTGCCTCCATTCCAGCCAATTTGGCACCTTCAAGCTCATTGTTGCCGCCATCCCCTATGAAAATACACTCATCTGCGGCAACTCCTAATAAATTAGAAGCCTTTTTATAAATACGAACATCCGGTTTCTGCATTTTTGCTTCAATAGATCAAAAGCGCTTTCCACTTACCATAAAATTCATATAATATTTCAATAATCATCTTCTTTTTTCCTTTGTCAACTTATGTTTTGTCCCTATACAAGATAAGGCTATTGAATGTCTATTATGGAATCGTTTCTGCCAAATAACATTTATTCTTACTGTAAACGGAGTAGTGGTGGAGCAAGAGTAGCGCGCAAAAAGCCAGAAAGGGGGCATAGCATCGCCGTAAAGATGCCTTCCTGCACCAATCTTTTATGTACTCAACAAAACGGATGTACAGAATCTGCAAAACTGCGGAATAAGATCATGAGATATTTTTTCATAAAATTTAAAATCGGGGTGACAGGATTCGAACCTGCGGCCTCCTGGTCCCAAACCAGGCGCTCTAGCCAAGCTGAGCCACACCCCGATGAACAAAATCATTATATAATGGTTCCGAAGGTGTGTCAATTAATAAATTGTTGTTTTTTTTGAAAAATTAGACAAAAACTGTTGACAAACCCTTTTTTCTACGATACAATAGCTTTCGTCAGTGCGGTTGAAACGCCGGATTGTGTGTCCGTAGCTCAGCTGGATAGAGCAACGGCCTTCTAAGCCGTGGGTCGGGGGTTCGAATCCCTTCGGGCACAGTGGTCAATCTGCCTGTGGGATTGGTTTATCGGAACGCTTCTTTAAAGAGCGTTGCAGGAGACCCGGTACAGACAGTTTGCGCAAGCTGGGAAACTCATTTTCAGCAGAACATATATTTCAAATATGGTGGGTATAGCGCAGTTGGTTAGCGCGCCAGATTGTGGCTCTGGAGGCCAAGGGTTCGAATCCCTTTATCCACCCTCTTTATCGAAGCTGTCAGAGTGGAACGCTTGTATAGGGCTATCGCCAAGCGGTAAGGCACAGCACTTTGACTGCTGCAGTCGCTGGTTCGAATCCAGCTAGCCCTGTTTTGTGGGATACTAGCTCAGTCGGTAGAGCACCTGACTTTTAATCAGGTTGTCGGGGGTTCGAATCCCCCGTGTCTCATTTATGTTGGAAAGCTGGAAAGGTTCTGGATTCCGGCTTTTTTTATTGGCTTTTGCGGGCCAAAATATGGAGGAACATCATTTTACAAAGTTGTACAGGCAATGGAGGACGAAAGAGATGGCACAGGCAACAGGCGAAAGAAAAGAGAATAAGATGGGCGTGATGTCCATAGACAGACTTCTGATCACCATGTCCCTGCCCATGATGATCTCCATGCTGGTGCAGGCTCTGTATAATATTGTAGACAGCATCTTTGTATCCAGAATAGATGAGCATGCGCTGCGGGCGGTGTCTCTGGCCTTTCCCATCCAGTCCCTGATGATTGCGGTGGCGGTGGGGACGGCAGTGGGTATCAATGCCTTTTTGTCCAAGACCCTGGGGCAGAAGCAGTATGACAAGGCCAATACCATCGCGGCCAACGGTGTTTTTCTTGAGACGGCCAGCGCCTTGGTGTTTGCCCTGGTGGGAATCTTTGTCAGCAGGCCCTTTTTCTTGAGCCAGACGGATATCCTGCAGGTGCAGGAATACGGCGTCACTTATCTGACCATCTGTTGCTGCGCAGGCTTCGGCATATTTCTGCAGATTTGTTTTGAACGGATTCTGCAGTCCACGGGCAAGACCATCTATACCATGATCACTCAGGGGGTGGGAGCGGTGGTAAACCTGATCCTGGATCCCATTCTGATCTTTGGATATTTCGGATTGCCAGAGATGGGGGTGGCAGGGGCGGCCGCAGCCACCGTTACCGGGCAGATAGTGGCCGCCGTGCTGGCCGTATTTTTCAACTGGAAATGCAACAGGGAGATTCATCTGTCCCTGCAGGGCTTCAGGCCGGACTTGCAGTTAATCGGGCAGATCTATAAAGTGGGGGCACCCTCCATTGTGGTCCAGGCTATCGGCTCGGTTATGACCTATGGCATGAACCTGATTCTGGCGGCGTTTGGCGCGGCCCAGACAGTGTTTGGCGTGTACTTTAAATTGCAAAGTTTTATCTTCATGCCCATTTTCGGTTTGAACAACGGTATGGTTCCCATCATCGCCTACAACTATGGCGCCGGCCATCGGGAGCGGGTAATCCGGACCATGAAGAGCAGTATTCTGTTCGCCGTCTGTATTATGCTGGCGGGGCTGCTGGCTATGGAACTGTTTCCGGCCCAGCTGTTGGGATTCTTCAATGCCACCCAGGAACTGTTGGATATTGGGGTGCCTGCTCTTCGGACAATCTGCCTGAGTTTCTGTTTCGCGGGTTACTGCATTGTGGTGGGCAGCGTATTCCAGGCCCTGGGCAATGGTGTGTACAGTATGGTGGTATCCATTGCCCGGCAGCTTTGCGTACTGTTGCCGGTGGCGTATCTTTTGTCCCTGAGCGGCAATGTGGACTTGATCTGGTGGGCCTTTCCCATAGCGGAATTTATGAGTCTGGGCATGAGCACTTATTTTCTGATGAAAATTAACCGGGACATCATACGGCATATCGGGGAAACACCGGGGCAGCCTGCCTAAGCGGCAGTCATGCGAAAAGGTTGAATTTACTTGACAAAAGCCTTATGGGCCGATATAATCATATCTGTGTCCGATACAGCCATGTGCGGGCACATGGATCTGCGGATATGGCGGAATTGGCAGACGCGCCAGATTTAGGTTCTGGTGTCCCCGACGTGCAGGTTCAAGTCCTGTTATCCGCATCATAAAAATAGGAAAGAGGAAATCTTCGGATTTCTTCTTTTTTGTTTACCTGTAACTTTTTCTGCATATTGCTGTCTATATGGGCAGAGGCAAGCCGGAATGGTTTTGCAGGCTTGGCCGGCAGTAAACAGAAAGGAGCAGGGTATGAAAAGAAATTGGACAAAATGGCTGGCGGTTATGTTGGCCGGCGGTATGTTGATGGGATGCGGAAGTCAGCCGTGGAGTACCAGCGGCATAAAGCCGTTGAGGGCGGATCGGGAAGCGAACGGCGGAGAGGGGGCAGAAGGTATGGCCGGGCTGTCTGATCTGCCGGATGGCAGTGAGACCGAAGATTCGGGTTGGGATCGGGAGGATGACGGATCCTATGAGATGCTGCGGCAGTTTTCCCATGAGTTAATGCTGGAGAACATGGAGAAGGAAAACCCTCTGTTGTCTCCGGTCTCCGCCTATCTGGCCCTGGGCATGGTGGCTATGGGAGCCAGGGGGGAGACCTTGCAGGAGTTTCAGGAAGTAATGGGAGACAATATGCCGGCAGTGTCCCGGAAACTGATGGAACTTTATCCCCGGAAGCAGGAGGGAATGGTTCTGAATATAGCCAATTCGGTCTGGGTGGATCAGGAACTGACGCCGAATGGACAGTGGGTGCAGGAGACGGAGGAGATATTCAAGGGGGAAGGTTACCAGGGCATTCTCTCCAGCCAGGCTGCCATGGAGCAGATCAATGCCTGGTGCAGTGAGAATACCCAGGGACTGGTTCCGAAGATGCTGGAGGATCCCCTGGACGAAACGACAAGGCTGGCACTGCTGGACGCCATCTATTTTAACGGGGACTGGGAAATTCCTTTTGACGCATTGGATACAATGGAGCTGCCTTTTACCAGAGAGGATGGTACACAAATCCAGGTGGACACCCTGCGCATGATGGAAGAGAATCAGAGGTATCTGCACAGCAGCCTGGGGGAGGGGGTACTGCTCCCTTATCAGGGAGGGGATTTTGCCTATGTGGCAATCCTGCCGGAGGAAGGCACCTCGGTGCGGCAGCTTTACAGCAGCCTTACCCCGGAGGCATTGGCGGAACTGCTGGAGAGTGAGAACACGGAACTGTGCAATCTGAGTCTGCCTAAGTACGAGGTCGGTTTTGACAGGAAATTGAACGAAAGTCTGCAGGCCATGGGCTTGGTCCGGGCCTTTGAAGAGGAGATGGCAGACCTTTCCGGGCTGGGAACCACCATACAGGGGAATCCGATGTATATTAGCCTGGTGCGGCAGAAGGCGGTGTTTAGGTTGGACGAGAAGGGCACGGAGGCGGCAGCGGTGACTATGGTGGCTGTAAACGAATGCGCCGCCCTGCTGGAACCCCGTCCCCGGGAACTGCATTTTGACAGGCCCTTTGTGTATATGATTCTGGACCTGGAGAGCCGGATTCCTCTGTTCGTGGGAATCATGGACAATCCGGGCTGAACAGGAATATTTCACTTTTTTTTCATGGGAATATCTGGTATGATGTTGATAGTGGTTTTGGATATCATTTTGGAAATAATTATTTCCGGGAAGAAGGAACAGGCCTATGAACAGGGTTAAACAGATAAAAAAACAGACGGACAACAGATTTCTCAACCTTTATGAGTTTGAGGCCGAGCATCGGGACGGGGAAACCACGCCTTATTTCGTGGCCTCCCGGGCCCGGAACCAGGAGGAGCTGAAAGCGCTGTGCCATGATAAACGCTCGGACGGAGTAATCATCTATGCTGTTTACGGTGAGAAGAAGGACAGGGTGGTGCTGGTCCGCCAGTTCCGCTACCCCATCAATGATTACATTTATGAGTTCCCCGCAGGGCTGGTGGAGGAAGGGGAGGATATGTTTGAGGCCGGAATCCGGGAGATTTATGAGGAGACCGGGCTGAAATTCACCCCCAAAAAGGTGGACGCGGCGTATGCCAAACCCTATTATACCACAGTGGGTATGACAGATGAATGCTGCGGCACCGTATATGGTTATTGCGAAGGCATTCCCAGCAACAGCCACCAGGAGGACTCGGAGGATATACAGATCGTGCTGGCGGACCGGGAAGAGTGCCGGCGCATCCTGCGGGAGGAAAATGTGGCCATCATGTGTGCTTACATGCTGATGCATTTTATCCACAGCAGCGAGGAGGATCCCCTGGCCTTCACGGAGGAGATACAGGAGGGAATGTGAAATAAGCGGAACGGAAACAGGAGGATGCCTGATGGCCATGGAACAAAAGCGTACAGAAGATTGGTATCGGCTGGATCTGTCGGCCATTGTGTATCCCACCCTCCAGCGGCGGGATTTTTCCTCCGTATACCGGCTATCGGTGGTATTGAAGGAAGAAATTGATCCGGCGGTGCTGCAGCAGGCGGTGGATCAGGTTATGCCCCGCTTTCCCACATATAAGGCGGCTATACGCAAGGGCGTATTCTGGCGATATCTGGAGCCAAACAACCGCCCCGGCCCCTTTGTGCAGCCGGATGTGAAGAATCCCTGCCAGCCCATGCATTTTAAGGGAAATAACAGATATCTGGTGCGGTTTTACTATTATGGGGGGCGGATCGCCCTGGAGGCTCACCACAGCCTGGGGGACGGCACCGGCGGCATGTGCCTGCTGATGACGGTGACGGCGCAGTATCTGCGTCTGAAATATCAGGCCCGGATCCGTCCCGAGGGATTTGTGCTTGATGTGGAGGGAGTGCCGGATCCCGAGGAGTTGGAGGACGCCTATATGCGCTATGCCAATGCCAGGGTCTGTCCGCCCAGGCCGGGGGAGAAAACCTATCGGGTCAGGGGCACCATGGAGCCTTTTTATACCCTGAATATCGTGGACGGTATCATGTCGGTGAGCCAGGTCATTCAGGTGGCGAAGCGCTATAATGCCACTGTTACGGAATACCTCAACGCTGTGCTGATCTATGCCCTGCTGCAGAAGCAGGGGCAGGAGAAGGGGCGCAGGCAGCGACCGGTTAAAATTGCCATACCCGTGAATCTGCGGCGATTTTTTCCTTCCCGGACCCTGCGGAATTTTATCACCATGATCTATCCCGGGGTGGACCCCCGGTTGGGAGAGTATACCTTTCCGGAGATTGTGGAGCAGGTACATCACTATATGCGCTATTATCTGAATGAGAAGCTGCTGCGGGGAGATATTACCACCAATGCAGCTACCCAACGCAATCCACTGATCCGGGTGGTGCCGCTGTTTATCAAGGATTTCGTGGTGAGGCAGTTCTACACCAAGGTGCAGGATAAGAACTCTTCCGCGGGGCTTACCAATATGGGCGCTCTGCAGGTACCCGCCTCCATGAAACCTTATATAGAACGTTTTGACATCTATATGGGTCAGCCTTTTTCATCCCGCACCAACTGCGCCATTATCAGTTATGGGGATGTGCTGACCGTGAATTTTGCCAGCAGTATCATCGAGGCAGATGTGGAGCGCTATTTCTTTCGCAGGCTGGTGCAGGACGGCATTCATGTGAAAATAGAGAGCAACCGCAGCCAGTGCGAGATGCCCTGACAGCCCGCCGGGCCGTGGCAGGAGATAAGCGGATCTTTGACTCAGAAAGGACAAAAGCCATGTCATATTGTGTTAATTGCGGGGTGGAACTGGACGGCGCGCTGGAGGAATGCCCTCTGTGCAATACGCCGGTGATCAATCCCAAAGAACTCTCACGGCAGAAAAAGCCATCTCCCTTCCCGGAGGAAAAAGGGGCGGTGGAAACCATTCGCCGCAAGGATCTGGGGATACTTACCACCAGTATTCTGGGGGCTACGGCGGTGGCCTGCGGCCTGTTGAACCTGCTGGTGTTTACCGGAACAGGATGGTCTCTGGCCGTCATCGGTGCCTGCCTTCTGGTGTGGGTTATGATGATCCCATTGGTGATTGACAGCCGGCAGCCCATTTACCTGTCCCTTCTCTTTGACGGGGTGGCGGCGGGCCTGTATCTCTTTATGCTGAGTTTTCTCACTGCCAGCCAGGACTGGATGTGGGGGCTGGGGCTTCCCATTGTGATCCTTGTGACCCTGATTGCGGAACTGCTTACAGCCTGTATCCGGCATCTTCCCAGTTCCTTCCTGACCAACGCGCTGTATGTGGTAAGTGCGGTGGGACTGCTGTGTCTGGGCCTGGAGATTTTGATTGACCTGTATGTGACAGATCTTATTGCCCTAAGCTGGTCGGCTGTGGTGCTGACGGTGGTGGTCTGTGTGGATGCCATGCTGATTACGGTGCTGTCCAGAAGACGGCTGCGCAATGAAGTGCGCCGAAGGCTGCATTTCTAAAAGATAGGGCGGCGATCTCCCAAGAGTGCGGCGAAAGAGCTTCACCCTTTAGTGCCGTCGCGCAGCGACTGGGAGATCATAAGATCTCTAATTAGGAGGAAAAAATGGTAGACAAGAGAGAGAATAACCGTAATCAGCGGATGATGCAGTTGGTTCGGCGTGCCCATGGACTGGTGGAGAATCCGGACATTGAGAAACACAGGCAGTCTCAGAACCATATCGGGGAGATCCTGGGCAACACCAGGGAGATCCATTACGAGGAACTTAAGATCGGGGAGATGGAGGCGGAATGGGTCTCCGTAAATCGTGCTCATATGAAAAAATATGTGGTGCTGTACTGTCACGGAGGGGGGTATTCCACAGGAAGCCGCAAATATGCCCGGACTCTGACCTCCAAGCTGGCGTCCTCCACCTTTATGGATGTGCTGTGCTTTGACTACAGGCTGGCCCCGGAGCATCCTTATCCCGCGGCCCTGGAGGATGCCGTGGCGGCGTGGGATTACCTGATGCTGCTGGGCTACGGGGCCCGGGAAGTGATCGTGGCGGGGGATTCCGCCGGGGGCAATCTGGCCCTGGCCCTGACGCTCAGCCTGAAAGCCCAAAAGCGCCTGCTGCCCAGGGGGCTGGTGCTCATGTCTCCCTGGACGGACCTGACTTCTTCAGGCGAGTCTTTCCAGACCAAGGCGGAGGTGGATCCGGTGCTGAATGCGGAATATATCGACCGGATGAAACTGGCGTACACACAGGGCCGGGATCTGGAGAATCCTCTGGTCTCCCCGCTGTTCGGGGACCACAGGGATTTTCCGCCCACCTACATTCAGGTGGGGGAGAACGAGGTGCTTTACAGCGACGCCAGGCGGCTGTATATGCGTCTGCTGGAGGAGCATGTCTCGGTAAAGTTCGAACATTTCAAGGGAATGTGGCATGTATTCCAGATGTCGCCCTTCAAGACGGCTTATGGAGCCATGGACCTGATCGCGGATTTTATATATGATATTTGCAGATGACTCTTATATATGCAGCATCTTTCCAGGCGTACCGCATCGGATGCGGGAACAGTGCCGGTCCTGTCAGGGCCGGTAATTCTTTTTTAAAAAAGAAAAAGGATTTAGGGAAAAATTGCAGAATATAAGAAGTAGGAGACCATTGTGACAGGACGCGGCCTGCCGGAGGGCTGTGGGAAAGGCATGGTGCAGATGACGATACGGGAAAGCCTGGAGTATTGGGAAAAGGAATATCTCAGTCCTTTTGCCACCCTGAGTATGAATTCCAAGGGCAGGGAGCGGGAGGAGGAGCAGTGCGACATTCGTCCTGTTTTTCAGAGGGACCGGGACAGGATTTTGCACAGTAAGTCTTTCCGCAGGCTGAAAGACAAGACCCAGGTGTTTTTGGCGCCGGAGGGGGATCATTACCGTACCCGGCTGACCCATACGCTGGAAGTGTCACAGAACGCCCGCACCATAGCCAAGGCGCTGAAGCTGAACGAGGAATTGGTGGAAGCCATCGCTCTGGGTCATGATCTGGGGCATACACCCTTCGGGCATGCGGGAGAGAGGGCGCTGAACGATGTCTGTCCCTTTGGATTTGAGCACAGCCAGCAGAGCGTCCGTACCGTGGAGAGGCTGGAGAAAAAGGGGCAGGGATTGAATCTGACCTATGAGGTGCGGGACGGGATTCTGAACCATCAGACCAGCGGCATGCCCCATACGCTGGAGGGAAAGATCGTGCGGCTGTCCGATAAGATCGCCTATATTCACCACGATATGGACGATGCCATACGGGGCGGGATCCTGACCGAGGCTGATGTGCCCCGGGAGATCGGGGAAGTCATCGGTCTCACCACCGGCCAGAGGCTGGATCATTTTATCCATGATATCGTGATCCACAGTGTGGGCCAGGCGGACATATGTATGTCCCCGCCGGTGGCGGAGGCCATGAAGAGACTGCGGGGTTTTATGTTTGAACGGGTTTATCTGAATCCGGTGGCCAAGGGCGAAGAGGGTAAGGCGGAGGCGCTGATCAAGACTTTGTATCAGTATTATATGGGACATATTGACAAGCTGCCCGGGGAGTATTTGAATCTGATTTCGGAGGGAGAGCACCGGGAAAAGGTGGTCTGCGACTATATAGGGGCCATGAGCGACCGTTTTGCCATTGCCCAGTATGAGGAATTATACATACCGAAGTCCTGGATCCTATAGAAGTTTTCAACGAAAGGTTTTACGTCCGCCAAGGCGGGCATGGAGGATAAACATGTATTATCCGGAAGAACTGGTGGAAGAAGTCAGGGTGCGGAATGACATTGTGGATGTGGTTTCCGGGTATGTCCGACTGCAGAAAAAGGGCGCCAATCACTGGGGATGTTGTCCTTTTCACAATGAGAAAACCCCTTCTTTCGCGGTGAACGGGGCCAAGCAGATGTATCACTGCTTTGGCTGCGGCGCGGGGGGCAATGTCTACACTTTTGTCATGAATTATGAGAACTATACTTTCCCGGAGGCCGTGAAGATGCTGGCGGCCCGGGCGGGGGTCAGCCTGCCGGAGGCGGAGTATGATGAGGAGCAGAAGCAGAGGCAGAATCACCGGCAGCAGCTTCTGGACGTGAACAGGGAGGCAGCCACATTTTTCTATTATCAACTGCGCAGTCCCCAGGGACAGGTGGGCTATCGCTATCTGGCGGACCGTGAATTATCCGATGAGACCATGCGCAAATTCGGTCTGGGGTATACGGGCAGGAGCGGAGCCGGTCTGATCCGGCATCTGAAGCAGAAAGGATTTGAGGACAGGCTGATCATAGAGGCAGGGCTGGGTAGTCACAATGAGCGGACCGGCCTGGTGAGTCCGTTCTGGAACCGGGTGATGTATCCCATTCAGGACATCCATAACCGAGTGATCGGTTTCGGGGGCCGGGTTATGGGAGAGGGGGAGCCCAAGTACTTAAATTCTCAGGAAACTCCTGTTTTTGACAAGCGCAGGAATCTGTACGGACTGAATTTTGCCCGGACTGCCCGAAGCGGCAACATCATACTTTGCGAGGGCTATATGGACGTGATTGCTCTGCATCAGGCGGGGTTCACCCAGGCGGTGGCCTCCCTGGGGACCGCGTTTACGGCGGAGCAGGCGGTGCTGCTCAAGCGCTATACGGACAAGGTGCTGCTGGCCTACGACAGCGACGGAGCGGGAGTCAAAGCAGCCCTGCGGGGTATCGGCATCCTGCGGGAAGCCGGGCTTTCCGGAAAGATCATCAATATGCAGCCCTGTAAGGATCCGGATGAATTTATTAAGAAAAACGGCAGGGACGCTTTTCAGGAGCGCATAGACCAGGCGGAGAACAGTTTCTTTTTTGAGATCCGTATGCTGGAGAGAGATTTTGACCTGAAGGATCCGGAGTCCAAGACCCTGTTTTACAGGGAGATTGCCAAAAAACTCTGCAGTTTTTCCGTGGATGTGGAGCGGGAGAACTATCTGGAAGCCGTGGCGGATAAATACCATATCGGTTTCGAGAACCTGCGCAGGCTGGTGGGAAGTTACGCCATGCAGACAGGCGTGGACAAGCCTCCTGAGCGGCCCAGGTCCGGCGTGCGGCAAAAAAATTCGCCCCAGGAGAACAGCCGGCGTACCCAGAGGCTGCTGCTCACCTGGATCGTGGACGACCCGGCACTCTATCCCAAGATCGCCCGGTATGTGGCCGCGGAGGATTTTACCGAGGAGTTGTACCGCCAGGTGGCGGAACGGTTGTTTAGGGATCTGGAGGACGGGCGGTACCAGCCGGCGGCTATAGTGAGCATGTTCCAGGACGAGGAGGAGCAGCGCCAGGTGGCGGAGATTTTCAACACCAATCTGCCCCAGCTGGAGACCAGACAGGAGAGGGAGAAGGCTCTTCATGATATTTTGTACGCAGTGAAAAAAAACAGTTATGAACATTTGACCGCCGGTCTGGGGGCAGATGTTACGGCGCTCAGCAGGGCGGTGGCGGGCAAGAAAGCCCTGGAAGAACTGGCTAAAACGCATATTTCACTGGAATGAAGTCAATACTAGTGTACTACCACATTCACTTTCTGTGAAATGGGAACGTGTCAGTACACCAATACAACAGCAGGAACTTTTAATTCAGAAAGGAAACCACAAGGATGGAAGAAAACACACAGGCACGTTTTGAGGAGAAAATGAAAAATCTCTTAGCGATGGCCAAGAAAAAGAAAAATGTATTGGAGTATCAGGAGATCAATGATTTTTTCTCGGATATGACGCTGGAGGAGGATCAGTTTGACAGGATTCTGGAAACTCTGGAACAGAATAATGTGGATGTACTGCGCATCACCGAGGACGATGATGTGGACGAGGAGATTTTGCTGGCAGAGGAGGATCTGGATGTAGAGAATCTGGATCTGTCCATTCCGGACGGCATCAGCATCGAGGACCCGGTGCGCATGTACTTAAAGGAGATCGGCAAAGTGCCCCTGCTCTCTGCGGAGGAGGAGATTGAACTGGCGAAAAAGCTGGAACTGGGCGACCAGGAGGCAAAAAAGCGTCTGGCGGAGGCCAATCTGCGTCTGGTGGTCAGCATTGCCAAACGTTATGTGGGAAGGGGGATGCTGTTTCTGGATCTGATTCAGGAGGGCAATCTGGGACTGATCAAAGCCGTGGAGAAATTTGATTACCGCAAGGGGTTCAAATTCTCGACTTATGCCACCTGGTGGATTCGTCAGGCCATCACCAGGGCCATTGCGGACCAGGCCAGGACCATCCGTATCCCTGTGCACATGGTGGAGACCATCAATAAGCTGATCCGGGTGAGCCGCCAGCTTTTGCAGGAGCTGGGGCGGGAGCCTTCCCCCGAGGAGATCGCGGAGGAGATGAACATGCCTGTGGACCGGGTGCGGGAGATTATGAAAATCAGCCAGGAGCCGGTATCCCTGGAGACTCCCATCGGCGAGGAGGAGGACAGCCATCTGGGAGATTTCATACAGGATGACAATGTGCCCGTGCCGGCGGATGCGGCAGCTTTTACACTGCTGAAGGAGCAGTTGGTAGAGGTGTTGGGCACGCTGACGGAGCGGGAGCAGAAAGTACTGCGCCTGCGTTTTGGATTGGATGACGGCCGGGCCCGGACCCTGGAAGAGGTGGGCAAGGAGTTCAATGTGACGCGTGAGAGGATCCGGCAGATCGAAGCCAAGGCACTTCGCAAGCTGCGCCATCCCAGCCGCAGCCGCAAGCTGAAGGATTATCTGGACTGATGGGGAGAGAGTTGGCTCTGTCCGCCCGGATGCAGGCGCTGGTCCGCATGGTCTCTGCCGGGAACCGGGTGTGTGATGTGGGCTGTGACCATGGTTTTGTGTCCATCTATCTGGTACAGAGGGGGATCAGTCCCCGGGTGCTGGCCATGGACGTGCGGCAGGGGCCCTTATCCAGGGCGCAGGAGCATATCCGGCAGCAGGGCCTGGAGGCATACATAGAGACCAGACTTTCCGACGGGATATCGGCGCTGGAGGCCGGGGAGGCTGACACGGTGATCTGTGCCGGGATGGGCGGCAGGCTGATGCAGAGAATCCTGGAGGAGGGCAGGGAGAAGCTGGAGGCTGTGGGGGAACTGATTCTGCAGCCCCAGTCGGATATCCCTGCCTTTCGGGCATATCTGCGGCAGGCAGGATATGTGCTTCTGGCAGAAGATATGGTGTACGAGGATGGGAAGTACTATCCCATGATGAAGGTGACGGCGGGGAAGCACAGGGTCCCGGGAACGGAAGAATCGGGGCCGGAGGCAGTCCCGGGAGCCATCTCGGCGGTGGAAACCGGGAGCGGTAGAAGCCGGGAGAGGAAGGCGGAGCATTCGGAGGAGGCCGGAAGAGGCGTAAACCCAGACAGGGAGGCCCGGTGTATAAGTGCGGAAGCAGGGGACAGTCAGGCGCTGCAGGACCGCTTTGGAGAATTGCTGTTGGCGGGACGTCACCCGGTGCTGAAGCAGTACCTGCTATATGAACAGCAGGGCAACCGGCAGATTCTGGAGCAGCTTAAACAAAACGCGGCAGGCGGCAGAGCGGCCCGGCGCATCCGGGAACTGGAAGAGGAGCAGCGTCTGATCGGTCTGGCTCTGAAGAAGATGGAGCCACCGGGGCAGTGCGGAACAAAAACAGAAAGGGGCAGCGAGGATGAAGATAGAAGTATTGGGACAGGAGAAGGAATATCCCCAGGGAATCACTTATGAACAGATTGCGGAGGAATACCAGGAGCAATATGGAGGGCTGATCGCTTTGGCCTGCGCGGACGGCAAGATCCGGGAATTGTTCAAACATGCCAACAGGGATTGTAAACTGGAATTTTTCACCCGAAAGGATGCTGTGGGACACAAGACCTATGTGCGTTCGGCCACCATGCTGTGTCTGAAAGCCATTTATGATACCATGGGTGAAGAGGCGGCTTCCACGTGCCGCATGGAGTTTGCTGTGGGAAACGGCACTTATATCAGTACCGGGGGCAGGATCGCGGCCACGGAGGACAATGCCCGGCGCATTAAGGCCCGGATGGACGAATTGCAGGCCTGCGCCATGCCTTTCCGCAAAAGGTCCTATCCTCTGGACGAGGCCATAGAGTTGTTCCGGAAAAAGGGCATGACAGGGAAGACGGAACTGTTCCGCTACCGCCGCAGTTCTTTTGTGAATGTCTATGAGATGGACGGCTATTATGACTATTATTACGGTTTCATGCTGCCCAATGCGGGGTATGTGAAATGGTATGATCTGCAGGCTTACGATGAGGGCTTTATGCTGGTGCTGCCGGATCAGAAAACTCCCACAGAGGTAAAACCCCTGGCCCAGCGGCGGAAACTGTTTGAGACCTTGAAAGCCTCCGCTCAGTGGGGACATGACATCGGTATAGAGACAGTGGGACAGTTAAATAATCAGATCTGCAGCGGTTCCATCAGCGACCTGATTCTGGTGCAGGAGGCGGAACAGGAGCGGAAAATCAGCGAGATTGCCCGTGAGATCGCATCCCGCAAGGGCGTTAAATTCATTATGATCGCCGGCCCTTCTTCTTCCGGCAAGACCAGCCTGTCCCACAGGCTGTCCATCCAGCTGCGGACGCTGGGCATGACGCCCCATCCCGTGGCGCTGGATAATTATTTCGTGAACCGGGAGGACACTCCGCTGGACGAGAACGGGGACTACAATTTCGAATGTCTGGAAGCCATAGATGTGAAAAAGTTCAATGATGATATGATCAGGCTTCTAGGCGGTGAGCGGGTGGAGATTCCCGAGTTCAATTTCAAGATCGGCCGCAGAGAGTACAACGGCAACTATATGCAGCTTGGAAAAGAGGATGTGCTGGTCATCGAGGGCATCCACGGACTGAACCCCCGGATGAGTTACGCCCTGCCGGAGGAAAGCAAGTTCAAAATTTACATCAGTGCCCTGATTAACCTGAACGTGGATGCCCACAACCGCATTCCCACCACCGACGGCCGGCTGCTGCGCCGCCTGGTGCGGGATGCCCGCACCAGGGGAGCATCCGCCCAGCGTACCATTCAGATGTGGCCCTCTGTGCGCCGGGGAGAGGAGGAGTATATCTTCCCCTTCCAGGAGGAAGCTGACGTGATGTTTAACTCGGCCACGATCTATGAACTGGCAGCGCTGAAGCAGTATGCGGAGCCGTTGCTGTTCCATATCGACAAAGACCAGCCGGAGTACTATGAGGCTAAACGGTTGTTGAAATTCCTGGAGTATTTTCTGGGTATCAGCAGCGAGGAACTGCCCAGGAACTCCATATGCAGGGAGTTTGTGGGGGGAAGCTGCTTCAGGGTGTAACAGCCGGGGACTTACGCTGGCAGTTGCCAAAATATCTGGTTTGTGATATGATGTAAAATTGTAAGTAGGACAGGCGATCGCAGCCACGGCAGCGTGGGTGAGGAAAGTCCGGGCTTCACAGGGCAGGATGCCGGATAACATCCGGTGGAGGCGACTCCAAGGCCAGTGCAACAGAAATATACCGCCGGAAAGTAACTGCCAGGCAGTTACTTTTCGGTAAGGGTGGAAAGGCAGCTTAAGAGACTACCGTCCGTCTGGCGACAGACGGAGCCATGTAAACCCCATCCGAAGCAAGACCAAAATGAAAGCTACAGGCTTGCCCGGCCTGCTTTCAGGTAGGTCGCTGGAGGCGTCTGGCAACAGACGTCCTAGATAGATGATCGCTCAACGACATAACCCGGCTTATCGTCCTGCTTATGAGGAATCCCAGTATTTGTTATGAATACTGGGGTTTTATTATCTGCAAAGGCTTGGTGTGAAACGCAGGGCTTTACAGGGGCAAGCCGGGGCTGCCGCCAAAATGCAGAGAATATACAGGGAGAAGATGGGAATGGAACTGTATAGAGGGGAGAGATGCTGAAATGGTTCTGAGGCGGCTGATATTGCTGGCCATGATATGTATGCTGACGGGCTGCGGCAGCCCGGAGTCAGGGCGGCAGCCGAGCCGGGAGGCATCCTGGAGCGCAGCCCCGCAAGGGGAGAATCCTTCGGGGAGAGTCCGGCGGAAAGGGAATGGGTGGGAGGCAGCGGACACAGATCCCCAGAGGCCGGACGGCATTTCTTCAATGAATGAATCAGGCAATGGCGGGAATCCGGAACAGGAAATGCTGTGTTATTTGCAACAGGCGACCGTACAGATCCAGGGCTCCAGGGGTATGGGCAGCGGTACGATTTGGGCGGAGGAGGAAGGCGGGCTGGTGCTCGCCACAGCGGCCCATGTGGTGTCGGATAACAGTCCTCTTACCGTACAGTTTGATCAGGGGGAACCCGTGGAAGCCCGGCTTCTTTATGTCTCCGATCAGGTGGATCTGGCATTTCTGGAGGTATCTCTGAGGGAAGTGGAGATCTTGAATGTTCCCTGGCAGATAGCCCGGCAGGACAGGGAAGTCTGTGAACGACTGGAAGCGGGACAACCATTGTGGATCATGGGCTCTGTCCAGGAAGCCGCAGACCGTATCTGCGGGGGCAGTGTGACGGAACCCTGGATTTTTCTGGAGGATTTTGATAATTATATGTTATTGGGTAATGCCCATGTGGTCCCCGGGGAATCCGGGGGCGGTGTGTTTACCCGGGAGGGCATACTGGCCGGTATTCTTTGCGGCGGCAATGAGGCGGATCAAATCGCTGTGCTGCCCTGGAGTGTTATGGAAGCTGTTTACGATAATTTCAGCCGCACAGATATTGACAAGCAGGCTGATTTGTTAGACAATGAAAATCAGTGGTCAGATAATGGGAATCGGAGCCATGGACATAGAAGGCTTTGGTAATAACAGAATCTGCGGAAAGGAAGTATGGTATGACTAAGATTGATATTGTGTCCGGCTTTTTGGGGGCGGGCAAGACTACATTGATTAAGAAGCTGATAAAGGAGGCGCTGCAGGACACCCAGGTGGTGCTGATCGAAAACGAATTTGGCGAGATCGGTATTGACGGAGGTTTTTTAAAGGATGCGGGTATCGAGATCAAGGAGATGAATTCCGGGTGTATCTGCTGTTCTTTGGTGGGAGACTTTGGGGCCTCCCTGAAGGAAGTACTGACTACTTACAAGCCGGAGAGAGTGTTGATTGAGCCTTCCGGGGTGGGCAAACTTTCCGATGTGGTGAAAGCGGTGGAGAATGTGGCCGCTGATCTGGAAGTGAAAGTGAACAGCGCTGTGGCCGTGGTGGATGCCTCCAAGTGCAAGATGTATATAAAGAATTTCGGGGAGTTTTTCGTGAACCAGATCGAACATGCAGGCACCGTCATTCTCAGCAGAACCGGTCATATGTCCCAGGAGAAGCTGCAGGCGGCAGTGGAATTGATCCGGCAGCACAATGCCGGGGCTACCATTATCACCACGCCCTGGGAGGAACTGGAGGGCCGGGCGATTCTGGAGACCATCGAGGGAGTGGACAATCTGGAGGACATGATGAAAGAGATGCTGGAACATGCCCGGGAACATGAACATCATTATGATGAGAACGGGCTGTGCAGCTGCGGGCATCACCATCATGACGGGGAAGAAGGACATCACCATGACCATGATGAGGAACATTGCCATCACCACGACCATGAGGAGGGGCATTGCTGCCACCACGATCATGAGGAGGAACACTGCCATCACCACGATCATGAGGAGGGGCATTGCTGCCATCAAGATCATGAGGAGGAGCACTGCCATCACCACGATCATGAGGAGGAGCATTGCTGCCACCACGATCATGAGGAGGAGCACTGCCATCATCACGATCATGAGGAAGAGCATTGCTGCCACCACGATCATGAGGAAGAGCATTGCTGCCATCATGACCATGAGGAAGGGCATCACCATCACTATGATGAAAAGGGCATCTGTGAATGCGGTCATCACCATGGTGAAGAGCATGGGCATCATCATGATCATCATGGCCACCATCATGCGGATGAAGTATTCAGCAGTTGGGGGATGGAGACTCCCAATACCTACACGGCGGAAGAGATTGAGAAGATACTGTCGGAACTGGACAGCGGCGTATATGGAATGATTCTGCGTTCCAAGGGCATGGTGCCCGCAGGGGACGGCAGTTGGATTTATTTTGACTATGTGCCCGAAGAGCATGATGTGCGCGGCGGTAAGCCGGAAGTGACCGGCAAGATCTGCGTCATAGGCTCCAAATTGAACGAGGAGAAGCTGGGAGAACTGTTCCGTAAGTAGTCCGGCAAGCGGAGGACTTTGTCAGAAGCCGGGATAAGGCGGATCAAACGGCTGCGCAAATTTTTTGAGTAGGACTGGAGGAAAGAAGCGGTATGAAACCGGTATATATTATCAACGGATTCCTGGAGAGCGGGAAAACGGAATTTATCACTTATACCATTGCCCAGCCGTACTTTCGGATTCAGGGTAAGACCCTGATTATCGCCTGCGAGGAGGGCGAGGTGGAGTATGGAGAGGCGTTGCTGCGCAGATGCAACGCAGTGTTGGAAGTCATCGAGGAGGAAGAGGACTGCAATCCAAACAATTTGGTGGAACTGGAAAAAAAGCATAAGCCGGAGCGCATTATCATAGAGTACAATGGCATGTGGAATTTTAAAAATCTGAAACTTCCCTGGCATTGGCGGGTGGAACAGCAGATCACCACCATTGATGGGGCTACTTTTCCCATGTATTACACCAATATGCGGTCCCTGCTGGCAGAGATGGTGAGAAAGTCAGATATGATTATTTTTAACCGCTGTGACGGCATCAAGGAACTGAATGTCTACAAGCGCAATATCAAAGCGGTAAATCAGAATGCGGATGTGATTTTTGAGGACGCCAACGGCGAGGTCAATGAAATTTTTGAGGAAGATTTGCCCTATGATCTGCAGGCGGAAGTCATTGAGTTAAATGACCAGAGCTATGGGATCTGGTATCTGGACTCTCTGGAGCATTTGGAGCGCTATGAGGGAAAGACCATCCGCTTTACCGCCATGGTGTTAAAGCCGGAGGAGATGCCCCAGGGCTACTTTGTGCCGGGGCGCATGGCTATGACCTGCTGCGCCGATGATATGGCCTTCCTGGGATTTGCCTGCCGGTTCGAAGGCGCGGATACGTTGAAGCAGAAGCAATGGGTGCAGGTTACGGCCCGGGTGAAGAAGGAATATTGGAAAGACTATGAGGGGGAAGGCCCTATGCTTTACGCCGTTTCCGTAACAAAGGCTAAGGCGCCCAAAAACGAAATTATCAGTTTCGCCTGACAGGCGGGGGATCTGTTTCCACAACGGGGAGGGGCCATGGAAGCGACCAAAGACATCCAACAGTTGAAAAGCCGCCTGAAGGATCTGGCGGATCGCTCGTACCGACAGAACCTGTATACTTTTTCAGGTTTTCTTAGCCTGGGGGAGCAGGAGCAGTTCTGGGCCATGGACAGGGAACTGCATTATTGCGGTTCCTGCCTTTGGGGCGGTTATGAGCAGGCAGAACGGAAAGTGGCGCGCTTTGGCAGTGTGGAGGAATTGGGCTATGAAGAGGAATATCCCATTGTCTGCATCCATATCACGCCGCTGCAGGCTAAATTTGCCGATGCCCTGAGCCATCGGGATTTTCTGGGGGCGTTGATGAACCTGGGCATAGACCGCTCTACGCTGGGAGATATCCGGGTGGGAGAAAAAGAAGCCTATCTGTACTGCCTGTCCGGTATGGCGGAGTATGTCTGCGAACATTTGGATAAGGTAAGACATACCAGTGTAAAATGCGTTCCGGTGGAGGAGTGTGCGGATCTGCCCCAGGAGGAACCCAGGGAACTGGTGGTGCAGCTGCCGTCCCTGCGGATTGATGCCTGCCTGTCCAAGGTGTATAACCGTTCCAGAGGGGAGATTCTGGAGGCATTTCAGAGCGGAAAAGTCTATGTGGACGGCCGGCTGTGCGAAAACAATTCCCGGCAGCTAAAGGGCGGTGAGACCGTGAATCTGAGGGGCCTGGGAAAGTTTATATTCACCGGGGAGCAGAGAGAGACCCGCAAGGGTAAACTCTCGGTCAAAGTGCTGCTCTATCCATAAGATTTGTGGGATACAGGACTTTCATACAAAAAGAGGAAGAGTTCATGTATACATATTCTATCATTCAATGGCTGTTTTTCTTTTATTTTTACTGCTTTGTGGGTTGGTGCATAGAGACCACTTATGTATCCCTCCACCAGAAGCGTCTGGTGAACCGGGGATTTATGCGGGGGCCCTTCCTGCCTTTGTATGGCAGCGGGGCCATTATGATGCTGTTGGTGTCCATGCCCTTTAGGGAGCATCTGGTTCTGGTATATATTGCGGGCTGCGTCGGCGCCACCCTATTGGAGTATGTGACGGGAGTGACCATGGAAGCATTGTTTAAGGTGCGGTATTGGGATTACTCGGACAAAAAATATAACTTTCAGGGGCATATCTGTCTGGGCACTTCTCTGGCCTGGGGGCTGCTTACCATCCTTATGACCAGGCTGGTACATAAGCCGGTGGAACGGCTGGTGCTGGCGATACCCGGGTCCGCGTTGACGGTCCTGACGCTGGTTCTGACCGTGGGGATCGCCTGGGATTTTGCCCTGTCCTTCAAGGCGGCCATGGATCTGCGGGATATTCTGGTCATGATGGAAAAGGCCAGAGCGGAACTGGTGCATATTCAGAAACGGCTGGATGTGATCATCGCCCTGGCCGACAGTGACCTTCAGGCCCGCAGGGAACAGTGGAATGAAGCCCGGGAGGCCCGGCTGGAAGCCAGCGAGGCCCGCAGGGCGGCGGCACAGCAGCAGAGGGCAAAGATCGGCGAGAACATATCGTTGAAAGCGGAGGAGTTGAAAGCGGGTATCGAAGAGAAATTTGCCGGTATAAAACAACGTGCCCTGGAAAAGCCTTCTGCCTATCTGGAGAGCGTGCGGGAAGAAATTGGTGAACTGAGAATCAAATACCGGGTCAGTTTGGAGCGACGGGAAGGTTCCGGCAGAGTCAGAAAATTTTATAAAAATGTGCTGCGCTCCAATCCCTCCATGACTTCCAGGATTTTCAAGGATGCCTGGGAGGAGTGGAAAAAGCTGATGGAGGATGAACCAGATGAGGAACAGGAGTAGGGAGAAGCGCCGGAAAACCATAAGGATGCGGAGGAATGCGGGATGAAAATCGGCGAGGCTTTGGCTGCTTACCGTGCGGAGCGCAAGCTGCTGGTGCAGCAGAGACGGGAGCTGTTTAAACAGAAGGAGTCTCTGGAACGGAAAATGAGGGCTGCCGAGGGGGGCCGGGAACTCTATGAGGAGGAGGCCGCCACCCTGGAACTGTCTATTAATAATGTGTGTGAGCGCTTTGAGGAGAACCTGAAGGTGCTGGATCAGCTGACGGCGCAGGAGACCGCAGTATGGAATGCGGAGGTTGCCCGGCAGCAGGCGGATGTAATGGAAGAAAAAGCCGCGGACATGGCTAAGATCATGGAGGTGGCGCATCGGATCGCCACAGGGGGGATCGTTCCTGCATCGGACGAAAAAAAATTGCTGGATTACAGTTTTGAGATGTATCAGGCTGCCAAAAGCATGGGAGCCATGGTTCAGATGCGGAAAAAGCGTGAAAAGTATGACTCTCTGTGGGACGATGAAGAGGAGAAACCGCAGGAGTATGATCCTGCAGGAAAGGCCTACAGTGCAGAGACGGACATCGGACTTCCAACAGCCGAAACAGGGAGCGGCGAAGCCTTATGAGAAAAGGAGTAGGCCTGGTTATTACAGCTGCCGTTTATATCCTGACAGGCTGTTCCGGAAATAGTGGTGATTTGTGTCTGCCGGAAACCACCACTGCAAAGAACAGTTCAACAACCGAGGCCGACATGGTCAATGCGCAGCGTACTGAACCCATGATGCTGGAGGAGGATTGGTCGGAATTTTTTGGCTCCCTCAATGGCACTGCGGTGGTGTACGATCCGGCTGAAAACTGCTGTCAGGTCTATAACCGGGAATTGGCTCTTACCCGGCGTTCCCCATGTTCTACTTTTAAGATCATTTCTTCCCTGACGGCTATGGAAAACGGAATAATTGAACCGGAGGATTCCCTGCGTACCTGGAGCGGGGAGATGTTCTGGAATGAGGAATGGAACAGGGACATTGATTTTCAAGATGCGTTCCGCTCTTCCTGTGTGTGGTATTTCCGGGAAGTTATCAATGAGATCGGCAGGGAGGCCATGCAGGAAGAACTGGATAAACTTCAGTACGGAAACTGCGACATTTCTGACTGGGAGGGCCTGCAGAACGTAAACAACAGCAATCCTGCCCTCACCGGCTTTTGGCTTGAATCTTCCCTGCTGATTTCGCCTGTGGAGCAGACGGCGGTAATGGAACGGATCTTTGGCGTCCAGGCAGATTATTCAGCGGAAACAGTAAACCACTTAAAGCAGGTTATGCTGCTGTCAGAGCCAAAGGATGCGGATATAAGCGTTTATGGAAAGACCGGCATGGGATCCTTTCAAGGAACCGTGGTGGACGCGTGGTATACGGGCTTTGCGGATATGGGTGAGAAAAGGCTTTATTTCTGTGTTTATCTGGGGGAGACGGACAGTCAGGAAGTATCCAGCGCCAGGGCGAGGGAAATAGCCCTGCAAATCCTGAGTCAGTATTAAACAATTTTTTATCTAAAATATCTTTGCTAGAATATTTATTTCTTAACTTTTTCCTGGTAACAACCATATTTTCTGATTGTTTTTTCCATCCCCCTGACGGGGGATGGCGCTTTGCCATGTTCCCGGAAAATCATTTACATCTATAAATGAAATCGGGGAGGCGTCCGATATATATAATACGGACATAAAGAAAAGGGAATTCTTTGTTTCGGGAAAGGATATCAGGGATGGGAGAAATTACACCCAGTGAAAATGAATGGTTGGTAATGGAAGTGCTCTGGGCGAATGACCGCGCCATGACGGCGGCGGAGATCATCGCGCAGCTTACAGGCAAAACGGATGTCAGCCAGAAAACCATCAGGGTCATGATTAATCGCTTGCTGGCCAAGGGAATGCTGACTTACACGGTGGACGGGAAGGATGCCAGAATCTATCATTACCGGGCGGCCAGACCCAAGGAGGAGTGCCTTCGCCTGAAAAGCAGGCGCTTTGTCAGCAACTATTTCGGCGGCAATGCCTCGCTGGCAGTGGCCAGCTTTCTGCAGTCGGCAGAGATCAGCCGGGAGCAGTTGGAGGATTTGAGCAGTCTGGTGGAGAGCTTGAAAGACAGGACATAACGGACCGGCGTCCGGAAAGGAGGCACAGGAAGCATGAGGCTGTGGGATTTGTTGGAACTGCTGGGGAAATTTGTGGTATTTGTCTGTAAATACGGTTTCTCAAAGTGTATGAGAACTGCCGTCTGCGGCCTGGCTGTGATGCTGCTTCTGCTGACCTGGCATTACTGGCGTAAGCGCAGGACCGGCAGAAGCGCAGACCTGGGGTTTTACAGTTGGCTCCTGCTGTTTCCTGCAGCTTTTACGGGCATGAGCCGAATTTTTTTTCAGCGGTGGAGCATCGGGCTGCAGAGCGGGATCCATATATTGGGCGATACCTGGGTCAGCGGCGGGTATTTTGTAATCCTGCTTGCCTTGCTGGGATGGTGGCTGGCAGGGAAGCATGTTTTGTCAAAGAGGGTATGTAAGCTGTATTGCTGGTATGCGCCGAAAATGTCCTCCCACAGGGGAACGCAGGACTGGCAGCACTGTATCCGGCGAGTGACGGACGGGGATCGCCGGGGCCTGGCCCGGTGGTATCTGAAGCGGGCGCGGGTGTATATTTCCGGCCAGGGGATCAGTCCTTACTGCGGCGGTATCTTCCGGCCTTATATTGTGATGCCGGATCTATATCTGGAACCGATGGGGGAGAGTCCGATTACAGGGGTAGAACAACGTAGCAGTAGTAGTGAGCAACGTAGCAGTAGTAGTGAGCAACGTAGCAGTAGTAGTGAACATCGCAGCAGGGGAAGCGAGCGGTTCTGCAAAGGGGAGCAATTCTACAGGGAAAGGGAACGGGAGGAATCCCGGGGGAATTTTGAATCAGCCGGGGAGCCGGGGTATCGGGGCTGGGGACTGACGGAACAGGGGAAGACCCTGCTGTGTCATGAGCTGCTGCATTTGAAATCCGGGCATATCCTGTGGATCAATCTGTTTGCCCTGCTGCGCATTTACTGGTGGTTCAATCCCCTGGTTTATCTCTGCGAAAAACTGCTGCGGCAGGATATGGAGCAGGCCTGTGACGAGGGATGCCTGTACTATACGGGTGTCAGCGAACGGGAATATGGCAGGCTGCTGCTGGCCATGGCCGCCAGGCAGGAAAATATGAGATTGGCGGGGGCGGCCACTTTTCTGAGGGACAGGGACTATCATTCTCTGAGGAATCGTATCGGCAGCCTGCGGGGAAAGTGCGGCCTCAGAAAGTATCGGCTCATCCACAGGAATCTGACCCTGGGGTGCGCTGCTCTGTTGGTGCTGGGCGTTCTGACCGTGGGGGCTACTTCCTATCCCCGGTATACCCGAATGCAGGAACTGTTCTTGTATGATGAAGGGCTGCGTCTGATCTGCAATGACACGCCCCAACTCCGGGAGGCGGTGCAGGTGGTGGACGGATTTCTGCAGATTGATTCGGAGCGGATGGACGCCTGTTTAAAGGAATTGGAGATTGAGGGGGAGTATGTCTACCTTAGCTTTGACACCATCATGAAAGTGCCGGGCTCGGGGGGCTGCGGTAATGTGGGTATGATCGAGCCGGGAAACTACGAGGATATCTTTTATCTGCGGGCAGAAACCTGGGAGAATGATCTGCTGGAATTCTGTCTGAAATATTTGTTATAACGTACATAGTCGTTTGGTGCAAAGGGTCTTGTCTGAACAGGCAGGCAGCCGATATCAATAGAGAAGGTTGGAACGGTCTGGATTAAGCAGACCGATGTAGGATAAAAAGGATCGCAGGCAAAATCGGAGCGCGGAGCAGTGAGGCTTCGGTTAGACGGACAGAGGTAAGCATGGGACAGGTAACATTGACATTCGTGGAGGGCGAGGCGGCATTGGAGCCGGACGAAATCCTCTATATTGAAACTTGCAGGCATAAAAATATTTTTCACACGAAGGAGCGCACCTACAGCATCTATCGCAAGATGGATGAGATCGAGGCCCTCATGGAGGGGATGGAGTTTTTGAGATGCCATCAGAGTTTCCTGGTGAACATGCGTTATATCCGAAAGATCAGCAGCTATGTGATGACCTTGACCACAGGACAGGAATTGTCTGTGCCCAAGGCCCGTTACCGGGAGGTTAAGCGTCGGTATGCGGAGTATTTGGAGCGGGATAAGAGATAGAAGTGATTGAGGGAGTATTACAGATATTATAGCGGAGAAGCCGTGGGAAAACGGCTTCTTTTTTATGGAGCATTTTCTTTTATTGTATTTTCAGAGATATGCATTTATAATAGAATTGATAAATAGAAACGGATTGAGCCGATCATGTGGAGATCGCGGAAAAGGGGAGCTGCCGTGTTTGGGTTTAAAAGAAAAACAGGAGAGATTGACGCTCAGTTGACCATCGTGGCCAACAGTCTGGCTAACAATTATAAGGATGCGGCCAGGGATGGGCTGAAGGAGGCACGGAGACTGTTTGAGGCACTGGAGGGCGAATTGCCGGAGCGGGAGCGAAAGCGGATCAGCCGACAGATCGACGGTTTCCAGGAACAGATGAAGGGATATTCCCATTATAATCATATTGGGTGGTAGGAAAATAAGGAACCAAAAACAGCATTTTCCCGGACAGCGCGTTGCTCCCAATGCGGACGCTGCGGCGGGCGGGGAGGCGGAATTAGAAAAAGAAAGAGGATAAAGGATGAGGCTGATAATTGTACGACACGGGGACCCGGACTATGAGAAGGATTCCCTGACAGAGAAAGGCTGGCGGGAAGCGGCCATATTGGCGGACAGGATATCCCGGCTGGAGGTGAAGGAATTTTATGTGTCCCCGCTGGGACGGGCCAGGGACACGGCTTCCCTGACACTTGAAAAAATGGGCCGAAAGGCCACCGTATGTCCCTGGCTGCGGGAGTTTGCGCCACGGATTATGCGGCCGGACGTGTCGGACCGGACTACCATCTCCTGGGACTGGCTGCCCCAGGACTGGACTGGAGTGGATGAATTTTACCGCCGTGACCAATGGAGTACGCCGCCCATGATGCGGGAGGCCATGGCTGCAGATCCGGATACAGGGGAAATGCGGGTGGGCATTCAGGAAGAATATGACTGGGTGATACGGGGATTTGACAGTCTTCTGGCGGATCACGGCTATCAGCGCAAGGGGGAAATCTACCGTACAAAACAGTCAAATCAGGACATCTTGGTATTTTTTTGCCATTTTGGTGTAGAATGTGTACTGTTGAGCCATTTATTGGGTATTTCTCCCATGGTGCTGTGGCATGGGACCGTGGCAGCGCCCACCTCCGTTACCACACTTTATACGGAGGAGAGGCGGCGTGGAAAAGCTATTTTCCGCATGACAGCCTTTGGAGATGTCTCCCATCTGTATGAAGCAGGGGAGGAGCCGGCCTTTGCGGCCCGGTTCTGTGAGGTCTATGGCAGCGATGATAGACATGACTGAAGAATTGTGCTGACCGGCGCGGCGGGATAAGAAAGGCCCGGCGGTATGCGGAGCTGGGAAACCGACAGTGACAGATGGGGAAAAAACACATATATTGATTATGAGATGATTCAGAAAGCAGGGGCATTTTCTGTTTGTTCGCTCTTTCGCGGTTCGGTTTATGGAGGACGGGAGCGGAGGTTTACGGATGTGCGCGGTGAATGGATGAGAGAGATATTGCAGATAGCCACAGGTTTATCTATTCCTTTTGCGGGAACCACGCTGGGCGCAGCCATGGTGTTCCTGATGAAGAATGAGATGAATAAGAAGCTGGAGAAGCTGTTGTTGGGCTTTGCCGCAGGGGTGATGATCGCGGCATCCGTATGGTCGCTGTTGATTCCCGGCATTGAGATGGCGGGGGAGCAGGGAAAAATCCCTTGGGTGCCTGCCACGGTGGGCTTTCTGCTGGGTATGTCCTTCCTGCTGGTACTGGACAGCCTGATTCCTCATCTGCACCTGGACAGCAGCAGCCCCGAGGGTGTGAAGTCGGGGATGGGAAAGACGGCCATGCTGGTCTTTGCGGTAACGCTGCACAATCTGCCGGAGGGCATGGCCGTGGGTGTGACCTTCGCAGGGGCTATGATGGGCAATACGGGCATCACCATGGCGGGGGCTTTCGCTCTGGCAGTGGGCATTGCCATCCAGAATTTCCCCGAGGGCGCGATTATTTCCATGCCGCTGAAGAGCAGCGGACAGGGCATTTCCAGAGGGAAGGCATTTTATTATGGCATGCTTTCCGGCCTGGTTGAGCCCATCGGCGCCGTGATTACCATATTGCTGACCAATCTGGTGGTGCCCTTTTTGCCCTACCTGCTTTCCTTTGCGGCGGGGGCCATGATCTATGTGGTGGTGGAGGAATTGATACCGGAATCCCAGTCAGGAGAGCATACCAACATTGGTACCATAGGCGTAGCCATGGGCTTCACGCTGATGATGGTGCTGGATGTGGCGCTGGGGTAGGAGGACTCTGTTCTGTGTGTCGGCGGTGCAGGCTATGTCTGGAGGGATCCACGGCGTACGGGATCAGACAGGGGGATTTGGTTCGAAAATAACAGCAGACTTATTGTACAGGAGAAGAGATGTGAGCAGAGAAAAGTACAGGGAACCGGGGGAACTTCCGCTGATTGAGGAGTATCCCGATGTTTTTGTCTTTCAGGACGGCAGGCGGGTGGAAACCCCACAGGATTGGGTCGCCAGGCGGGAGGAGATCAAAGAACTGTTTGCGTATTATGTATATGGTCCCCTGCCGGAGACGGAGGGACAGCAGGTGCGCTGGCGTCTGGAGGAGCAGCGGGTATGTTCGAGGGCTGTGGCCATGCCGGAGGGCAGTTCCCCCATGTTGAACGCAAGGGTCATGGAGCTGGAGGCCATCGTGGCATACCGGGGCAGGGAGGCCCGCTTTCCTGCCCTGGCGGTTCTGCCCATGGAGGCTCCCGCTCATGGATTGTACCCGGTGCATCTGGAGATGCGCTTTGTGGAAGAGGGGAAGAGTCTGGAGGCCGGCGATAACGCCTTTTACGCGGCGAGCCGGGGATATGCCACCATCTGCTGCAGCCCCACGGATGTGGCGGCGGATACCCCCGGTCGCCGCGGCGCTTTTTATACGCTTCATCCCTATGCAGGGAACTGGCGGAAGCAGACGGGCGTGCTGGCAGCCTGGGGCTGGGGAGCCTCCCGGCTGCTGGACATGCTGGAGCAGGGACTGGGGGAGCAACTTTTGGTGGATCCCTCCAGGAATATTCTGTCCGGCGTATCCCGGTACGGTAAGGCGGCGCTGGTGGCCGGGGCTTATGATTCCCGGTTCCGGGTGGTGGTTCCCGCCTGCTCCGGCGCAGGGGGCATGGCCCTGTATCGCTGCTGTACGGAGGGACGGGTTTACGACCTGAAATCTCTGGGGTATGTGAATGAGCAGGGTGGGACCACTCATGTGACCGGGCAGAACGAGCCCCTGAGTTGTCTGCAGGGAGAGGGGGAAAGGCATTGGTTCAATGACAGATTCCTTAAGTTTGACTGTGTATCCCGGCTGCCGGTGGACCAGCATCAGTTGGCGGCTTTGACAGCGGACTCCCGGCAGTATCTTTTTGTGGTTATTGCGGCTCATGGGGAGGACTGGGTCAACGGCGGTTCCATGTATGCGGCTTATAAGGAGGCCGAAAAGGTCTTTGATTTCCTGAGCCTGGGCAGCCATATCGCCATACAGGTTCATCTTCGGGGACATGCCCTGCTTATGGAGGATATGGTCAAACTTCTGGACTATTGTGATGTGCAGATGTACGGCGCGGAGTGGAACCGGCAGCATACCCGGCCTGAACAGCTGAAGACCTGTGTATATGACGGACAATAATTTCGGCAGAAAAAGGAGCAAGCAATGATATACTTATCTCATTTTACATTTCCCACCGGGGAACAGGAATCCGATTTTTTCTGGGGCGAACAGCGCACCTGTTACGATTCGTATTATCCTTTTCAGATCCTTTCCCGGCGGAAGCTGCGGATGTTGGACTTTGAGCCTGTGACAATTCTTTACGGAGGCAACGGCTCCGGTAAGACCACGGCACTGAACGTGATCGGGGAGACCTTGAAGCTGCAGAGGGACACCCTGTATAACCGCAGCAATTTCTTTGAAACCTATTGTAAGCTGTGTGACTTTGAGACCCTGGAGCCCATTCCCAAACTGAGCCGGATTATCACCAGCGACGATGTGTTTGATTTTATGTTGAATCTGCGTTCCCTGAACGAGGGGATTGACAGGAAACGGGAGGATGTGTTCAGCGAATACCTGGAGAACAAGTATGCCCGTTTCCAGATGCGCTCCCTGGAGGATTACGAGCAGCTTAAGAAGGTGGTGCAGGCGCGCTCCAAGACCCAGTCCCGATATGTGCGCGCCAATCTGATGGACAATGTGCGGGAACATTCCAACGGGGAGAGTGCCTTTCTGTATTTCTCGGAAAAAATACAGGAGAACGGGCTCTATCTGCTGGACGAGCCGGAGAACAGCTTATCCCCCCAGCGGCAGCAGGAACTGCTGCGGTTTTTGGAGGATTCCGCCCGGTTTTTTGGCTGTCAGTTTGTCATGGCCACCCATTCCCCGTTCCTGTTGTCCATGCGGGGAGCCAAAATCTACGATCTGGACGAGGATCCGGTGGATGTGAAGCGCTGGACAGAACTTTCTAATGTCAGGGCCTACTATGATTTCTTTCAAAAACACGAAGGGGAGTTTTAGTGAAAAAAGACATACGGCGGGGCACTTCTCAATCGGAAGTGCCCCGCCGGGTTTTAAGTCCTATCTTCCAGTATTCGGAAAGAAACCGTTACTACAAACAGATCCGCATTGGTTTCCCAGCTGAAGCTGCCGCCACAGGCTTCCGTAAAGCTCTGGGCGATGGACAGTCCCAGGCCGCTGCCGCCGTCCGTGCGGCTTAAGTCTCCCCGGGCAAAGCGTTCCGTGAAATCCTTGTCCTTATCCAGTTCCTGCCGGGAGGTGTTCTTAACGCTGGCTACAGCCAGCTGTCCGTCGTTCTGCAGGCTTACAAACACCCTTGAACCGTCCAGGGAATATTGTATGGCATTCTGGAACAGATTCTGAAATACCCGGTACATCCGCTGGCCGTCGGCCATGATCATCACCGGTGTCTCAGGCAGTTCCGTGCGGAAAGTGACTTTGCTGCCTGCAATCTGCTCTTCCATATCCGCCAGAGTCTGGCGCAGCAGCTTACAAAAGTCCAGTTCCTCCATATGCATGGGGAGCTCCCCGGATGCTGCCTTGCTCACGGCAAACACGTCCTGCACCATGTTTTTCAGCCGCTGGGATTTTTCATCCAGGATTTTCACATAGTCCCGCACATGCTCCGGCAGTTCTTTCTCTTCTTTCAGGAACTGCACATAGCTGATGATGGAGGTAAGCGGCGTCTTGATGTCATGGGAGACATTGGCGATCAATTCCACTTTCATGCGTTCGCTCTTCATCTGCTCGTCCACGGCGATGGCCATGCCGTGCCGGATGTCTTCCAGTTCCGCCATGGCGTCCTCCAGGTCATGGCCTGAGAGGGGAGTGCCCGGGTTCCCGTCTTCGCTTTCAGAGGCATTTCCGTCCCAGTTTCCGGCGTAATTCCCGTTGCGGATGTCCCGGATGCGGATTGACAATGCCTCCAGATCTCTGGCGGTTTCCATATTTTTCACGCCGATCCGGTACTGCAGCAACAGAAATCCCACCAAGATCAGAAAGAACAGGCTGCCCAAGCCCCACAAGACGCCCATGGTGTTTCTGCCTCCCTGGGTAAATCCTATTATTCCGCCCGCCAGCATCAGCAGTCCGTAGACAGCAGCCGCGGCAAAGGCGGCCCCATTGCGGTGGGCCGTCCTCACAGGCAGGGGCTCCCGCAGATCCCGGGCAGTAAAGGCCCGGCACAGCCTGGCCACCAGCCCGTGCGTCCATACTTTCCTGTTGCGCCGCAGGTCATTGACGGCCAGATAGAGCAGCCAGAAAAGGAGGACCCATATCGGAGCGGGCAGATGACACAGAGCCTGGCCCAGAGGGCGGATTGTATAGGAGAGGGCATAGTCGTAGGATTCTGCCTCTGCCCAGTAGACGGCTTCATTGATATAGTCGCCATAGTTCTCGGAGAGCCATATGACGCAGCCTAGGAACAGGGGGTACAGGATCAGAAGCCCCATCAGGATCTTGCCCTCAAACCATATTTTTCCGGTAAATCGGGCGATGCCTGCGTCCGCCTCCCGCTTGGACTTCCGGCACAGGAAGGATGCCAGCAGCAGTGCCAGCCCTGTCCCCAGGTATATCATGTCCCGGATCAGTGTCTTTCTGCTTTCTCTTGTGTTGTACTGCATCCAGTACAGGGAATTGTCCATCTGACGGTAGCCGCTTCTGCCGTAGGAACTTTCCGAATACAATACGGGTTCTTTGGCTACAGCCATATAGATCACAGCCTTTTTCATCTCTTCATCTGCCGGGAAATTGCGGTAGCCGGGTACATACCACGCGCTCTCGTCCCGATAGTAGCCGTCCCCGTAGACATCCAGTTCCTTACCGTCCTTGAAAATCCGTACTTTTCCCTCCGCATACTGCAGCAGAAAATTGTACCCCTCCGGCGCGGTCAATTTGTCCTCCTGGGGAAGCAGTTCCGAATTGGTGTAGAGAACCTTGCCGTCATAGGATATGGAGTAGAGCAGGTTCTCGTCCTGTTTGATGCTGTCATGGTACTGCTGGGCAGCCTTTCTGTATTGCTCCCGGCGCTGTTCCTCCGTGAGGGGTTCCGCACCCAGCTCCAATTCCCATTTTTCCTCATTCTGATTGTAGATCCACTCGTAGGGCTCCAGCTGCAGCTGCCTATACTCGGATATACCTTCGTAGAGTTCCACAGGGATATCCGAATAAGCCGTTGCCTCCACAACATTGTCCCCATAAGAACCGGGGGAGAAATAAGTCCCCCAATCGTAACCGTAATAATGGCTGCCAAAACAGTCTGTAGCCATGGCCAGAAAGGTCTCCAGACGGCCCGAGATATACCCTCTGAAATGCGAACTTTGCTGGTAGTCGTCCTGCAGTGCCCTGTCCGGGTACTTCCAGGAGAAATCACCCGGCAGATTTTGCAGAAGGCTGACCGTGCCGCCCAGCGTCAGGCTGGCCCCTGCGAAGAAGATCATAAAACTAATTCCCTTTTTTCTGTTTTTCCATTTTGTATCCAATGCCCCACACCACCTTTATATATTCTGGCTCTTTTGGATTCAGTTCCACTTTTTCCCGGATGCGCCTGATATGTACCATCACGGTGTTCTCAGACGCGAAAGCCTCCTCGTCCCATACCCGGCGATAAATCTCCTCGGCGGGAAACACCCGTCCCAGGTTGCGCATGAACAGATCTACGATCCTGGTCTCCGTGGCGGTGAGTTTGACGGGTTCTCCGTCCGCGTAGAGGGCTTTTTCCTCTGTGCGGTATACAAGCCGTCCGTTCCTGATTTCTTCCACGCAGTTCCCGGCGTTGATATCTCCCAGCATGGTGTAGCGGCGCAGCTGGCTTTTCACCCGGGCCGCCAACTCCTGGGGATTGTAGGGTTTGGACACATAGTCATCCGCGCCCATGGAAAGTCCCAGCACTTTGTCGCTGTCCTCACTCTTGGCGGAGAGCACGATGATGGGGATATTCTGCTTCTCCCGAATGCGCAGCACTGCCGACAGTCCGTCCAGCCTTGGCATCATCACATCAATGAGTACCAGCCGTACCTGACGGGCGGCAAGAATATCCAGGGCCTGCAGCCCGTCATAGGCTTTCAGCACTTCATAGCCCTCTCCTTCCAGCAGGATGCTGATGGCTTTTACAATCTCCCGGTCGTCGTCCACGACCAACACGCAATCGCTCATGTTGTCCCTTTCCGAAAAAAAATGTAGCTGTTTCTCTTAAGCTGGTATCAGGATAAACCTAAATATTTACAAAAACAGCAGGGTGTTTCTTACAAGTTTCTTACAACGCTTTTCTATTTTATTCTTTTTCACGGAGTATGACAAGGGAGTTTTGGGGCGCTGTAAGACTTTACCAGAGAATCGGTCTTTTCCTTGAAAGAAAATTGACAGTGGCCCTGTGTGCGGCTATAATAAAATGCGTATACTATTAAAAATTCAAACAGGCAGGAGGGCGCTATGGTATTGAAGGACAAGGTAGCAATCGTGACAGGCGGAAGCAGGGGCATCGGCTTTGCCACAGTGAGAGCGTTTTTGCAGGAAGGCGCGGCGGTGGTGCTGTGCGCCAGCAGACAGGAGACGGCGGACAAGGCCGTGGCTCAGCTGAAGGAAGAGTTCCCTGAAGCTAAAGTGGAGGGCATCTGGCCCAACCTCAGCAGTTTTGGGGATGTAAAGGCGGCGTTTGACCGGGTGGCAGAGCAGTATGGCGGTCTGGATATCCTGGTGAACAATGCGGGAATCTCGGAGAGTACGCCTTTCTCCGGTTATACGGAGGAGACTTTTGACAAAGTGATGGATTTGAATGTAAAGGGCACCTTCAACTGTTCCAAGGCGGCGGCCGATCTTATGGAAAAGAAGGGCAGCGGCGTGATTCTAAACACCTCCTCCATGGTCAGCATATCGGGACAGCCCAGCGGGGTAGCCTATCCCACCTCCAAGTTTGCCGTGAACGGCTTTACCCTTTCTCTGGCGCGGGAACTGGGCCCTAAGGGCATCCGTGTGAATGCGGTGGCGCCGGGTATCACGGAGACGGATATGATGAAAGCAGTGCCCAAAGAAGTGATAGACCCCATGATCGCCCGCATCCCCCTGCGCCGTCTGGGACAGCCGGAGGACATTGCCAACGCCTTTGTATTTCTGGCGTCGGAGAAGGCCTCCTATATCACCGGTGTGGTGTTGAGCGTGGATGGTCTGATGAGGGCCTGAATATAGAAGTTGGGAAAGGCCATTCGGTTTTGCCGGATGGTCTTTTTGAATTAATAAATAATATGCGATATAATTTGAGAAAGTTTTAGTAATCATATATATTTAATGGAATAATTGACAAAAAGAAAAAGATACGGTATTATTATGATGTATCCAAAAGGTGTTTTGCAGTAATATCTGGGCTGGCGGCAATGTAAACATAAAGGAGGAAAAACATTTATGAAGAAAAGAGTGGGCATGAAATTGATTTCGGCGGCTTGTGTCGGCATCTTGTGCATCGGAATGACAATGATGGCATCTGCCAGTACAAGAGGGGCCTGTATGCATCATAATACAAAATGGTTTGGAGAAACGGTGGATTATAGGACGAGCAACCATACTGTCACCCTGCAGGCAAGCCAGGGACCGCAGATTTGCAGTTATTCAAAGTGGGTTGATAAGACCACTCTGATGTGCACAGATTGCGGCTATGTAATAGGAGGCGACACCTATTACCATGAAAAGCATAGCCTCTGTGGTATAGACTATTGATTTGACGTTCTAACAACATGCCAGCCTTGGATTCCATGGACATGGGCAGAATTTGGATACGGATTGATAACCGTTGGCACAATGTCACAGAAAAGCCGTTGGCTTGTCCATATTTCAGAAATATGGGAAAAGGATAGCGATGAGACATAAAGTATTAAGAAAAATAAGTTTTCTGTTAAGCATCTGTCTCCTGCTTGCCGCCTGCGGACGGGAGCCGGGTCCCAATGGGACGGCAGCCACCGGAGCGGAAACAGCCGGGACCGAACAGACATCAACTCCAGAACCCCAGACGGACTGGCAGGAAAAGAGACTTCCGACAGCAGGAGCTGTGAAGGATGCGCTCTTGTATGTAAATGACAATATATCCGTAGAGTACAGGGAGCCCGGGGAAACGGTTGCTCATACCTGTCTTCAGCTTGCCTGGGGTAACGATTTCTATGTGCTGGACTCGTATCGACAGCAGGATACCGTAAGTGCTTCTCTGCAAAAGATTAACGGGGACACTGGGGCGGGAGAACAGGTCTCCTTGTCCACCGGCGTCTGGGAGATAGAAGGCGGCTTAATACAGGGAATGGATGTGGTAAACGATGACAGACTGGTATTCTGGGTCAGCGGCAGGAGTGCCCAGGATGATCAGGAGATCCGATCCTATGCTGTGTATACGGATTGCCGGGGCCAGATACAGAATAAGGTGGAACTGACAGACATCCTGCGGGAGAACGGCATCCGGGAGGGACTTGCGTACGCCGTTCTGTTCCTGGGCAGCGACAGTCAGGGAAATGTGTACATAGACGATGTGGACGGACAGACTGTCTATATGCTGGATGCCGAAGGAAAGCTGGCAGGGAGTTATGCCTATCCCTCGGAAAACGGCGCAGGCAGCCAGAGTTTCCGCACATCCGATGGAAAAAGGATTCTTGTCTGCGGCGTGCCGGGAGAATGGGAGTGGGTTCAGCTGGATCCGGATACGGGGGAAGCAAACCGCCATTCTCTACAGGGAATCAAAAATGTCCAGAGATGGTACGCCATGTGGGGAAACATGCTGTACTACGCTGCGGATCATCAACTGGTAAGCTGGGATACTGACACAGGCGAGAGAAAGCTGCTGGCAAGACTGGACGAGGTTGCCGGCTATGCGGATGCGCTGGAAATGGCGGTGATGCCCGCAGGGAATGGACTCAGACTGCTGTTAACGAAAACGGATGAAGCCCGGAGATATATTTTGACGCTCTCCCAGGATCGGCCTGCGGCGGAGGGGGAAATACAGGTGGCCAATCTGTATGGAGAGAGTTCCTTCTTCTCGGAAAGGGTGCTCAGCTTTGGCAGGGAAAATCCCTCCTTCGGAATTCAATATCAGGCGGCTTTTCAGGAGGCGGAGGCCGACAGAGTATTGCTGGAGGTGGCCAACGGAGGGGGGCCGGATCTTTTGTATCTGCCCCGACAGAATGTGAAGGCCCTGCAGGCCAACGGAGCGCTGGGAGAACTGGGGCAGCTTCTTTCCCAGGATACTCTGGATGTTCTGCTGCCGGGGGCCGTTCAGGCGGGAACTTATGAGGGCGGCCTGTATGCGGTTCCCCTGTCGGTGTATGTCAGAACGCTCCTGACCGCCAGGGCCTACTGGCAGGAGGATGGCTGGACCACCCGGGATATACTGTCCCTGCTTGCTGAACAGGACGATATCGAAGGTCTGTTTGTGGATATATCCGGTCAGGATGAATACGCTTATAACCTGTATTTTCTGATGGGAATGGACATCCCGAATTCCCCTTTCATCAAGGATGGGGTGAGCAGTTTTGACTGTCCGGAGTTCCGGGAAATCCTGAAGACAGTTAAGGATATGACCCAAAAGGCCGAAAACAACAGCACGCTATACGACCGCACTGCGCCGTTGGTTTCGGGGGGGTATCTGGGAGTGGAGTGCATGGTGTGGGATATGAAGATTTTCAGCGAGACCTGCGAGAAATTGGGTGATAACGCGAATCTGGTGGGCTATCCCTCCGATGCGGGAGGCAGTCACTTCCTGGTGGATAAGGGAATGCTGGTGGTCAATCAGAACGCCATGGAGAAAGAAGGAGTGAAGGAGCTGGTCAACTACCTGCTCAGTCTGGAGAGCCAGCAGCTTCTGTCCCAGTCCATCAGCGTCAGGGCCGATATACCAAGCGCTCAGGTCGCCTACAATGAGGCGGGTAAAACATACTATTGGAAATCCACAAACAACACCGGTTATCAGTTACCGGCGAAAGCGGATGGAACTTCCTATCTGGAAGAGTATGTGGAACTATTGGGGAAAGCTGTGCCCATGGCTTTTGATTCGGAGGAAGTCTTTAACCTTGTGATGGAAGATGCGGACAGCTATTTTCATTCAGACAAAGACTTGGATACGGTAGTAGATGCTATCCAGAAGCGGGTGCAGATTTATCTGGATGAACGACAATAAAGGCAGTGCTTAAAAAGGGCGTCCATACACCGAAAACGGTGGATGGACGCCTGTTTTACGCTTGGGATGCTATAGCTTTTTCTTGGCCCGTTCAGTGTATTTTTCTTCGCAGTATTTGCAGCGGTATACTTCTTTCACCGGGTCAGCCAGATAGAAAATGTGGGGTAGTTCCTGCTCAATGGAGGTGATGCAGCGGGGATTGTGGCAGTGGATTACATTTTTGATCTGCCGGGGCAGCACCAGGTCTTTTTTGTCCACGATCTCTCCGTCCTTTATGACATTTACAGTAATGTTATGGTCAATGTATGCCAGCACGTCCAGGTCCAGCATGTCGATGTCGCATTCTACTTTCAGAATATCCTTTTTACCCATTTTGTTGCTGCGGGCATTTTTTATGATAGCCACGGTGCAGTCCAGCTTGTCCAGGCCCAGGTGTTCGTAGATGGACAGGCTCTTTCCGGCCTTGATATGGTCCAGCACGAAGCCTTCCTCAATTTTTCCCACGTTTAACATATGATATCTCCCTTCTAACAATATTGCAGATGATTGTGAATTTCCCGGCCTCTGCTTTATGCCAGTTCCAGCAGGGTCAGGATCAGGGCCATGCGCACATAAACGCCGTATTGGGCCTGCCGGAAGTAAGCGGCTCTGGGGTCGTTGTCCACCTCCACCGAGATCTCGTTAACCCGGGGCAGGGGGTGGAGCACCAACATGTCCGGTCCCGCCAGGGCCATTTTGGCCTTGTCCAGAATATAGAAATCTTTCAGACGGATATAATCCTCTTCGTTAAAAAAGCGTTCCTTCTGTACCCGGGTCATATACAGCAGATCCAGCCGGGGCATCACATCTTCCAGGCTGGTGACTTCCTCATAGGAGATTTCCCTGGTTTTCAGCATCTCCGTGATATAGTCGGGGACTTTCAACTCTTCCGGGGAGATGAAAAGAAAGCGGATATCCTCGTAGCGCACCAGGGCGTGGATCAGGGAATGTACGGTACGGCCGAATTTCAGGTCGCCGCACAGGCCGACGGTAAAGCCGCTCAGGGAGCCTTTCAGGCTGCGGATGGTCAGCAGATCTGTTAATGTCTGGGTGGGATGCTGATGTCCGCCGTCCCCTGCGTTGATCACCGGAATCTGGGAATGCTCCATAGCTACCATGGGCGCCCCCTCCTTGGGATGGCGCATGGCGCAGATATCGGCGTAGCAGGAGATAACCCGGATGGTGTCGGACACGCTCTCCCCCTTGGAGGCGGAGGAAGAGCCTGCATCGGAAAAGCCGATGACGCTGCCGCCCAGGCGGGTCATGGCGGATTCGAAACTCAGTCGGGTGCGGGTGCTGGGCTCATAGAAGCAGGTGGCCAGGATCTTGCCGCCGCAGGCGTGGGCGTATTTGGCCTTGTTGTGCTCGATGTCATTGGCCAGGTCAAAAAGCCTGTCCAGTTCCTGGGTGGTGAAATCCAGGGGACTCATAAGATGTCTCATATTTTTATTTCCTCCTATTTTAAGTTCCGCTTATTCCCCCAAAGCACACAATCCCGGTGATGCATGTCCGTCCGCC